>CAZUZY010000110.1:0-20831 GCA_964624885.1 uncultured Polyangiales bacterium | reverse complement strand
GCCACGTGCGCCGTGCCGTACGCGACCGGGAACCCCGCGCCCACCGCGAAGTCCACGCCCTCGGGCAGCCGGTGCACGCGGCCGACCGGCGCCACCGCCTCCTCGGCGAACGCGCCGGTGCGCAGCATCGCGACCACCGGGTCGCCGACCGCGAACGCGCGCACGTCCGCACCGACCTCGAGAACCTCGCCCGCGGCCTCGCTCCCCGGCACGAAAGGCAGCGCGGGCTTCTCCTGGTAGGCCCCGCGGATCACCAGCGTGTCCCCGAAGTTCACGCCCGCCGCGCGCACCCGGATCCGCACCTCGGAGGGGCCGAGCGGAGGCGAAGGGAGGTCCTGGACCGAAAGGCCCGGGAGGCCGGTGAGCTCCGTGCAGACGAGCGCGCGCATGGGCGCGAGCCTTCCACGGAGGGCGGTTGGACGCGAGGCTCGCCAGCGCCCGCCTTCGCCACTACGGTCGCCGCATGCGCGCCTTCTTCGCCGTCTCGCTGGCTTCCTCCCTCGCGTTGGGGCTGGCCGTCGCCTGCACGCCGCCCGTGGCCCCGCCGAAGGAGCCCGCGCCCACCACGGCGTCGTCCGGCAGCGCGAGCAGCGCCCCCTCGGACACCCTCGAGTCGACCGACCTCGTCGAGGGCACGGGCCCCGCGGTCAGGAAGGGCTCCGCGATCTCGGTCGAGTACACGGGCAAGCTCACCGACGGCACGGTGTTCGACAGCTCGAAGGACGCCGGAAAGTCGTTCTCGTTCATCGTCGGCAACGGCACGGTCATCCGCGGCTGGGAGCTCGGCGTGATCGGCATGAAGAAGGGCGGCAAGCGCAAGCTCGTGATCCCGCCGCGCCTCGGGTACGGCGAAGCCGGCTCGCCCCCCAAGATCCCCGGCCACGCCACGCTGATCTTCGAGATCGAGCTCGTGCACATCGTCGAGTGAGCCGCTGGGAGGCGGGGACGAAGACGAGGTAGACTCGCTTCGCAGCCATGACTTCTCCCACCCCCGTCGTGAGGGCGCAGATTGCACATGCGGGCCGGCCGACCGATGCGCGCGGGCTCCTCCCCATCGACGTCGCGCGGAAGCTCCTGAAGGGCGTGAAGCGCTATCCGGGGGCGCCCGTGCACGAAGGGCGCACACCGGACGAGGAGAAGGACGTCGCCGTCTCTCACGATCTGCAGGCGGCCCTGCTGTCGCTCGACGATCCGAAGGAAGTGATCGGCCACCTGTTGCACTGGAAGTTCGGGCGGCCGCTCTACGATGCCGCGGCGTTCGTCGACCGCTTCGGGGCGGCGATGCTCCCCTGGTTCGCGGGGCACGTCCGCAACGGCGAGATGGACGTCAACGCCTGGGAGATCGCGCCCGCGCTGGCGAAGCTCGGGTCCGAAGACGCGCTCACGCTCCTCCTCAAGGTGAGCGCCATCGGCTTCGGGAGCGACGACCCCGTAGAGCTCACGGCCGTCTCCAGCCTGCCGGAGCTCCCCGCCAAGACGAAGCTCGACATCCGCGTGCTCGAGGCGATCGATCTCTTCGCGAAGCACCACCCGGCCCTCACCGTGCGCGTGCTCGCGAACCGGCAGGGCCAGGCGCAGACGAAGGCGGTCGTCGCCCGTCTGAAGAAGCAGCCGGCCTTCGCGAACGCGCTTGCCACGGCAGGTCTCGAGACCGCGAGCCCCGCCCCCGCAGCCAAGCCGAAGCCCGCGCCCGCCGTTCCGGCGACGGCTGGTCCGGCGATGAAGGAGCTCTGGGCACGCCTCGCGAAATGGGCCAGGCAACACGCGCCCTCCATGGCCTTCACCTTGCGCCCGCCGGTGAGCGCCGACGCCATCGCACGTGCAGAGGCCACCCTCGGTGTGTCGCTGCCTGCCGACTACCGCGAGTCGCTCCTCGCACACGACGGCCTCGAGAGCAGCGAGGCCGACGACGAGACTCGCTTCCCCTGGATGCCGGGCTGCGACCGCATGGCCCCGCTCGAGGAGGTCGTCGCCCAGTACCGCGAAGAGCGCGAATGGGACGAGCCCGACGCGCCCGCCGGCCGCACGATGGACAAGGGCCGCATCGCGAACGTGGTGTTCCACCCCGGGCGAATCCCCATCGCGGGCAATCGCCACTGGGATCAGGACAACACCTACCTCGATCTGGCCCCGGGCAAGAACGGCACGGCCGGACAGCTCATCACGCTCGTCACCGAGTGCGATTTCGTCGTCCTCGGGACCAGCCTTCGCGAAGCGATGCAAGCCTACGTCGAGCTGCTCGAGTCCGGACGCTGGGACGGCGCCGGCGAGATCACCGACGACCACCCCGCGAGCGTCTTCGCCGATCTCCGCGCGAAGCTCCAGAAGGCGACCGTCCCGAAGACCGCGAAGAAGCCGAGCCCGGAGTCTCGCGGCAAGAGCAAGCCCGCGTCGAAGAAGACCGCGAAGTCGAAGAAGACCGCGACCCGGAAGCGTTGACCGAGGAGGCCCCGCAACCGACCCCCGAAAGCTCCCGCGCACGCTCGTCGCCCGCCGGTTCTGCGCTCATGGCCCGCCGATTTCGCGCCCATCGTCCGCCGCAACGTCGACGAGTCGTCCACTCTGATAGGGTCGGCGCAGGAGGGTACGGACATGCAACAGGGGTGGGGACCGCCCGGGCAGCAGCCTGGGCACGCGGCGGGCAGTGGCTACGAGTTCACCCAGACCGAGAACGCGGTCATCGGCCGCCTCGGGGGCCGGGCCCGCCTCTATGGGGTGATGTCGATCGTGATCGGGCTCCTCATGCTGGCGGCCGGGGTGATCGTGATCGTCGTCCTGCCCGGTCCCTTCGGCCTCCCCGTCGGCGCCACGATCGCCGTCGCCGCGCTGCAGCCCATCGTCTCCGGTGGCTTCTACGCCGCCGCAGGGAGCGCCTTCAAGCAGGTGGTCGACACCCAGGGCAACGACATCCCCCACATGCTCGGCGCGATCGGCAAGCTGACCCACGCCGTCCGTATCGAAGCCGTCGTCGCCATCCTGGCGACCATCGCCGGCCTCGCCATCGGCTTCACCCTCGGGGGCAACTGACCATGCAGCCGTACCAGCCGCCGCAGTTCCCGGGTCAGGATCCCCGACCGCCGCAGTACCCGCAGGGGCCGTATCCGCCCGCCCCGCCGCCGCAGAACGGGTACGAGTTCAGCGAGAGCGAGAACGTGACGCTCAACGGAGCGGCGACGTGGACCCTCGTGCTCGGCTGCATCCTGATCCTCGAGGGCTTGAGCCGCCTCGTGGGCAAGAACTCGTCGATTCTCTCGCTCATCGTGAACGTGGCCATGGGCATCCTGCTCATCACCGCGTCGCAGTCGCTGAAGAAGGTCACGACCTCCCAGGGACAGGACGTGCCGCACCTGATCAAGGCGCTCGAGAGCTTCGATCAGATGCTGCTGATCCGGGTCATCCTGCTCGCGCTGGCGCTCGTCGCCGTGGGCATCGCGGTCGCGGTGCTGTCGGCGTTGTGAGTCGAGCCGAGGAGCAGCGCTCGCCGACGCCTTGTCGAGTGATTGCCTCCGCCGTCGCGCGCGGCGACGATGCCGCCATGCGGCTCGCCCCCCTCGCCTTCGTCCTCCTCGCCGGCTGCGGCGCCAAGCTGGTCAAGCTCGAGCCCGGCACGCTGCAGTGCAAGAGCGGCGCGCACGCGGGCCTCTCGGTGACGGTCGCCGCGGACAAGGTGGTGTTCACGCCGGCGAGCGGCGCGCCGATCACCCGCCCGGTGAAGGCGTGGCCCCAGGACAAGTGGCCCAACCTGTGCCCCGCCGGGATGCAGGCCATCCGCCCCGAGGTCGTGGAGCTCGGACCCGACCCGCTGGTGCTCGGCGCAGTGGAGATCAAGGCGCCGCTGCTCGTCGCCGACTGTCGCGGCGGCACGTCGGTCTCGCTCAAGCCGACGGATCCGCAGGGGGGCGCCTCCGGCCCCGAGGTCGCCCGCTTCGAGCGCTGACCGCCGCGCTCGCGCCGAGTTCGTCACGCCCCCACGCGCTACGCTGCCCCCATGCGCTCGCTCGCTTGCTTGCTCCTGGTCTCCCTCTCGGCCTGCGGGGGTCGCGTGCTCGCGACGGACGACGCTGGCGACGCCCTCGCCCTCGACGACGCCCCGCTCGCGCTCGACACCGCCTCGTTCGACACCCTCCCCACCGACACCCTCCTCACCGACGCCGGTTTGTCGAGCGACGTGGCCGTCGACCTCGGGCCCGCCGTCGACGGCGGCCCCACCGATCCGCCGCCCGACCCGACCCCTGCGCTCGACTGCTTCGGCGACGTCGGGCCGACCGACCCCAAGTCGGTGCGCGACGTGACCTACCAGCGCGAGGAGTGCGGCGCCTCCACCTGCCACGAGATCTTCCGCTTCGACCCCTACACCTGCGTGGTCTCCCTCGAAGGTGGCGGCTTCCCCCTGCGCACCAAGACCATGGACCCGACCGACTGCGTGGCCTTGGGTCGCTGGCTCGGCAGCACCCTGTTCCAGAAGGCCCAGAAGGACGGCGCCGGCTGCTCGGGCTTCGGGCCGAAGTACGAGTCCACCGAGCTCCACCTGTGGCCAGACACCTGGCTCAATCGCAAGGCTTACTACTGCCCGGTGGAGCCGTTCGTCTCACACCGCGCGTGCTTCGTGAAGATCAAGAGCAAGTACTTCCCCGCGAAGACCATCTAGGGCGGGAACGCCGCCGTCCGGAAATCCACGGTCCAGTCCGCGGTGGGGATGTTCTCCATGAACATGATCGTCCTGGCACTGCTCGTGGTCGGAGGCGCGCTCGGGTGTGGGTCGGGCGCTGCCACCGCGACGGACGTTCCGAGCGACGCGGCGCTGGAGCAAGGCGTCACGCCGGACACGACGGGCGCTCGAGGCGATTCCATCGCCACCTACGACGGGACGCCCGCGGACGACGGACCGGTGCGGCCGTGCACGGCAGCCGCCGCCAAGGCGTGCGAGGGCGGGTGGTGCCGGATCGAGCCGGGCACGTTCCTCCTCGGCTCGGACCCCGACGAGCGGTTCCGCAACCCGAACTCGGAGAACCGGGTGAGTGTGACCCTGACCCGTGCGTTCCTGCTCCAGCAGTTCGAGGCGACGCAGGCCGACTGGCTGGCGCACGTGCCCGTGAACCCCTCCGGCGACGAGGGCAGCGTCGGAGACTGCATCGCGGCAGACTGCCCCGTCGGCAACGTCACGTGGTTCGAGGTGCTCGAGTTCGCCAATCGCAAGTCTGCCGCCGAGGGCTTGCCGAAGTGCTTCGAGCTGCACGACTGCACCAAGGCCATGGGGTACGGGATGGCGTGCAAGTCGGTGAGCCTCACCGCGGCGGACGCGTACGCGTGCCGCGGATATCGCCTGCCGACCCAGGCCGAGTGGGAGTATGCGGCGCGCGCGGGCACGCTCACCGCGTTCTACTCCGGCCCGATCACTCCCCACCTCACGACCGACTGCGCCGAGGACGCCGCCCTCGAGTCGGTGGGCTGGTACTGCTTCAACGCGGGGGCGCGGACGCACCGCGTGGGGCGCAAGCCGCCGAACCCGTGGTGCCTCTACGACGTCCTCGGCAACGCGGCCGAGTGGGTGCACGACCCCTACAACGGCCTCGGGTACGGCACCGAGGCGCTCACCGACCCATTCGGGACGATTCCGCCGGGGATCTTCACGGGGAAAGCCAACAATCATCTGCGTGGTGGCAACGCGGTCTCTCCCTCCGCGATGTGTCGCGCCTCGGCACACCTGGGAACCCCCAACTTCTTCCGGGCTCCCAGCTACGGCTTCCGCCTGGCCCGAACGGTTCCGTGATCCCAAGGCGGTCAGGGCGGGAACGCCGCCGTCCGGAAATCCACGGTCCAGTCCGCGGTGGGGATGTTCTTCATGAACAGCCCGACGAACGTGGAGAACAGCGCGTCGCCGAGGCTGATGCCGCCCGTGGCGCCCGCGGGCCGCGTCACCCACGCCTTGATCTGGGCGATCTTCTTCTCGTCGGTGGGGTTCACCTCGACCTTCACCGCGAGGTAGTACGACGAGGCCCCGTTCTTGAGCCGGAAGCGCTCGGCGATGGGGTGGTCCACGAGCTCCGTGCACGCGCGGTGCACGCCGATCATGTTGATCTTCGACTTGGCCACGCCGCCGTCGACACTCACCTTGAAGACCTCGTTCCAGAGGTCGTAGACGAACGTGCAGGTGTGCGCGGTCAGCACGATCGGGTCGCCGCCGCCGTTCGGGATGACGTAGCCGCGCATCAGCACGGTGACCGTGGTGCCCTTGGAGATCTTCGCCTTCATGGTCGCGTTGTCGAGCGCGTCCTTGAACTCGAAGGTCCCCCGCAGCATGTCCTTCTTCTCGCCGCCCCAGCTGAAGGTGGCCTTGCGCACGCCGAGCTGCGCCACCGCCGTCGTCGTGAGGAGCCCCGCCGCGAGGCCGAGGGCCAGGGCCCGCGATTTCACGGCGCCGCCCCCGTGCGGATCGGCAGGAAGCCGATCGAGTTGGCGAGCGAGAGCGTGAAGCCCCCGACGTTGGTGCTGATGCGCACCCCGAGGTTGAAGTTGAGGTCGAGCGGCACCCGCGAGAAGCCGCTGTAGCCGCGCGCCGGGTCGGTCACGTCGCGCCGGCTGCCGAGGAGGAAGAACCCCGCCGAGCCGTAGAGATCGATGCCGTAGATCGAGCGGGTGCCGCGGTAGAGCGGGATGCGGTACTCGGCGAGCGCGCGCGCCGCGAGCTCCTCGTAGCGCATCTCGACCACGTTGGTGCGCAGCAGCGAGGGGGCCGGCCGCCGGTCGAAGTTGAGGTCGAGGACACGATCCGGGAGGAAGTCCGAGAGGTCGCCGACGAAGAAGCGCATGAAGAACGGCGCGTCGCCGAACGCCGAGCCGAGGAAGCCGTCGAGGCGCAGGACGTGGCCGCGACCGAGCGGGAACCAGAAGCTCCCGTGCACCTGCAGCCGCAGGAACGTGTAGTCGCTGGCCAGGGTGGGCACGCCGAAGTCGGCGCCCACCTCCACGTGCCGGCCGAGCGTGGGCAGGAACGGGTCGTCGCGGGTGTCGTGGTCGAGCTCGACCGAGAAGAACGTGAGGTACGACCGGTTCGGCAGCAGGTGGAAGTCGATCGGCTCGATGTCGAGGCCGCGGCGGTGGGAGGCCGCGCGCGGGATCTCGGCGTCGATGGCGTCGAGGTGGAACGCGCCGCGGAACCGCACCGAGGTGGAGAGGTCGTACCCGAGGGCGATCTCGCCGCCGAAGCGGCGGTACTTGAGCACCGCGTAGTCGGTGGTCTCGGTCTCCCCCGGCGGCGGCTCGTAGCGCACGTCGCGCGTGCCGAAGAAGTCGCGGCCGTCGTTGTAGAGCAGCGTGGTGCCCACGATCCACTTGCTGCCGAGGAACGAGGGGTCGACGAAGCGGATGCGGTACGCGCTCTGGCGGTCGGCCACCGCGAGCGCGCCGCCGAGGGCGATGCCGGTGCCGAGGAAGTTGTTCTCGGCGAAGTCGACGCCGCCGTACGCGGTGAGTGGGCGCGACTTGCCCTCGGCGGAGGCGTCGGCCGAGAGCCCCATCCAGAGATCGTTGATGACGATGGTGTTGCGCTCGACGACGTCGACGTTGAGGATGACGACGCCGCGCCGCGGGCCCTTGGAGAGCGAGATCTCGACGTGGCTGAAATACCCGGTGCCGAGGAGGCGGTAGCGGGTGAGCTCGAGCCGCGGGTCCTCGACGTCGATCTCGTCGCCCGGTCGGAACGGGACGTGGCGCAGGATGACGCGGCTCAGCGTGCGCTTGTTGCCCCGGATGCGGACCGACTCGAGCTCGTAGCGCACGCCGAGCTTGGAGCCCCCCTCCTCGGGCGGGCAGGCCTCGGGCGCGGGCGGCGGCTCGGGCTCGGGTTCCGGCGCGACCGACGCCGAAGCCGAAGCCGACGCCGAGACGGAGGCCGAGGGCACGGCCGAAGTCGACGCCACGGCCGACGCCGAGGCGCTCGACGCCGACGCGGACAGGGCCGGCTTCGGGGGCTTGGCGCCCGCCTGCGCCCCCGCCCGCCGCTGCGCGAGGAAGGGCACCACGACGAGCGCGAGCGCGATCGCGAGGGAGCTTCGAGCGCGCCGCACGGCCCTGGAACCTAGCACCCCGCCCGCCTCGGTGGGGCATTCTCGGCAGTGGTCGAACCCGTCTTTCTTCGCCCGCGCCGCCGTGGTTCTCCTCCTCCGTGCCCGAAGACATGACCTCCGCGCTGGCGGCCGACGTCGCCCTGCCCGACCCGACCGCCGAGGCGCCGCGCCTCCCGCTCGATCGCCAGATCGGGGAGAACCTCCCGCGCCTGGTCGCGGTCATGCGCCGGCTGCTCGCCAAGGACGGCTGCCCCTGGGATCGCGAGCAGACCCCGGACAGCATCAAGCGCTACGTCGTCGAGGAGGCCTGCGAGGTCGTCGACGCCATCGAGGCCAAGGACCCGACCCACCTGCGCGAGGAGCTCGGCGACCTGATGCTCCAGGTGGTGTTCCTCGCCGAGGTCGGCCGCCGCGAGGGGCAGTTCGGCCCGGACGACGTCGTCTCCGGGATCGTCGACAAGCTCGTGCGCCGCCACCCCCACGTGTTCGGCGACGTCACCGTGGGCGACGCGGCCGAGGTGCTGCGCAACTGGGAGAAGCAGAAGACCGTCGAGAAAGGTGACCGCGGCCTCCTCGACGGCGTGCCCCGCTCGCTCTCTGCCCTCACCCGCGCCCAGCGTGTGGGCGAGAAGGTGGGCCGCGTGGGCTTCGACTGGCCCGACGCCGAGGGGCCGCGCGCCAAGGTGACCGAGGAGCTGCGCGAGCTCGACGAGGCCATCGCGAACAAGGACCCGCGGGCCATCGAGGAGGAGCTCGGCGACACGCTCTTCGCGCTCGTGAACCTCGCCCGCCACCTGCCCGCCGAGGGCTCGGCCGGGGTCGACGCCGAGGGCGCGCTCCGGCGCACCATCGACAAGTTCACGACGCGGTTCGCGCACGTCGAGCGCCGCGTCCGCGAGCACGGCGGGTTCGCCGCGAACCCCACGCTGGAGCAGATGGACCGCTACTGGGAAGAAGCCAAGCAGGGAAGCCGATGAACCTCTCCCGCGCCATCGCCGAGCAGACCGGCGTCCGCACCTCCGAGGACGAGGCCGACCGCGTCGCCTACGCGCGCGACCTCTGGCCGCGCCACCTCCTCGCGCTCCGCGAGGGGCGCCCCGCCGGCGAGCGCCCCGCGTGCGTCGTCTGGCCGACCACCACCGAGGAGGTCTCGAGCGTCGTGCGCTTCTGCGCGGCCGAGGGCGTGCCGCTCGTGCCGTACGGCGCCGGGAGCGGCGTGTGCGGGGGCATCCTGCCCGACACCCGCACCGTGGTGCTCGATCTCAAGCGCATGCAGCGCTGGCGCGACTTCGACCGCGAGGCCCCGACGCTCGACGTCGAGTCCGGCGCGATGGGGATCACCCTCGAAGAGGACGTGCAGCGGCAGGGCTTCACCATCGGGCACTTCCCCTCGTCGATCCTGTGCAGCACCGTGGGCGGCTGGGTCGCGGCCCGCGGCGCCGGCCAGGCCAGCGGCAAGTACGGCAAGATCGAGGACATGGTCGTCGACCTCGAGCTGGTCGACGGGCGCGGCGAGGTCTCGCGGCTCCACCGGCGGCGGCGGGGCGGCGATCTGGTCCCGCTGGTGATCGGCAGCGAGGGCACGCTCGGTGTGATCACCTCGGCGCGCCTGCGGTTGCACGCGGCCCCCGCCGCCCAGGGCTTCGCGAGCTACGCGTTTCGCACCACCGAGGAGGGCTGGGAGGCGATCCGCACCCTGTTCCAGGCGGGCCTCCGCCCCGCGGTCGCGCGGCTCTACGACCCGTTCGACGCCGCCATCGCGCGCATGGGCGGCGTGAAGAAGCACGCCAGCAAGAGCGGCCCGACCGCGCCCGGGGCGAGCGCCCGCGCCCTCCGCGGCGTGCTCTCGTCGCCCGCCGCCCTCAACGGCCTGATCGACGCGCTCGAGGGCCACGTGCCCGGCGATCGCTTCGACGCGATGCTCGTGCTCGTGTTCGAGGGCACCTCCGACGAGGTGCATGCGGGCGTCGACGCGGCCCGGGCGCTCCTGCGCAACAAGGGCAAGGACCTCGGCGAGGGCCCGGCGCAGCGCTGGCTCGTGCACCGCTACGCCGTCTCCTACCGGCAGCCGCCCTCGATCCGCGCCGGCCTCTTCATCGACACCATGGAGGTCGCCGCGCCGTGGTCGCGCCTCGGCGAGCTCTACCGCTCGGTGCGCGAGACGCTCGGACGTCGCGTGTTCGTGATGGCGCACCTCTCCCACGCCTACCCCGACGGCTGCTCGATCTACTTCACGTTCGCGGGCGCGGCCGGCGAGGGCGCGGGGGAGCGCTACGACCAGGCCTGGAGCGACGCGCTCGCGGCCGCGATCGCGGCGGGGGGCACGCTCTCGCACCACCACGGGGTCGGCCGCAGCAAGGCGCCCCGGCTCGGCGCCGAGCTCGGCGTCGGCGTCGACGTCGTGCGCATGCTGCAGCGCGCGTTCGACCCCCAGCGCATCTGCAACCCCGGCAACCTCGTCCCCGAGCTCCCGCCGCACCCCGGCGCGCCCCGCGCATCCCTGCCACTTGCTGCCACCGCCGACGCGGAGAGCCTCCTCGTGCACGCTCCCGCGACGGCCACGCTCGCCGAGGTCGAGGCGGCGGCCCGTACCATCGGCGCGTCGCTGCGCCTCCCGTCCCTCGACGGAACCGTCGGCGCGTTCGTCGACGCGGGCTGCCCCGGCGCGGTCGATCCGTTCACCGACCCGGTCGACCACGCGCTCGCGGGGCTCGACGCGGAGCTGCCCGACGGCCGCATCCTGCGGGTCCGCCCCTGCCCACGCCGCGCCGTCGGCCCCGACCTCATGGCGCTCGTCGAGGGCGCGGAGGGTCGCTTCCTCCGGCCCCTCGCCGCGCACCTGCGGGTGCACCCGACGACCGCCCGCGCCGTCTCGGTCGGCACCCTCGACGTCGACCGCTCGCCGCCCGTCACCGCGGGCGAACGAGCCCTGCTGGACCACGTGCAACGAGAGGTCGGAACCCGATGAGTGACCCGCGAACGGCCTGGCGAGAAGAGATCCCCGCCGGCGAAGAGGCCCTGCACGAGACGCTGGCCCAGCGGCTGCGCGCGGTCGGCGAGGCGCGCGACCGCGGTTCCAGTGGGGGCCGCATCCTGCACCTCAAGCCCCACGTCGGCGTCGAGGCGCGTTTCGTCGTCCGCGACGACGTGCCCGAGGAGCTGCGCGTCGGTCTGTTCGCGAAGGCGGGCACCCACCGTGCGCTCGTCCGGTTCTCGAACGGCGGCACGGCGCGCCAGGCCGACGCGAAGCCCGACGTGCGCGGCATCGCGGTCAAGATCTTCGGCGTCCCCGGCCCGAAGCTCATCCCCGGCCTCGAGGACGCCGAGACCCAGGATCTCCTGATGATCCTCGCGTCGGCGGTGCCGTTCCGCACCGCCGACGAGTTCGTCACCGTGGTCGCCGCCGCGGCCAGCCCCGCGACCGCGCTGTTCAAGCTGATCGGGGGCCTCGGCTTCTCGCGCACGTTCCAGGTGCTCGGCGCGCTGCGCAAGGGCATGAGCGAGCGCGTCCCGAGCCTCGCGACGGCCACCTACCACACCGCCCTGCCGCTGCGGTTCGGGCCCTTCGCGGCCAAGCTCCGCCTCGCGCCGACCGCCACCGACGCCGGGCCCGTCGACCCGTCACCCTCGCGTTACAGGGAAGACCTCGCGCGCCGCGTCGCGGCAGGGCCGCTGGCCTGGGAGCTCTCGGCGCAGCTCTTCCGCGACGCGACCACCACCCCCATCGAGGACCCGACCGTCGAGTGGCAGGGCCCGTTCGTGCCGCTCGCGCGCCTCGAAATCCCGCAGCAAGACGTGGCCACCGCCGCCGGCGCGAAGCTCGAGGCCGCCGTCGAGGCGATGTCGTTCGACCCCTGGCACGCGCTCGTGGAGCACCGCCCCCTCGGGAGCATGATGCGCGCCCGCAACGCGGCCTACCGCGTCTCCACGCAGGCCCGCGCTGCCACCTCCGAGGCTTCCGTCGCAGACGGCGTGCCGTGGGTCCTCGCGCCGCCTGCGTGATATCGTCGAGGAATGAGTCGAGCCCCTTGGTTCGGCGCGCTGCTCGGCCTCGCCGCGGCTGCCGCCGTCACCCTTCCTTCGTCGCGCGCCCACGCCCTCCTCGCCTGCGACCCGGACCCGACGGCGATGAAGTGCTGCACGGCGCTCGGCGCCAAGCTGCTCGACGGCGCGTTCAAGGACAGCAAGGGGCGCACGGGCTACGAGCTCGTCACGGCCAAGCTGTTCCGCCGCGGCGGCACCGGCGGGTGTCACGGCACGAGCACCGCGCCCGCCACCGTGGCCGACGCGTACACGTGCGACGTGGTCTCCGGCTCCTTCGCGGACACGGCGAAGTACCTCGAGAAGCTCGACTTCAAGTGGGCGCAGTCCGACACCACCTCCTCGCCCCCCGGCGGCGACGCTGCGTTCCCCGGGCACCCGAAGAACGGCCTCATCTTCGACCTCGGCGGCCCCTCGAACCAGGTCGTGGTGTTCCCCACCATCGACCACGGCCCGAACCCGTTCGAGTCCATCGAGTACAACGTCTGGCTCACCGACAACCCCGACGCCACCGAGTACGTCCTCTACAAGGACGTCATCGCCGGCAAGGTCGACCCGACCAAGTGGAACGAGGCGGTCGTGCTCCGCGGCTACAAGGAGGGCTGGGACGCGGCGATGATCGCCGACGGCGTGGTGTTCGTGTACGGCCTGCCGTGCGGCATCAACTTCCGCTACGTGTCGGTCGGCGCGGGCAACAGCGGCAACCCGGCGCCCGAGTGCAAGTTCATCGACGGCGACAACGAGCTCGACGCGGTGGCCGGCCTCACCGAGGGCGGCGAGGGCATCTGCCCCGACCGCGACAAGGACGGCTACGCCGACTGCACGTGCGCGGCGGACAAGACCCTCTGCGACTGCGTCGACGACCCGGCCAAGGACCCGGACGCCGCCAAGATCCACCCCTTCGCGGCCGAGGGCTGCGGCTCCACCAAGGACCTCAACTGCGACGGCAAGCTCGGCGGGTGCCCTGACGGCAAGTACTGCCGCGAGAACGCCTGCCACAAGGCGTGCATCACCGGCGAGTTCAAGTGCGAGGCCGGCACCACCTGCGACAAGAAGACGGAGACGCTCGACGGCGGCGCCACCATCCCGCCGCTCTGCATGCCCGCCCCCTGCGACGGCACCAAGTTCTGCGACGTCGGCGAGTACTGCATCAAGGGCAAGTGCGTCGACCCCTGCGCCGACGCCAAGTGCCCGCTCGGCCAGAAGTGCGTGAGCGGCGAGTGCGTCGATCCGTGCACCACCATCAAGTGCCCCACCGGCCAGTTCTGCACCAACGGCGAGTGCGTCCCCAAGTGCAGCTGCCTCGCGGTGAGCCCCTGCAAGGACCCGGCGCCGGTGTGCGCCAAGGGTGGCGCGAGCGACGGCAAGTGCGTGCCCAAGGGCTGCGACACCGTGACCTGCCCCACCGGCCAGCACTGCGAGACGGATCCCTCCGGCATCGGCGTGTGCAAGGGCGCCTGCGACGGCGTGGTCTGCCCGATCGGCCGTAAGTGCGTCGACGGCAAGTGCGCCGACCCCTGCAGCACGGTGACCTGCACCGACGGCGTGTGCTTCGACGGCACCTGCATGGACCCGGAGTGCGTCGGCACTGTCTGCGACACGGGCAAGAAGTGCGTCAAGGGCACGTGCGTCGACGACGTCGAGATCGGCGGCGAAGTCTGCCTCGGCTGCGACGACTCCGGCGTCGACAGCGGCCTCGGCGACGCGAGCACGGGCGACACCGACCCGGGCCTCGGCGCGGCCAACCCCGAGCAGGGCGGCTGCGGCTGCACCACGGTCGGCACCGGCGCCACCTTCTCCGGCCTGACCATGGCCGCCCTCGCCCTCACCGCCGCGCTGGGTCGTCGCCGCCGGCGGTAGCGAGCCGCCGGCGCGTGGTCTCGATGGCGAGCGGGCTCTGGTCGCACCCGATCGCGTGCCGGCCGAGGCGCGCGGCGACCGCGAGCGTGGTGCCGCTGCCGCAGAAGAAGTCGCCCACCCACGCGCCCTCGTCGCTCGAGGCGCGCACGATGCGCTCGAGGAGTTTCTCGGGCTTCTGGTGGGGGTAGCCGGTGGTCTCGCGGGTGAGCGGGGTGTTGGCCGCCATCGCGGGGACGTCGGTCCACACCGTGCCGAGCCGCCGCCCCTCGTCGAGGTAGTAGCGGTAGTCCTTGCCGCGCACCGTGCGCACCCGGAAGCGGCGCCCCGCCTCGTCGACGTGGCGGAAGTGGGTGGCCGCGCTCCCCTCGGCGAACGGCTCGCGCAGGGTGTCGCCGTGGAACACGAACTCCGCCGACGAAGCGGGGCGCGCGTCGCGCGTGTAGACGAGGATGGTCTGGTGGGTGGCGCCCCAGGTCAGGCGGCTCCGCGCCCCGTTGCCCGGCACCCACACGATCTCGCCGCGGAACGCGCCGCGCCCGAACACGCCGTCGCACAGCACCTTGGCGTCGTGCACGGCGCGGTGATCGAGGTGCAGGTAGAGCGTGCCGCGCGGATCGAGGAGCTCCCGGAACAGCGCGACGCGCGGGCGCAGCGCGGCGAGGAACGCGTCGATGCCGGTGAACTCGTCGTCGTAGGCCGCCGTGCTCAGATCGGCCCGCGCCTCGCCGCGGCGGGTGCGCGCGCCGTGCACCACCCCGACCCCGAACGGCGGGTCCACGTAGACGAGCTGACAGCGCACCCCCTCGTCGAGGAAGCGCGCGCACAGCGCGAGGTTGTCGCCCTGCTCGACGCGGACGGTCACGGCCCGACGAGCATGGCCACGAGCTCGCTCGAGGGCACCGCCACGCGCGGCGCGGGCTTCGGCAGCCAGCCCCACTGCGGCCCCCCGCCGTCGCACCCCCGCGCGTACTCCTCGGCCTCGCAGGCGATGCGCACGTGGATGTGGTCGTCGTGGGGCAGCGAGTCGCCGGGCTGCTGCATGACCGTCTGGGCCTTCTGCACGAGCAGAGGCGGCTCGCCGAGGGCGATGGCGTGCTCCACGAGCAGCGCCTCGAGCACCCGCGAGATGAAGATCCACTGCACGTGGGCCTGCTTGGTCTCGACCAGGCTCTTGACGAAGATCCACTGGCGGGCGGTGTCGAAGCGCACGAAACGCCCCGCCGACGACACGCCGAGCCCGTCGGGGCCGATCTTCACGAAGTCGGGGTTGGGGATCGGCGCCCCCTCGAGCGAGGTGACGTAGAAGAGGACGTCGACGTCGCGCCCCGTGCGGTGGGAGCGGTGCGTCGGCATCAACGCGCCGCCGCCCTTGGCGGAGAGCTCGCCGACGATGACCGGCTGGGAGCCCGGGCGCGCGAGGGCCACCTTGGCGGAGGCCTCCTCGAGCATGCCGACGAGGCGCGGCAACCCGTAGTGGTGGTCCTGGGTGCGTCGCCACTCGTAGCCCTTGCCCTTCGACGGCAGCTCCTTGCTGTCGGTGAGGAAGCCGCTGTGCGGGAGCCCGACCGAGCCACGGATCTGCGGCGCCACGGCCGAAGGGATGGAGCACCCCGCGGCCGCGACCGCGACGAGGCCGAGCAGCGCGCGCCTCACGCTCCGGCCTCCGGCTCGTCCGGACCGGACGTGCCCGCGGGACGGGGTGAGAACCCCGCGATGCGCCGCTCGACGGCCTTCACGGCCTCGATGGTGCCAAAGGTCTGGGCGAGCACCAACTTCTGCTCACGCCGCTCGACGATCCCGAGGTCGCCGAAGGCGAGGATGGCGTTCTCGAGCAGCGGGCGCTGGATCGCCTCCCGCCGGGCGATTTCCCCCGACAGGAACATCCGCTTGCCCAGCGCGAGGCCCTTCTTCACGAAGTCCTTCGGTAGCACGGCGCCCTTGCGGAGGTTGCGCAGGGTGCGGGCCGCGACCCGGTAGCCCTCGATCGGCGCGGCGACGCTGGCCGCGTACAGGGCGGCCCGTCGGGGGTCCGTGATCCGGAGGCCCTCCGCCCCGGCCTCGACCACTCCCTCACCGACCAGCTCGGCGAGGGTCTCGTCGAAGATGGTCTCGAAGGTGGCGTCGGCGCGGAAGATGAACTCGTACTTGAACAGCCGGGAGAGGTGCTGCACCCGGTCGCGCACGGTCTTCATCGGCACGACCCCGCCCTCGCCCACGGCGACCACGATCAGCCCGTAGGGCACGAAGAAGTGGGCCACCGAGTTCTTGGAGATGTCGAGCGAGAGACGGCGCTCGTCCGGCACCACGTAGACCGCGTCGTCCCCCTCGCCCGCGTCGATCTCGATCCACCCGGCCGAGGCGAACAGGGCGAGCGAATCGTCGAGCGCGCGGCGCGAGAACTCGCCCGCCGGGCCCTGCACCCCGCGCTGGATCCGCGCGCCCTTGCGCCGCAGATCCACGAGCAGGAGGTCGCACCGGAGCTCGAGGTCCTCGCGGCGCACGCCCCGCCCCTGCTGGGAGAGGAGGCCGAGCGCGGCCAGCGCCCCGCCGGTCACCGCCGTCGCGCGGTCGATCTCGTACATGATCTGGTGGCCGAGCCGGGCCACGAGCGCCTTGCGCGGCACGAACGAGGAACGCCCGGCGGCCGCGCGGTCCTGCTCGAGGTCGGCGCGCACCGCGTCGAGCGTGAGGATCTCGCCGATCTGCATGTTCACCCGGCCGTAGCGCTCGGCGAGCACCCGGAGCGCCTTGACCAGGCCGGCCACGCTCTCCTTCTCCTTGTCGCCGCCGGAGAGCTCGCGCACGTAGCTCTTGGTCTCGACCACCCGCTCGTAGCCGATCGAGATGGGCACGAAGTAGATCGGCTTCTGGGTCGCCTCGGAGCTCGCGCGCTCGAGCGCCGCGTCGACCACCATGGCGAGCAGACCGAGCTTCGGCGGCAGGAGCTTGCCCGTGCGCGAGCGCCCGCCCTCGAGGAAGAACTCGATCGGGAAGCCCTCCTGCACGACCTTGTGCACGTAGGCGTCGAGCACGGCCTGGTAGAGCCGGTCGCCCTGGAATTTCCGCCGGATGAAGAAGGCGCCGGCACGGCGGAACAGCGACCCGAGCGGGAAGAACGAGAGGTTGTCCCCGGCCGCGATGAGCGGCACCTGCATGCCCGCCGAGAACAGGACGTAGCTCACGAACAGGTAGTCGACGTGCGACTTGTGCGACGGCAGGAGCACGAGCGTGCCCGTCTTGGCCGCCTCGGTGAGCCGCCGCACGCCCTCCTCGTCCACCTCGAGCCCGTCGTAGATGCGGTGGAACACCTGCCGCATGGCCGTCGCGATCGCGCGGATGACGTCGGGCTCGATCGAGGCGGCGGCCTCGCGGAGCATGGCGCGCGCCTTGGCCTCGAAGAAGATGCGCTCGGCGCGCCCGTCGCCGGCGAGCTCCTCGATCACCTTGCGGACCCGCGGCGTGCGCACCACCTCGTCGATGAGGCGGTCGACGGGCTTGACCACGGGGCCGACCACCACGCGCCGCTCGCGCTCGAGGCGGCGCAGGAGCACGTAGATCGTGCGCCGGACCATCGCGTCGCTGGTGGTCGGCTCCTCGCCGACGACCTCGCGCAGATCGAGCGGCTCGCCGGCCCGCACGCGGGCGTCCTCGTAGTTGGAGAGGAACTGCCCCGCGGCGCGCAGGCTGCTCGGCCACTCGCGGGTGCCGATGAAGGCGTCGACCAGCGAGCGCTCCCGGCGATCGGGCCGCCGGGTCCACAGGAACAGCTGGGGGACCAGGAGGATCGGGGTCTCGCTCCGCCGCTGCAGCTCGAGCAGCTCGCGGACGAAGTCGTCCCCCTCGAGCTGGCCGCGGCCGGTGGTCGGGCGGGTGACGAGCAGCGGCGGGCGCTTGAGGAACAGCGCCGCGCTCGCCCCCGCCTCCACGGCGGCGCGCAGATCGGCGCGGTCGTCCTGCCGCGTGTGCGGCCGGAACAGGCGCTGCATGCCCTTGCCGAACGGCTCGAGGATCCAGAGGCCGAGGTCGTTGGCGAAGCGGACCTCCGGCAGGTGGTAGCGCTTGGTGAGGTGATCGAGCGCGAGGAAGTCGAGCAGCGAGAGGTTGCGCAGGGCGTAGACCACGGTGCCGCGCGCGGCGGCCGCGCGGACGGTCTCCACCCAGCGCTCGTCGACCTCGATGGCGTCGAAGAAGCGGCGATACAGCCAGCGCAGCGCCGCGTTGGGCTCGTAGCGCGGGAGCGGCTCCATGGCCGGACAGTCGCTCGGGGCACGGGGGGCGGTCAAGCAGCGCCACGGTCGCAGGGAGGCCCACTTTCGAAATCGCACGGATGTAAAACGCCGCTTTACATCCGTGCGGGAGAAAAAATGCGCCTGCCCAAGCGAACCCGCCCCCGTCGAGCACGCGGAGGTCGAACCCGACCGCGGCCGGCGAAATGCACGAAGGCAGCGCCTTTCGAGCGCTGCCTCCGAGGAACGAGAACCTGGGGAAGGCTCAGGCCTTCTTGCCGCCGTTCTTCTTCTTCACGGCGCCGCGGACGACGACGACCGAGTTGCGCGAGCCGGGGACGCCGCCCTCGACGAGGACGAGGCCGGCCTCGGCGTCGATCTTGGCGATCTTGAGGTTGAGCGCCGAGACGGTCTCGTCGCCGTAGTGACCGGGCATCTTGATGTTGGGGAGCGTGCGACCGGGGGTCATGTTGGTACCGATCGAGCCACCGTGACGGCGGTACTCGTGGGTACCGTGGGTCTGCACGAAGCCGGCGAACGACCAGCGACGGACGACGCCGGTGAAGCCGCGGCCGCGGGACTTGCCCTGGACGTCGACGAACTGGCCCTCCTGGAAGACCGCGTTCAGGTCGACCTGGACGCCCACCGGGTAGAGCGCGAGCTGCGACTCGTCGACGCGGAGCTCCTTGACCGTCTGCGGCGGCTCGACGTTGGCCTTCTTGAACTGGCCCGCGAGCGGCTTGGTGGTGCGGCTCGCCTTGCGCTTGCCGAGGCCGAGGATGACGGCGGTGTAGCCGTCCTTGGCCTTGGTGCGGTGACCGACGACGACGAGCGGGCTCGCCTCGATGACCGAGCAGTTGACCATGCGGTCGCCGAGGAACAGCTGGGTCGAGCCGAGCTTCTTGCCGATGAGGCCGGGGTTCTGGTTCATGTCGCACTCCTTGGTCCGCTCGACCTGGCGAGGTTGCCGGGTTGCGCCGCCGATCCGGGGAGGAGGCGGTACGCACTCACGCGCGCGGGGGGGGCAAGTCGTAGTCGAAGCCCGGCGTCCGTCAAGGCTGGCGGGCGCGGAGGAGGGCCGCGGCGAGCTCGACGAACCCCTCGCCGCGGGCCCCCACGGTCACGAACGCGGGCGGCACCGACAGGCGGGGCACCCAGGCGCGCACGTTGTCGACCCCGACCGAGAGCGGGAACGCCGCGAAGCAGGCCGCGTCGTTGCCGCTGTCGCCCACGAACACCGCCCGCGCGCGCGCGGCGCCGGCGTCGATGCCGAGGTGGCGCAGGAACCGCAGCGCACCGCTCGCCTTGTCGTCCCCCGAGCGGGTGCCGTGCAGGTGGACGCTCGAGACGGTGACCCGCAGGCCCTCGGCCACGAGCGCGTCGCGGAGGGCCTCGATCGTCGCCCGATCGAGGTGCGCGTGCTCGCCGACGTCGAGGGTCACGTCGGTGCGGCGGGCCGCGTTGTCGTCCGCGTACTGCACCTCGGGGAACCGGGCGGCCCGCACGCGCTCCACCACCTCGAGCGGGCGGTCCGACGTGGGGCTCGAGGGCGGGGCGCGCCGGCCGACCGCGAGGGCGCCGTTCTCGGCGATCACCCCCGCGACGGGCCACTGCCGCGCGAGCACGTCGGCCCACCCCGCGGGGCGTCCGGTGACCGCGACCAGGGTGAAGCCCGCGTCGGCGAGGTCCCACAGCGCGCCGTACGCCGCCCGCGTGAGCACGCCGTGGGTGAGCAGCGTGTCGTCCAGATCGAACAGCACGGCCTCGACGCGCGCCGCCCGCTCCCGCGGAAGCTCGGCGAGTGGCCTCACGCGACCTCGGCGATCGCCGTCGAGAGGTACACGCCCTCGTCGAAGGCCGCGGGGACCGGGTGGTCCGGCCCCTGCCCCAGCCGCTCGAGCACCGTGGCGAGGCGCTCGCGGCGCCGGGTGCCGATGGCGAGCGCGCGCACGAGGTCGCCCATGCGGAGCGCCTGCGAGCACGAGCAGACGACCAGGAGCGCGTTCGGCGCGAGCACGTCGCACGCGGACTCGACCAGGCGCTGGGTGTACTTGGCGGCCGCGTCGCGGTCGCCGCGGGTCGGCGCGAGCTTGGGCGGATCGAGCACCACGAGGTCGTATTTCTCGCCCTTGGCCGCGAGCTCGGGGAGCCGCTTGCGCACGTCGCCGCGCTCGAACCGCACGTCGAGGCCGTTCGCCTTGGCGAGGTGCGAGCCCACCTCCACAGCGCGCAGGCTGTCGTCGAGGCCGAGCACGCTCGTGGCCCCACCGCGCGCCGCGGCGAGCCCGAGGCTGCCGACGTAGCAGTAGGCGTCGAGCACGCGTCGCCCGCGCGAGAGCTGCTCCACCCGGTCGCGCAGGCCCCGCTGGTCGAAGTAGTACCCGGTCTTCTGGCCGAGATCGGTGGGGATGGCGTAGGCGAGGCCCCGCTCGCGGAAGCGCAGCTCGTCGACGGCGCCGCGCGTGAACGGCGAGCCGGCGAGGTCGAAGCCCTCGGCCTTGGCCGCCGTCGCCGCGGTGCGGTCGAGGATGGCGGTGGGCCGGATCACCGCGTCGAGCGCCGCCAGCACCAGCTGCGCGCGGCGGCGCAGCCCGGCGGTGCCCACCTGCACCGAGATCGTGCCGCCCGTGCCGTCGGC
>CAZUZY010000109.1:0-20899 GCA_964624885.1 uncultured Polyangiales bacterium | reverse complement strand
CCAAGATCCGCTGCCTCGCGCCGTGGCAGCTCGTCGTCGTCGACGCCCTGGCCGCCCGCTTCTGCGCGGCCGACGTGCCCTACGACTCGCCGGGCGCGCCACCGACGCCGCTCGAGGTCGGGGTCGGCGAGTTCGTCGACGAGTTCCTCGCCGAGTCCGACGCCGACGTGCGCCGCGAGTGCCTCGCCCTGTTCGGCATGATCGAGCACGCCTACCCGATGAGCTGCGGGCACTTCCATCGCTTCTCGTTGCTGTCGCCCGTCGCGCAGGACGACGTGCTGCGCTCGCTCGCGGGCTCCGCGTCCGCGCTGCTGCAGGGCGCGTTCACCGGGTGCAAGTCGCTCTTCATGATGGGCTACTACCGCGACCCGCGCACCTGGGGCGTGCTCGGCTACGACGGCCCGAAGAAGGGGCGCCCGAGCGAAGGCTGGGTGCCGCTGCGCTACCGAGGCGCGACGTGATCGTCTCCGGTCGCGCGCTCGTCGCCGACACCGTGCTCGAGCACGACGTGGTCGTGGTGGGCACCGGCGCCGGCGGGTCGATGACCACGCGGGAGCTCGCGCGCGCCGGCAAGAGCGTCATCGCGGTCGAAGAAGGGGGCGACCACACCCCGGCCGATTTCGATCAGCGCGAGGACACCATGCTCCCGATCCTGTTCCAGGACCGCGGCGGGCGCATGACCACCGACCTCGCGATCACCGTCCTGCAGGGCCGTGGCGTGGGCGGCTCCACCATTCACAACACCAACCTCTGCAAGCGCGCGCCCGACGCGATCCTCGAGCTGTGGGCGCAGCGGCACGGCGTCGTCGGCTGCACGCCGGGCGACCTCGCCCCCGTGTTCGAGGAGGTCGAGCGCGACCTCTCGGTGAGCCGGATCCCCGACGACGCGATCAACAAGAACAACGACGCGCTCCGCCGCGGGCTCGCCGCGCTCGGCTGGCGCGGCGGCGCGCTCTCGCACAACCGCGTCGGGTGCATGCGGAGCGGGTTCTGCGAGCTCGGGTGCGCCTACGACGCCAAGCAGAACGCGCGCAAGGTGCTGCTCCCCGAAGCCGTCACGCGCGGAGCGACGGTGCTCTGCGACACCACGGTGCTCCGCATCCTGCACGACGGGCGCCGCGTCTCCGGCGTGCTCGCGCGCACGGTCACCGGCAAGCTCGTCCGCATCAGGGCGCGGGCGGTGGTGCTCTCGGCGAGCGCCACGGGCAGCGCCGCGCTCGCGCTCGTGAGCGGCGTGCCCGATCCCTTCGACCAGATCGGCCGTGGGCTGCGGATCCATCCCGGCGGCGCGATCGCGGGCGTGTTCGACGACAC
The DNA here is from genome assembly GCA_964624885.1 of uncultured Polyangiales bacterium. Classification (GTDB taxonomy): domain Bacteria; phylum Myxococcota_A; class Polyangia; order Polyangiales; family JADJMO01; genus JADJMO01. The sequence continues at coordinate 19,585 of CAZUZY010000109.1, read as the reverse complement.
CGTCGACGGCTGGCAGGGCATCCCCCAGAGCTGGGAGTGCACCGAGCACCTCGACTTCGCCGAGGGCAGCGACAAGCGGGTGTGGATCACCACCGCCTTCGCCCACCCCATCGGCACGGCCTCGCTGATGCCGGGGTTCGGCGCGGACCACATGCGCGCGATGCGGCTCTACCGGCGCATGGCCGTGCTCACCGCGATGGTGCACGACGAGACCGAGGGGCAGGTCACCGCTTCGCCCGAGGGCAAGCCCCGCATCGCCTACTCGATGGAGCCGCGCGACCGCGCCCAGCTCGCCAAGGGCCTGCGAGCCGGCGCCGAGATCCTCCTCGCGGCCGGCGCGAAGGAGGTGCACGTTCCCGCGGTGCGCCCCTTGATCGTGCGCACCAAGAAGGACCTCGCCGCCATCGACCTCGACTTCGCGCGGCCGCACTCGGTGCCGCTCACCGCGGTGCACCCGATGGGCACGATGCGGATGGGCGAGGACCGTCGGCGCTCGGTGGTCGACTCGCGCGGGCGCCACCACCACCTGGCCGGGCTCTTCGTGGCGGACGGCTCGCTGTTCCCGACCAGCCTCGGCGGACCGCCGCAGATCTCGGTCTACACGCTGGCCCGCCACCTCGCCCGCCACGTCGCCGACAGCGTCCGCTGACTGCGCCAGCGCACTTCACGCTGGATGCAAAACGGCGGCTGCGAACGGACGTCTCGGCAAGATTCCCGGATCCGAGCAAGACTGCCGGCATGCGATCCCTCGCCCTCGGTCTCGTGTCGCTCTGGTTCGTGGCGTGTGGCAGCAGCGTGCAGGACGCGCCCACCACCGGCGACGGCGGTGCCGTCGACACCGGCGCCGCCTCCGACGTGGCCGTCGGCGCCAAGGCCTACCGCACCCACGTGATCCTCGGCGACTCCATCTCCGACAAGGGGGGCGAGGCGCCGTACTTCTACGATCTCCTCGACAAGAACGACGACGCGCGCTGGCCGACCGACGCCGGCCACGATTTCGCCACCAAGTACCCGGGGATCCAGGTGCAGAAGAAGTCCAAGGGCGGGTCCACCGCGGCCAACCTGGGCGGCCAGATCGACGCGCTGCCGATGCGCCTCGACGGCCCGGTGCTCGTCACCATCACCATCGGCGGCAACGACGTGCAGGCGGCCCTCGCCAAGATCCTCACCACCGGCGACGACAGCGTGAACCGCGCCGACTTCGCCGAGTTCCTCGAGGAGTCCCTCGGCAAGCTGTTCACCAAGGACCGCTTCGGTCCAGGCGTCGAGGTCACCGTCCTGATGACCAACATCTACGACCCGAGCGACGGCACCGGGAAGTTCACCTTCGCCACCGGCGTCAAGTGTGGCGGCGCGCTCGGCATCTGGCCCGCGAGCAAGCCCACCGCCGATCTGCTGGTGCCCTGGCAGAAGGTGATGACCGACGTCGCCGCCAAGCACCCCGGCACCGTCGTGCTCGACCTGCACTCCAAGTTCGCCGGGCACGGCGTCCCCGGCGCCGAGACCTGGTTCGTGAAGGACTGCATCCACCCCAACGCGGTGGGGCACGACGCGATTCGCGACCTGTTCTGGGACGCGATCCAGAAGCTCTAGCGGACGCTCGCCGCGCCCTCGTCCTCTTCGTCTTCCTTGGCCTTGCCGGCCGGGTCGCGGAGGCCGAGGGCCTTGAACTTCTTGTAGAGGTGGCTGCGCTCGAGGTCGAGCCCGCGCGCGGTGGCCGCCATCTGCCCGCCGTAGTGCTTGAGCGCCTCCTGCAGGATGGTGCGCTCGGCCTCCTCGACCAGCACCCGGAACGGCACGCTCGAGCGGAAAAGTCCTCCCGGCGTGGGCACGCCGGCCTGCGGCAGGAACGAGCGCACCTGGTCGGCGTCGATGGTCTCGTCGGGGCTCAGGATCACCAGGCGCTCGATGAGGTTGCGCAGCTCGCGCACGTTGCCGGGGAAGGCGTAGCTCGAGAGCACGGCGAGCGCGTCCTCGGTGATGCGCATGCCGCGGCGGTCGTTGCCGCGGCCCGCCAGGTCGAGGAAGTGGCGTGCGAGCAGGGGGATGTCCTCGCGGCGCGCCCGGAGCGGCGGGATCTCGATGGGCACCACGTGCAGGCGGTCGTAGAGGTCGGCGCGGAACGCACCGCTGGCGATGGCCGCGGCCAGATCGCGGTTGGTGGCGGCGACCACCCGGGCGTCGACCTTGATCACGTCTCCGCCGCCGACGCGCTCGATCTCGCGCTCCTGCAGCACGCGCAGCAGCTTGGCCTGCATCGGCATCGGCATGTCGCCGACCTCGTCGAGGAACAGCGTGCCGCCGTTGGCGCGCTCGAACTTGCCGCGGCGCGACTTGGTGGCACCGGTGAACGCGCCCGCCTCGTGGCCGAACAGCTCGCTCTCGATCAGCTCGCCCGGGACCGCCGCGCAGTTGAGCTTCTCGAGCGGGCCCTTGGCGCGGGGCGACTGCAGGTGGATGGCGCGGGCGACGAGCTCCTTGCCGGTGCCGCGCTCGCCGACCACGAGGACGTTGGCGTCCTTGGCCTTGGCCGCGCGCGCGATGCGCTCGTTGAGCAGCTGCATGGCGGGCGACTCACCGAGGATGGCGCCGTCGAAGCCGGCCTGCGCCTTGAGCTCCTTGGCCTCGGCCTCTGCGCGGACGAGGCGCAGGGTGTTCTCGAGCACCAGCAGCAGGCGGTCGGTCGAGAGCGGCTTCTCGAGGAAGTCGAGCGCGCCGAGCCGCGTCGCGCGCACGGCGTTGTCGATCGTGCCGTGTCCGCTCATCACGATGACCGGGATCTCGTTCCGCGCTGCGCGCAGGCGCGTCAGCATCTCGATCCCGTCGCCGTCGGGCAGGGCCACGTCGAGCAGCAGGAGATCGTACGCGCGCTTGGCGAGCTTCTCCTCGGCCACGCGCACGCCGCCCGCGACGTCGACCGCGTACCCCTCGAGTCGGAGCGCGGTGGAGAGGGTCGTCAGGATGTTGGGCTCGTCGTCGACGACGAGGAGGTGCGCATTGGGCATGCGCCGAGGAGGGTAACTGAAATTCGCGGGGTCGCGGCAAATGGACACGAGCGCCCCACGCGATACACTGCGAGGCCATGCGCGCCCTCGTCGCTTGCTTCGCAGGGTGCCTCCTCGCGGTCGCCGGTTGCGGTGGCGCAACCGCGGACGTTCCGAGCGTCCCCGTCGACGCCGGCCCCGACCCCTACGCCGAGCCCGACGCCGGTGCGAACGGGGTCTACGTCGACCGCGGCACGGCCTGCCCGGTCTTCGTCGAAGCGCTCCAGCAGCAGCTCGCGGCGCTGCACTGCGTCTCCGACCCGGCCCCCGTCTGTCCCACCACGCTCGAGGACTTCGAGCGCAACAAGCTCGGCAGCGTGTGCACCTGGGTCTACGACCGCGGGGTCCTCGACAACTGCGTGCGCCGCATCGCCCGCTACACCACGTGCGCGGACTTCACCGGCAAGCCGTGCACGCTCGTCGTGAAGGCCGGGGTAGGCTGTGGTGGGCCCGTCGACGCCGGAGGTGGTGGGTGAAGAAGCAAACCTTGTCGACGACCCTGGTGGGCCTGCTCCTCCTCCTCGGCTGCGGCGACGCCGCCACCACGATCGACAACGGCGATCCGGACACGGGTGCCCCGAGCGACACGGGCGCTCCCGTCGACACGGGCGCTCCCGTCGACACGGGCGCTCCCGTCGACACTGGCGTCGCAGGAGACAGCGGGAGCCCCACCGATGCCGCCGGCGACACCGCCTCCGACACCGGCCCGATCGATCCGCTGGCCGGGATGGGGCCGGTCACCAAGGTCGCAGGCGGCTACCAGTTCACCGAGGGCACCGCCTGGAACGCGGCGGGCTACCTCCTCTTCAGCGACATCCCCGCCGCCACGATCCACAAGCTCCCCTTCGACGGGGTCGCGGCCCCGCTGCGCACCGACGGGGCCAAGGCCAACGGCCTCGGCTTCATGGTGGGGGGAGACCTGCTCGCCTGCGAGCACTGGAACCGGCGCGTCAGCCGCACCACGTCGACGGGCGTCGTGGCGGTCGTCGACAAGTTCGAGGGCAAGAAGCTGAACTCGCCCAACGACCTCGTCGTGCGCAGCGACGGGACGATCTACTTCACCGACCCCGACTACGGCCTCGAGGGTCGGGCCGCCGAGCTCGGCTTCAAGGGCGTGTTCCGGGTCGACCCCAAGGGCGCCGTCACGGCCCTCGCCAAGGACATGAACGAGCCGAACGGCGTCGGCCTCTCGCCCGACGAGAAGACCCTCTACGTGAGCGACACGGTCACCTCGCTCGTCCGTGCGTGGCCGGTGGCGGCCGACGGCACGGTCGGCACCCCGAGCAAGCTCGCCGACCTCGGGGGCGGTGGTGACGGTCTGGCCGTCGACGACGCCGGCAACCTCTACGTGAGCTGCAACGCGGGCATCCGGGTCATCTCCCCGGCCGGCAAGGTGCTCGGCACCATCCCCGTCCCCGAGAGCGCCACCAACTGCGCGTTCGGCGGACCGGACCGACGGTGGCTGTTCGTGAGCGCGGGCAAGAGCATCTACCGCGTGCACCTCGGCATCCCCGGCAAGGGCTAGGCGGGTGCAACCGCCCTCCGAGGCGGGCATCTGAGCCGCATGCAAGACCTGGCTGGCAAGATCTGCGTCGTCACGGGCGCCAACACGGGCATCGGCAAGGAGACGGCGCGGGGCCTCGCCGCGCGGGGGGCTCAGGTGATCCTCGCGTGCCGGGATCTGCAGAAGGGCGAGGCCGCGCTCGCCGATCTGGCCGCCTCGACCGGACGCCAGGATCTGCGAGTGATCCCGCTCGATCTCGGCGATCTCGACAGCGTGCGGGCGTTCGCCGCCCGGCTGCGCGCGGAGCTGCCCCGCCTCGACGTGCTGGTCAACAACGCCGGCGTGTGGACCACCCGGCGCAGCACCACGCGACAAGGCTTCGAGACCACCTTCGGGGTGAACCACCTCGGCACGTTCCTCCTCACCAACGAGCTGCTACCGCTCCTCGAGGCGAGCCCGGCCGGGCGCGTGGTCACGCTCTCCTCCGGGCTGCACTACCGCGGCAAGATGCAATGGGACGATCTGCAGTCGGAGAAACGCGGATTCAGCGGTCCCACTGCCTACAATCAGTCGAAGCTCGCCAACGTGCTGTTCACGCTGGCCCTCGCGCGTCGGCTCGCCGACACCAAGGTCCGCGCGTTCGCCGTGCACCCCGGCGTGGTCGCCACCGAGCTCGCCCGCAGCTACCCGAAGTTCCTCGTGAAGGTGTTCCACCTGTTCCTGCTCAGCCCCGAGCAGGGCGCTGCCTGTTCGCTCCACGCGGCGACGGCCCCCGAGCTCGACGGGCAGACCGGCCTCTACTTCGAGAAGAGCCGCCCCCGCACGCCGTCGAAGGCGGCCCGGGACGAGGAGGCGCAGGAGCGCCTGTGGCGGCTCTCCGAGGAGCTCGTGGCGGCCGACCCGGAGCGGAGGACCGGACAGGGACGGTCCGGGAGCGACAAAAGAAGCGATTCGGCCTCCACCGCGGCGTGAGTCCGGGGGCGTAAGGCCGGGGGGTCTCCCCCGTTGTCCTCTCGCATGGCCAGGACCTTCGTCGCCGCCCTCCTCGTCGGTGTCTTCGCGGGGGCGGCCGTCGTCGCCGCGCTGGCGATCGGCGGGGCGACCAAGCTCCCCATCACCCTCGTCTTCGGCGCCGTCCTCGTCGCCGGGCTGTTCGCCGCCGAGTCCACGCTGGCGCGCACGCTGGGGCCACGGGGACCGTTCGCCGCCGCCTGCACGGTGGCCGCGCTCGCGCCCTTCTCCTGGCTCGGCGCCCGCTGGGCCCTCTCGGAGCCGCTCGTCGCCTCCGGTTTCCGGTGCGGGACGGGGCTCGCGGTGGCGATGATCCTGGCGCCGTTCTTCGTGGCGGCGACGGCCCTCGTGGCGTTCCTCGGCTTCGCGCGGCTGTTCGCCCCCGTGCGCCGCGGGCTCGATCGGTCGTGGGTGCCACTCGCCACCATCCTCTTGGCCCTCGGCGGCGTGCTCGTGTTGCTCGGCACCGTGCGGGCCCTCGGACGGCCCGAGCCCGAAGGCTTTCGTGCGCGCCTGCCCGTCGTCGCCGAGCTCGACGCGCTCACGTTCCGACCGTGGGTCGACCCGAACCCTCCCGACCCTCACGCGGGTCCCCGCCTGACCGAGCAGGCCGATCTCGCGCCGTCGTTCGTCCTCTTGCGCGGGTGTGCCCCGGAGTCGGGCTGCAGCGTGGCGTTGCTGCGGGACGGCAAGGCCAGCGCGCGCATCGGCGTCGACCGCGGCAGGGTCCTCGTGCGCCGCATGAAGCACGGCTTCGTGTTCGACGGCGAGCCCTGGAGCCATGGAGCGCTCGGCGACGACGGGACCCGTCGCGACCTGCTCCTCGTCGATCTGGCCGGCGAGCTCTCGGCGCCGCGCGGGTGGCTCGTCGGGGCCTGGCTCACCCTCGTCGTGGCCGCTGCCTTCGTGATCCGCGCGCGCCGAGTGCGCGTCGACCTCGCGGGTCTGCGCGATGGCGTGGTCCACGACGACGGCATCGTGCTCGAGGACGGCACCGAGTGGCCGTGTCCCGCCGCCGCAAGCTTCCCCCTCGGCACCCGGGTGCTGGCCCGCGACTCGACCGTCGTGCCGGAGTTCCGCAACGACCCGACGCCTGCCTTCGTCGAGGGCAGCAAGGCGGCGCTGGAGGCCGCTGCCCGTCACCTCGCCATCCGCCATGCCTTGCTCGGCTCGACCATCCTCCTGCTCGGCCTCGCGCCGCTGGCCGCCGCGGCGATCTCTCGGCTGGTCCTCTGAACGCGCCCGATTGCTTGGTCGCTCCCGGACCGTCCCAGTCCGGTCCTCCGCTCCCGGATTGGCTTGGTCGCTCCCGGACCGCCGACGTATCCTCGTCCGCCTTGCCACCGCGCCACGAGGTCCCCGACTACACCCCTGGAGCGTGTCGTGCCGTGGCCGCTGTCCTCGCGGGCGGCGTGGTCAAGGGGGCGTTCGAGTGCGGCGCGCTCGAGGTGCTCGTGGCGGCCGGGCTCCCGATCACGCGGCTGGTCGGCGCGAGCGCGGGGGCCTTGAACGCGCTCGCGTTCGCCGGTGGCATCGCCCGTGGCCAGCCGCTCGGCGCGCTGCGAGATCTCGGGTCGGTGTGGGCCAACCACGCGAGCGCGAGCCTCCTGCAGCCGAGTCTGCGCGCGCTCGCCGCGGGGCACGGGCTCGCCGATGCGCGGCCCTTGCTCGAGCTGTTCCGCGAGCACGTGCGCCCCGTCGAGGTGCCCGTCGCGCGCGTCGAGCTGCGCATCGTGGTCGCCCCCATCGCCGGCCGGTGGGTCCAGACCTTCTGGGATCCACGGGGTCGCACCACGTTCGAGACGGCCCTCGCGTTCACCGAATACGACTTCCACCCCGACCGGATCGAGCGCGTCTACCTCGCCGCGGCAGCGTCGGCGGCGCTGCCGGGAGCGTTCTCACCGGTCGAGCTCGAGGACCTCGGCCCCTGCGTCGACGGCGGCGCCGTCGACAACGCCCCCATCAAGCACGCGCTCCACGGCGATCGCCCGGGCGACGTTCCGGTCGACACCGTGCTGGTCATCACGCCAGAGCCAGCGCGACACATCGAGGACCACGACCGCGTCGCCTCGCTGCGCGGCATCGAGCTCGGCGCGCGGCTCGCCGACGTGCTGATCAACGAGCGCCTCTACCGCGACCTCAAGGAGGCCTACGAGGTCAACCGCCTCGTGCGCGCCCTGCGCGCTGCGCCGCTCGACGACGAAGCGCGCGCGGCCTTGCTCACCGCCATCGGCCTCCCCGATGCGCGCGAGGTGAAGATCGTCGAGGTGCGCCCCGACGAGCCGCTCGAGGGGCACTTCTTCTCCGGCTTCTTCGCCCCCGAGCTCCGCATCCAGTATCTCGCGCAGGGGCGGGACGCCGCGCTCCGCGTGCTGCCGACCCTTCGTCAGGCGGCGCCCTGAGCGTCGGACGAGGACGAATCCATCGAAGCTGGAACGCACACGCGTGCTGGAACCTCGGCGAGGTGCGCGTGTCGCTGCGGCATGTTCCAACGCTTGCTCGTCGTGGGCGCCGTCACCGCGTCGTTCCTGGTCCTCGGGTGCACGGGGGCGCCGTTGCCCGCGCCGAAGGCGCAGATCCTCCCGTTGCGCACGCTGCACCTCTACGAGACCGGCGTCGGCTACTTCGAGCGCTCGGGCGACGTCGGCACCGGCGCGACCACGCTCCCCGTGCCGACCGGCCACCTGGACGACGCGCTCAAGACGCTGGTGATCATCGGCCCCGGCGGCAAGATCCGCGGCTTCGAGTTCGGCAGCAGCGTCAGCAAGGGCATGGCGCGCGCGCAGGCCGGCCTCGATCCGAACGCCGACGCGCCCATCACCTTCCGCGGCCTGCTCACGAGCCTCAAGGGCGCACGGGTGGAGATGGTCGTGACCAGCGCCGCGCTCACCGGACGCATCATCGACGTGGTCGACGAGGTCAGCGAGGAGCCGGCGTCGACCGACCCGAAGGCGGAGAAGAAGCCCCCGGTGCTCGTGGTCATGATCGTCACCGACAAGGGCGAGATCCGCCGCGTCCCCGCCGCGCAGATCGTCACGGTGCGCCCGACCGATCCGGCCTACGGCGCGCGCCTGAACTCCTCGCTCGACGCCCTCTCCACGCGGAGCGCGGCGACCCCCCGCGCACTCGAGCTGCTCGGCGCCGGCAACGGCCCCGTCACCTTCGGCTACGTCGCCGAGACCCCGATCTGGCGCGCCAGCTACCGGCTCGTGCTCGACCCCGACCAGAAGGGCGGCCTCCTGCAGGGCTGGGCGCTGCTCCACAACGACACGGACGAGATGTGGAAGGGCGTGAAGGTGAGCCTCGTCAACGGGCGCCCCGACTCGTTCTTGTTCCCGATGGCCGCACCTCGCTACGCGCGTCGCACGCTCGTGACGCCCGACGGCACGGCGTCGACGGTCCCCCAGCTCCTCGACAAGACCCCCGACGCGATCTGGGGCGACAACCTCGACGAGACCGGCACCGTCGGGCACGGCGCGGGGACTGGCTCCGGGGTCGGCTACGGCAGCGGCTACGGCAAGATCGGGAGCTCGCACAGCTACGGCTTCGGCGGCCTCGGCATGGTCTCCGAGGGCTCGAGCAGCCTGCTGTCCGTCGGCAACCTCGCCGGCGTGGCCACCGCCACCGGTCTCGAGTCGGGCGCGCTGTTCGCGTACTCGCTCGACGGCTCCCTCGACCTCGGCGCCCACAAGTCGGCCCTCGTACCGTTCCTCGCCCAGCGCCCCGACGTCGAGGCCATCACCTGGATCGACGACACCCCGCGCGCCGCGGTGCGCTTCGCCAACTCGACCAGCCAGACCCTCCCGTCGGGCACGCTGTCGTTCTTCAGCTCGGCGGGCACCACCGGCGGTGGCGGCGGCTTCATCGGCGAATCGGCGCTGGATCGTCTCAAGCCAGGCGAGCGGCGCTTCGTCGACTTCGGCGCCGATCTCGACGTCGACCTCACCAAGATCTCGCGCAAGTTCGACGAGGACCCGAAGACGCTCCGGTTCCTCGGCGACTCGCTGGAGGAGAACTTCCTGCGCACGGTGGACTCCACGTGGGACGTCGAGAACCGCAGCGGCCTCCCGCGCAAGGTGTATGTCGTCCTCCACCTCGACAAGAACGCCTCGATCAAGGGCGCCGACGGCCAGGACTTCGACACCGCCGCCCACCGCCCGCTCGCCTGGTTCGCGGTCAAGGCCAAGTCCAAGCTCTCGCGCGACGTCACCACCGTGGAGGGCCTCAAGCGCATGGTGCCGTTCACCCTGGTGAACACCGTGCTGCTCACCCGCCTCTCCAACGCGAAGTCGCTGCCGTCGGCGCAGCACGACGTCATCGTCGACGCCCTCGCCCGGCAGAAGGAGCTCGACGAAGCCAAGACGGCGCTCGCCAAGAACAAGGAGGAGATCGGCGTCGTCGAGGGTGACCTGACCCGCTTCCGCGAGCACCTCAAGGCGATGGGCGACAAGGCCGCGGGCCCGGGCACGAACCCGTTCGTGCAGAAGATCCTGCAGGCCGAGGACAAGCTGACCGCGCTGCGCAAGGCGCGGGCGGCGCTCGAGAAGGACGAGGTCGCCAAGAAGGACGCGGTGCGCACGAGCCTCAAGAAGCTGCCCTCGTGACGGTGCCGCTCGCCCTCCGCTCACCCCTCGGCGTCGGTCGCCACGAGCGCGCGGTCGCCGATGCGCACGCGTCGAGCCCTGCGCGCTCGACGGGAGGGGCGGCGTTCACGTACGGTCGCGCCGTGGACGCGCCCGATCTGCTCGACCCGACCCCGACCCGCCGCGTCGACGGGCGCAAGGCCGGGGAGACCTTGACGTTCGCGTTCGCGCAGGGCGTCGCGGGCGACACCTGGCACGAGCTGTTCGCCGCGGCGACGCTGCCGAAGACCCGGTTCTCCGTGGACGCCTTCGCGCGGGACCTGTTCGTCGCCGACCTCGTCGCCGGCTGCCGCACCACCACCGTGGACGGCGTCCGCACGCAGCTCCCCGCCAAGTGGCTCGAGCGCGTGCTGTCGCGCCCGCCCGAGGAGCCCGCGGTGGTCGACTTCCGTCGCCAGATCCTGGCCGAGCTCAGCGAGCACGCCGAGCAGCAGACGGCGCTCGAAGACCTCCACGGCCGCCTGCGCCAGCTGCTCGACCAGCTGCAGATGGTGCCCGCCCGCAACACCGACGTCCTGCGCCGTCGCCTCGACATCCTCTCGACCGTGAAGGCGTGCATCGAGTTCATGGCGGCGTCGTTCCCCGGCGTGCGCTCGGGCCTCGCGCGCATCCCCGCCTTCGCCACCGAGGTCATCGCCTCGGACGGCTACCGGGCGCTGCTCGAGCTCCTCGACTACGACGACCACCTGGCGACCGTCGATGTGCGCGTCCGGGTCGGCTCCGACGGTCGCGTCCGCGGCCTCGCGCTCGCGAAGGTCGAGGAGAACGCGCGCAGCCGGTTCGCGCGCACGCCGCTCGGTCGCTGGGTCGCGCGGCTCGTGCTCTTGTTCCGCGGGTTCCGCTTCGACGCCGAGGAGCTCATCGCGCGCGCGGTGGAGCAGGTGTTCGAGGGCCTCGAGCAGACCGTGCTCGCGCTGCTGCAGCTCTCGTACGACCTCGCCTTCTACCTCGCGGCGCTGTCGTTCCGCGCGAACGCCCAGAAGGCGGGGCTCGACGTCTGCCTGCCCGACATCGTCGACGAGGGTTCGACGCGCCTCGAGGGCCTCTGGAACCCGCTGCTCCTCGCCCACGAGAAGCACATCGTGCCGTCCGACGTCGCGATGGAGCCACCGTTCCTCACCCTGCTCACCGGGCCCAACTCGGGCGGCAAGACCCGGCTCCTGCAGTCCATCGGCCTGTGCCAGCTCCTCGGGCAGTGCGGCTTCTTCGTGCCCGCGCGGTCCGCCACCCTGCGCCGCACCCACGGCATCTTCGCGTCCTTCGGCCAGCCGCCCGCGGCCGACGCCAGCGAAGGACGCCTCGGCACCGAGCTGCTCCGCGTGCGCGCGCTGTTCGAGACGCTGCCGGTCGGCGGCCTCGTGCTGGTCGACGAGCTCTGCTCCGGCACCAACCCCTCCGAGGGAGAAGATCTGTTCCGCCTGGTGCTCACGCTGCTCTCGGAGCTCGAGCCCCAGGGGTACCTGTCGACCCACTTCCTCACGCTCGCCTCGGACCTCGAGCGCAGCCCTCCCTACGAGCGCCTGTCGTTCCTGCAGGTCGAGCTCGACGAGCGGGGCGTCCCCACCTACCGGTTCCAGCCCGGCGTCGCCAAGACGTCGCTCGCGCACAAGACCGCGGCGCGGCTCGGGGTCACGCGGGACGACCTCTCGGCGCTCGTCCAGCGGGCCAAGGCCGCGCGCCGCTGATACAGTGCGCCGATGTCGCGCCTGCTCGTCGCCTGTTCCCTCGTCGTCCTCGGCTGCACCTCGGATCCCGAGGCGGACCCGATCGTGGTCCGTGACGCCACGCCAGAGGTCGACGGCGCGACGGACTCGGCGGCGGCGGACACGATCGCGGTGGACACCGCGCCCGACACCAAGGGCGACACGACGCCCGACGCCACCTGCAAGCTCGTGAAGGCGTACTCGTCGAAGAACGCGAAGTGCAACGCGTGTGCAGAGGCCAAGTGCTGCGTCGAGATCAACGGCTGCCTCGGCGACCCCAAGTGCGACGACGAGTACGTGAACTGCATCCTCGCGTGCGCGCTGCTGCCCGCCGACGCGGGCGACGCGGGTGCCGAGGCCAAGGCCTGCATCGCCAAGTGCGGCACCGACTTCCCGGTCGGCAAGGCGGCCTACGACAAGGCCATCGGCTGCGCCGACGCCCAGTGCGCCACCGAGTGTGGATGAGCGCTCGGCACTTCGGCTGTCGTCGTCCCCGAAGCCTCACGGAGTGACGCCGAGGTCCTTGCAGACGTCGGGCTTGTCCGTGCACAGCACCTCGTCGTGGTGGAACCGCGCCTTCTCGAGGGCGCTCCACTGTGTCTCCGGCACGGGTGACCACTCTCCGCAGGTCGGACCGCCCTGCGGCCCGGCCTTCGGATCGGCCACGTGGGAGATGTTGCACGCCGCGGTGAGCCAGGCGCCGTCCACGCGCCGGTACCAGCGGCCGCTCGCCTTGTAGCCGTGCCCGGAGAAGTCCTGGTAGTGGGTGTAGACCCGCAGCTCGGACTCGATCTTCGGCTTCACGGGAGGTGACGCCGGCGGCGGGCTCGTCGAGGCCACCGGCGAGGGCGTGGCGGGAGGGGGCTGCGTCGTGGGCGCGCAGGCCACGAGCGTCACCGTCGTTCCGAGGGCCAGGAGGAGGCGGGCGAACATGGACGTGGAGACGCACGAGCCGTCGGTTCGATCTAGCGGTTGCGCAGGTCGTGCACTTCCACCGTCGACAGGAGCACCCACGCGCGCAGATCGAGGTGCTGGCCCAGGACCGACCCCTCGTAGAAGTCCACGACGCGACCGTCCTCGGCGAGGTAGATCAGGGCGTCGTCGCCGTTCACCGCGACCGGCAGCGCGCGCCCGAGCCCGTGCCGCGCGACGATGGCGAGGAAGGTCTGGTGGTCACCGTCCAGGTACGGCGTGTGGGTCGCGTAGTAGTGCCGCAGCTCGGAGGGCAGGGGGCGGATGGCGCGGAGCGGCGCGAGGTCGGTGCGGCCTGCGCGGACGATCGCCTCGTCGCCACCGATCGCGCGCGCCCACGCGAGGCACGCGTCGAGGGAGGTCGCGTCGACCGGGGGAACCGACGAGCCCTTGCGCGGGAAGCGGACGAAGGCGCGCGGGTCCTTGGCGGTGACGGCGAGCGCGACGAGGCGGCCCCTCGCGTCGAGGCCGGCGCGCAGCGGATATCCACCGTCGCTGCCGATCGACGCGACGGCGATCGAGCGACCGAGCCGGCCCGCGCCGAGGGGGCGCTCGAAGGCGGCGAGCCGCTGCGCGCTCACCTTCGCCTCGGCGTCGCTGATCCCGATCGTCGCGCCGTCGATCCCCACCGCGTGCAGCGTCTTCCACCGCGCGACCGCGCCGCGCCGCACGCGCACGAGGAGACCTGCGCCGTCGTGACCTCCGTCCATCTCGCTCGCCGCGAAGACCACCTCGTGGTCGCCCGCCGGCACGTCGATCGGCGCGCAGCTCCGGAGGTCGTAGGCGTCGCCGATGCGGAGCGCGCCCGACGGTACCGCGATGCGCCCGAGCGGGTGCCCGCGCAGCAGCGAGAAGATCGCGTGGTCGCGGTAGCGGACCAGCACCCCAGGGCCGAACAGATCGTCGACGTCCATGCGTCACTCCTCCCAGGTGAGCACGGCGCCCGCGGGCACCGCGTCGAGCTCGGGCAGCCGTACCATCGCGAACGGCGGCAGCGGTCCCCGGACGTGCGCCACCTCGAGCATCGCGGTCACCTCGCGCGGCGGCTCGGCAGGGAGGGTCAGACGGGCCACGAACGGCCCTCGCGGCTGGGTCGGCGTCGCCACCAGCCTCGGCAGGAGCAGCACGCCCTTGCCGCGCGCCACCACCGTGTCGGTGACCACGAGGGTGCGCTCGGTCATGCGCGGTGAGGCACCGCGACGCCGCGCTCCTTCGCGCAGGCGATGGCCTCCTCGTAGCCGGCGTCGGCGTGGCGGATGACGCCCATGCCCGGGTCGCTCGTGAGCACGCGCTCGAGGCGGGCCGCGGCCTCGGGGGTGCCGTCGGCGACGACGACCATGCCCGCGTGCAGCGAGTAGCCGATGCCGACGCCGCCGCCGTGGTGGAAGCTCACCCACGAGGCGCCCGTCGCCGTGTTCACGAGCGCGTTCAGGATGGCCCAGTCGGCGATGGCGTCGCTGCCGTCGCGCATGGCCTCGGTCTCCCGGTTGGGGGAGGCGACGCTGCCGCAGTCGAGGTGGTCGCGGCCGATGACGATCGGCGCCTTCACCTTGCCGGTGCGCACGAGCTCGTTGAACGCGAGGCCCACGCGCGCGCGGTCGCCGTAGCCGACCCAGCAGATGCGCGCCGGGAGACCCTGGTAGTGGACGTGCCGCTGCGCCGCACGGATCCAGCGGACGAGGGACTCGTCGTGGGCCATCACCTCACAGATGGTCTCGTCGGTCACCGCGATGTCGGCCGGGTCGCCCGAGAGCGCGACCCAGCGGAACGGCCCGCGCCCGACGCAGAACTGCGGGCGGATGTAGGCCGGGACGAAGCCGGGGTAGCCATAGGCGTTGGCGCAGCCCGCCTCCTCGGCGTAGGCGCGGAGGTTGTTGCCGTAGTCGAACACCTCGGCGCCGGCGGCCTGCATGGCGAGCATCGCCTCGACCTCCGCGCGCATGCCCTCCTTGGCGCGACGCACGTAGCCCACCGGGTCGGCGAGCCGGAGCGCAGGCGCGTCGGCCAGGGGGAGGTCGCCCGGTACATAACCGTTCAATGGATCGTGCGCGCTGGTCTGCTCGGTCACGAGATCGGGGACGATCTTCCGGCGCACGAGCTCGGGATAGGCGTGGGCGGCGTTGGCGAGCACCGCGATGGTCACCGGCTGGCCCGCGTCGGCCGCGGCGATGGCCTGCTCGATGGCCGCGCCGAGGTCGTCGACGCGACGGTCGACGTACCCCGTCTCGAGGCGCTTCTCGATGCGACTCGGGTCGACCTCGATCGCCACGCACGAGAGGCCGGCGATCTTGGCGGCGAGCGGCTGCGCGCCGCCCATGCCGCCGAGGCCCGCGGTGAGCACCCACCGGGCCTTCCGCTGGGTGCGCGCGGCGAACGCGGAGGCGGCGGCGACGAAGGTCTCGTAGGTCCCCTGGAGGATCCCCTGGGTGCCGATGTAGATCCACGACCCCGCGGTCATCTGCCCGTACATGGTGAGGCCGAGCGCCTCGAGCCGCCGGAACTCGTCCCAGGTGGCCCACTTGCCCACGAGGTTGCTGTTGGCGATGAGCACGCGCGGTGCGTCCTTGGTGGTGCGGAACCGGCCCACGGCCTTGCCCGACTGCACGAGCAGGGTCTCGTCGTCGGCGAGCGTGGTGAGCTCGCGCACGATGACGTCGAACGCCTCCCACGTCCGCGCGGCCTTGCCGGTGCCGCCGTAGACCACGAGGTCCTGCGGGCGCTCGGCGACCTCGGGATCGAGGTTGTTCATCAGCATCCGCAGGGCGGCCTCCTGGACCCAGCCCTTGCAGGTCAACGTCGATCCACGAGCGGCGCGCACGACACGGGGGGAGGACATGCGCAACGCAGGTAATCGCGGTCCTGGGCCGCCACAACGAGCGCCTTGACACCTACATTGTGGGTGCTAGTAACTCATTTCAGAGTGACGCCTGGCGCGCCACCCGCAGGAGCCCCGATGTCCAAGACCTTCTCCGCGCTGCTCGCCCTCCTCTCGCTCGCCCCGCTCGCCGGCTGCGCGGCCCAGCCCGCCTCGGACGAGGACTCGGCCTCCACCACTTCGGCGATCGACGGCGCTGCGCGCGTCCAGTTCGACGCGAGCTGGCACACGACGGTCACCGGCACCCTCCGCGTCGGCAGCAAGGTCACGGTCGCTTACGACCCGGCGCGCCTCACCACGTGTCGCGGCGAAGAGGGTGGCCGGCCGCAGTGGAGCATCTCGCTCGTGTGGCGCCTCGGCACCGCGACCGGCACCACCTCCATCGCCGGCCTGATGGCCCCCGCCGCCAACGAGGTCACGCTCGATCTGCCCGCCACCGGTGACCTCGAGATCTGGTTCCAGAACACGAGCAAGTACGGCTGCGTGGCGTGGGACTCGAACTACGGCGCGAACTACCACTTCACGGTGGCCGCCGCGGCCAACGCGCCGGGCTGGATGGGCAACGCCGCCTCGGTCGTGGCCCGCGAGACCTGCTTCGACGGCAAGGCCTGCGACAGCAGCCGCCGCGCACTCGAGAGCGGCTTCACGTTCGACACCTGGGCCCGGCAGCGCGCGACGATCACCGGCGCCTACTTCGACGTGTGGAAGGCCGGCGTCACCGACTTCGACAACCCCGACCTCTGGAAGCAGCTCGACGCGCGCGTGTACTACCGCGCGGTCGGCGTGAGCGCGTGGTCGTGGGCCTACGTGCCGTTCGAGAAGCGCGTCGGCAACGACGCCCGCTACGGCGCCTCGCTCCGCGCGATCGACCCGCTCGGCGGCCGCACGCGCACGAGCAAGAGCGACTGCCCGGCGGGCACGCTGACGCTCTCGGCCGACGGGCAGTACGTGCAGCAGGACGTCGAGCTCTACTTCGTGGTGAACGGCACGGAGCTGCGGCCCGCCAAGGGCGGCGTCTATCGCGGCACGTTCATCGACTACAAGGGCCTCTACGCGCCCTGCCTCTGAGCCTCAGGGGGCCCACGGCACCACGGTGCGCGCGTTCGGCGGACAGACCTCGCAGGAGAGGACGCCCGCCTTGATCGCGCGCGTGCTCGTGCGCCAGTTGGCGTACATGGTGTCGAAGCCGAGGTCGGTGGCACCGGGCGCGAGCTTCACGAAGAAGCCCTCGTTGGAGCCGTCTCGCAGCACGGTCACGCGGTGCTCCTTCGTCGCCGGGATGCCGGTGATGCACGCGCCTGCGGTCTGATCGACCTTCGCGCTCGCGCGCCCGACGGTGACGGTCGCGTGGTGACCGACGGGCGCGAGCGAGAACTGCTCCTGCATGTTGGCGCCCTTGCCGAGGTCGGCCCAGTCGCCGGCGGGGAGCGCGAGGACGCAGAGCACGGTCTCGGGTGGCCGTGGTGCAGCCGACGGGCTGGGCGCGGGCGCGGTCACGACGCCGGAGACCGAGGCGGAGCTGGAGTCGGTGGCGGAGGTCGACACCACCGCGCTCGTCGTGCTCTCCGCGCGCTGCGGGGTGGCGCGCCGGCACGCCGCGACCGCGCACAGGGTCAGCAGCAGGCCTCGACGAGACACCGGTCGACGGTCGTGCCCGGGCGAGGGCGAGTCAAGATCCCCTCCGTGCGCCATGTTCCCGCGCGCCGCTGACACCTCGGCCGCGGGTTCCCGTATCCTCCTCCGCGTGACCGACCGTGAAGCCGAGCTGCTCGAAGCGATCGTCCGCGCCCCCGACGACGACACACCGCGCCTGGTCTTCGCCGACTGGCTGAGCGAGCAGGGCGATCCGCGCGGAGAGCTGATCCACCTCCAACTGCGCGCGGCCTATCTCGAGGCCGGTGGCGAGCGCAACAAGGTGCGCGCGGCGGAGAACAAGCTGCTCGACGCGCACCGCGCGACCTGGCTCGGGCCGATCGCCGGCGTCGTCGACAAGGCCGAGTTCCGGCGCGGGTTCGTCGCGATGGTCAGGATGACGGCGCGCGCGTGGATCGCGCACGCGAAGTCGGTGCTCTCGGCCGCGCCCCTGATCGACGAGCTCGAGCTCGTCTTCGGCGACGACGAGGCCGGGCTCGGGGCCGAGGCGCTCGATCGACCCGAGATGCGCCACGTGCGCTCGCTGAGCCTGCGCGGGATCCACGTCGAGCCGGTCCGGGCGCTCGCCGCGGCCTCGACCCTCGGCGACCTGCGAACCCTCGTCCTCGAGGGCGCCCGCCTCACGCCGACCGAGGGCGAGGCGGTCGCGCAGGCGAACCTCGCGGCGCTCCGGGCGCTGCGCATCACCGTCGCGCCCGACCTCGCCCTGGCGCCGGACGTGCTGTCGGCGATCGGGAGGGGCAAGTTCACCCTCGCGTCGTTGTTCGCCGACGGCCAGGAGTGGTCGATGGCGCCGACCGCGCTCGGCGTCGCGGGCGCCGCGGCGATCGTCAACGGCGCGGCCTTCTCGTCGCTCGAGCGGCTCGAGCTGCCGTTCATGGGCCTCGGCCCGGAGGGCGTCGCGGGCCTCATGGAGCTCTCGCGCCTCCAGGCCCTCGACGTGACGCGGGCGCGGATCGGCCCCGCGGGGCTCGATCCGCTGTTCGCGCACGAGGGCCTCCGGGAGGTGAACCTGTTCGGCAACGATCTCGGCGACGCGGGTGCCACGCGCATCGCAAAGTCGCCGGCGCTCGCGCGGTGGACCTTCCTGCACCTCGGCGGCAACGACCTCGGGCTCGAGGGCGTGCAGGCGCTCGCCGACTCGCCGTACGCGAAGAACCTCCGCACCTTGAACCTCGTGAGCAACGGCCGGCTGCGCGACCGCGCGATCGACGTGCTGCTCGCCTCGCCCAACTTGCACGACGCGCGGATCTGGGTCCGCAACGGGTTCCTCGCGCGCAAGAAGGTGCCGATCACGATCGAGCGCAAGCTGGAGAAGAAGCGCGCCAAGAAGTGAGCGGAGCGAGCCGGAGGCGAGCGCAGCGGCGAGACCGGCGGACGACCCTGCAGGACCACGCGAGATGCGCCACAGAAGCGGCACCCTCGATTGCCGGCACGCTTGGCACGTCGCTGGCAGCGTTCGACGCGATGCTACACTCCTCACTCATGGAGCCGCGCGCCGTCCGCCTTCGCTACGACGACGTGCGCGTGGACCCTGCGGGCTGGGAGATCCCGGAGGGTACGGTGCCCGAGTCTCCGCTCCACGACGATCTCTGCGAGCGCTTCAAGCTCGTCCTCGAGCACTGGGTCGAACGCACCCGGCGCGACGCCGAGGTCTACCGCAACATCGCCGTGCGCATCGACCCCACGGATCGTCGCATCGGGATCGACCCCGACGTCTGCGTGGTCTCCCCCGCGCCTCGCGAGCGCCGCGCCCTGACGAGCCTCGCCACCTTCGAGCACGGCGCCCCGCTGCTCTCGATCGAGGTCGTGAGCACGTCGCACCCGAACAAGGACTACCGCGAGGCGCCCGCGCGCCACGCCGCGACCGGTGTCACGGAGCTCTGGGTGCTCGACCCTCTGCTCGCGGGTCCGCGCACCCATGGCGGGCCGTTCCTCGTCCAGCGCTGGGCGCGCGACGACGCGGGCACACTGGTGCGCACCCACGCCGGTCCGGGACCGTTCCGCTCCTCCGTGCTCGATGCCTTCATGGTCATGGTCGAGGGCGTTCCACGCCTCTGCGACGACGCAGCCGGTCTCGGGCCGTGGGCCACACGCGACGAGGCGAGCGCCTCCGCGGCGAGGGCGGGCGAACGCGCGGCGCGGGCGGCGGAGCAGGCGGCGCTCGAGCGCGAGAAGGC
>CAZUZY010000108.1:0-20974 GCA_964624885.1 uncultured Polyangiales bacterium | reverse complement strand
GTGCGTGCACACGTGGACGTGCGCGACGGGCCGCAGGAGCGCGACTCTCACGCGAGCAGCCGCGCCGCGCCGAGCGCGGTGATGACGAGCGCGTGGTGGATCTCCCCCGACTCCATGCGCGCGCGGAGCTCCGAGATCGGTACGAGCACCGTGACGCAGTCCTCGAGCTCCTCGAGCCGCGGGCCGTCGGCGACCGGGGTGCAGCCGCGCGCCACGAACATGTGCAGCCGCGTCGGCTGGAGCGCGGGGTTCGGGTAGACCGCGAACAGCGGCTCCACGGTGGCCGCGTCGTAGCCGGTCTCCTCGCGCAGCTCGCGCCGCGCCGCCACGAGCGGGGGCTCACCCGCGTCGACCAGCCCTCCGGGGATCTCGAGCGAGGGGCCGTCGATGCCGAAGCGGTGCTGGCGGATCATGACGAGCCGCCCGTCGTCGGTGAGCGGCACCACGTTGGCCCAGTCGCACGGGGTCTCGAGCGTGTGCACGTTCCGCGTGCGCGTGCCCCACGAGGCGTGCCTCACCGCGTGGCGCACGACGTCGAAGATCTCGAAGCGCCCGACGACCTCGGTCGCCACCCGGCGGAAGCTCACCGGGGCGTCGTAGCACCTCGCCCGGGCTTGCGGTAACCGTGGCCCCCGATGGACAAGCCGCTGATCCTGTGCGCGAACGACGACGGCTTCTTCTCCAAGGGGCTGCGGGTGCTCGCGGACACCCTGTCTGCCTTCGCCCGCGTGGTCGTGGTCGCGCCGGAGTCCGAGCAGAGCGCGAGCAGTCACTCGCTCACCCTGCACCGACCGCTGCGCCTGCGTCGCCACGAGCCCGATCGCTACGCGCTCGACGGCACGCCGGCCGACTGCGTCTACCTCGCGCTCCACCTCACCGGCCAGCGCGCGGTGCTGCCCCGCCGGCCCGACCTCGTGATCTCGGGCATCAACCGCGGGATCAACCTCGGGCAGGACGTGTTCTACAGCGGCACCGTGGCGGCGGCCCGCGAAGGTGCCCTGCGCAACATCCCGGCCATCGCGGCTTCGGTCGAGGTGAAGGCGGACCCCAACGGGGTGGTCACGTTCGACCCGGGGCCGACGGCCGAGGTGGTCGCCGAGCTCGCGCAGAAGCTCCTCGCCTCTCCGGCGTCCGAGGGGCCGACGCCGCTGCTCAACGTGAACCTGCCGGCGGGTCCACGGAAGGGCCTCGTCGCGACGCGCCTCGGCCGCCGGCTGTGGAGCGACGACGTCGACGTGCGCGTCGATCCGCGCGGGCGTACCTATTTCTGGCTCGGCGGCGCGGGGGTCTCGCACGATCAGGCCGCCGGCACCGACACGGCGGCCTTCGATCAGGGGCTCGGCACGGTCACGGCGCTGAGCCTCGATCTCGGCCGAGACGACGCGTCGGCCCGCGCGCTGCTCGCGACCCTCGTACCCTGAGCGCGCACAAAAAGACCGAACCCCCGACCGCACGCGGCGCTCGGGGGCTCGATCGCGACGGCGAGCGACTCAGGTCGCTTCCGGCTGGACGCGGCGCACGTTGAGCGCCTGGAGGCCCTTGGGGCCCTCCTTGATCTCGAACTCCACCGTCTCGTTCTCGAAGAGCTGCTTGCGCCCCTCACCCTCGATCTGCGTGTAGTGCACGAAGACATCGGGGCCGTCGGACTGCTTGATGAATCCGAAACCCTTGTCGTTGTAGAAACGCTTCACCTTACCGAGCGCCATGGGGCAAACCTCCGACTGCGAACTCTTCGGACACGTGCGGCGGAGCCTCTCGACTCCGCGAGCGCGCGCAACGTAGACGGGCGCACCCTGAACGGTCAACCTCGTTTCGCTCCCAGGTCCACGCCCGCGACACGCTGGGTCGCGTCCGCTACGCTGGTCTTGCCGTGAAGCTGCAGAAGACCCTCTTTCTGCTCCCCAACGCCATCACGTTGGCGAGCATCTTCTGTGGATTCGACGCGATCCGTCTGGCCGCCGAGGCGCAGACCGACCGCGACTACTTCCGGTCCGCGTTGCTGGTCATGTTCGCGGCGATCTTCGACACCCTCGACGGACGGGTCGCCCGCGCCACCAAGACCCAGTCGTCGTTCGGCCTGCAGATCGACTCGCTGGCCGACGTGGTCTCGTTCGGGCTCGCGCCCGCGTTCCTCGTGTATCGCTTCTCGCTCCACCAGCTCGGCAATGCAGGCCTCCTGGTCGCGTTCGCCTTCGTGGCATGTGGGGCGATTCGCCTCGCCCGGTTCAACGTGCTCTCGATGCGCGAGGAGGCCCGCGAGGCCCGGGACGCCCGCGCGCACGGCGTGGACACGACCGCCAAGCCCCCCAAGTACATCGTCGGGCTCGCCATCCCCGGGGCAGCGGGGGTGCTGGTCGGTCTCGTGATGGCCAACGCCTCGGTCGCCGGACCGCTCGCCGAGCGACGCTACGCGTGGCTGCTCGCCGGCATCGTCGTCGTGCTCTCGCTGTTGATGGTCTCCACGGTGCAGTTCCGTTCGTTCAAGGACCTGCGCCTCGAGCCCCGCACGTTCGCCGTCCTCGCGCTGGTGGTCGGCTCGAGCGCCGCGGTGAGCGCATACTCCAAGCCTCCCTTCGTGCTCCTCTGGCTGCTCGGCGGCTATGTGCTCGTCGGCCTCGTCGAGTCGGCCGTCACGGCGGCCCGCAAGGTCCCGCGCGCGCTGTCGCGCCGGCGGCGGAGGCGGATCGTTCGTTCTCCGCGCTGAGCGGCGGAGCGAAGCAGCGTCCTCGTCGCGCGACAAAATGCGCCGCGGCCCTGGACGGCGACCCCTTTCGAGGGCACAACGGCGCGATGCGCGCTTCGCGAGTCGGGTCGTTGGGGGTGGGGTTGTTCGCGCTCGTCGGAGCCTGTCGTGGCGAGGCGCCGTCGTCGTCGTCCGCGCCCGCACCGAACGCGCCGGTGGTCCCGGCTACGGCGGGCCCCGAGCTCGCGGGGCAGACCACGACCAAGGGCGCACGGCTGCTCACCGAGGTGCAGCGGCGGTTCCTCGTCGAGAACACGGCGGTCTCGCGCCTCCACAAGAAGAAGTCGCCGGCCAAGCCCGCGGTGCACCCGACCCGGCCCGTGGTCGCGGGTGGGGGCGTCGAGTCCGTGTTCGCCGAGGCGGGCGGCTTCCGGCCCCGCGCCGCCGCCAGCAAGGCCACCGCGCCCTCGCTGAGCGCGCTGCTCCCGCCGCTTGCCGATGGCGTGCTCGCGGTCGAGGCCGAGGGCATGCGGGTGCAGGTGTCGCCGCGCGGGTTCGCGCGGAGCGCGATCCAGTGGGCCCAGAGCGTCGCCGTCTACCCCGACGTCGCCCCCGGCGTGCACGCGTTCCGCCGCACCACCGGCGACAGCGTCGAGGATTTCTACGAGGTCTTCACGCCGAGCGATCTGCTCGTCTTCCACTACGACGTGACGCTGACCAACGTCGCCGGCCTGCGCGTCGTCGGTGGTGGCGTGGAGCTCCTCGACGCGGGCGGCGCGCCAAGGCTCCGGGTCCCGACGCCGATCGCCTACGACTCCGCGGGGGTCCCGCGCGTCGGCACGGCCGACATCGAGAACTGCGCGGTCGACCGTGATTCGCGTGGCCCCTGGGGTCGCAAGGTGGTGTCCCCCGGCGCGAGCACGTGCACCCTCACGGTGCGCTTCGACGCTCGAGGGCTCGCGTTCCCGGTGCTCGTCGATCCGGCCTGGATCTCCACCAAGACCACCACCAAGCAGACCCACGCCGACCACAAGCTGCTCGCCCTGCCGGCCGGCACCGACGCCGGCAAGATCCTCCTCGTCGGCGGCACCGGCACCGTGCCCACCGTCACCGAGCTCTACGACCCGGCGACCGACACCTGGGCGGCCTCTTCCACCCTCCCGATCGCGCTCGGCGTGGGCATGAACGCGGCGGTCCTCCCGAACGGTCAGGTCGTGGCCGCGGGCGGCGTCGGCTCGCCGTCCACCGTGCTCGTGCGCTCCACCACCGGCACGTGGTCGGCGGGTGCCGCGATGAACGCGCGCGCGCACTTCGCCATCGCCGCCACCAAGATCGACGGCAAGGACGCCGTGCTCGTGGCCGGCGGCCAGCCGAGCGGCACCATCTCCAGCACCACCAAGCCCATCGCCACCGCCCAGTTCTACGATCCCGTCGCCGACAGCTGGTCGACGCTCCCGTCCCTCGCCACCGCGCGCTCGCAGATCGGGACCGCTCGGCTCGGTGACGGCCGCATCCTGCTCGCCGGTGGCGTGGTCTACGGCTCCTTCGGCAGCGACGAGACCGCGGCGGTCGAGGTGTTCGACCCCACGACCAAGACCTTCTCCTCGGCGGGTCTCCTGTCGGGCGCGCGCGCCAACGTGGCGGTGGTCGCGCTCGCGGGCACCGCGGGCCGCGCGATCCTCGCCGGTGGCGACGCGCCCGAGTCCTTCGGCCCCGAGTCGAGCGCCGTCGAGTACTTCGACGGCTCCGCCTTCACCACCCTCGGCACCACGCTGAGCGAGCCCAAGGGCAAGGTCGTCGGCGCGCGCCTCGACGACGGGCGCGTGCTGTTCACCGGGGGCGAGTACACCGATCCGATCACCTACGACCTCATCAGCACGGCCACCTCCGACATCTTCGACCCCGGCGCCGACCCCAAGACAGGCAAGGTGAGCCCGACGGTCACCCTCAAGGTCGGGCGGTCGCACACCGCGGCGGTCACCCTCGGCACGCGGGTGCTCGTGGCCGGCGGCAAGACCGCCGACCTCGTGGGCGCCGAGACCACCGAGGCCGAGATCTACGACGCCACGCTCGGCAAGAAGTGCACGTCCACCGTCACCGACTGCCCGAGCGGCCTCACCTGCACCGAGGGCGTGTGCTGCAAGTCGGGCAGCTGCCCCGAGGGCCAGACCTGCGCGGCACCGGGCTACGAGGGCGTGTGCACCAAGCCCAAGGGCACCACCTGCACGAGCAACAGCGAGTGCGCGACGGGCTTCTGCGTCACCGGCGTGTGCTGCGCCACCGCGTGCACCGGCAGCTGCCAGGCCTGCAACGATCCGGCGAAGCTCGGCGAGTGCACGAGCGCCAAGGTCGGGACCGATCCCAAGGGCGCGTGCGGCGGCGACAAGAGCTGCGGGCCGTTCTGCGACTCGTTCGGTGACTGCTACGAGTACGCGGCGGCGGGAACCAAGTGCGGGGCCAGCGCGACCGGCGACGCCGGGCTCTCGTTCTGCTCGGCGTACGCGTGCAACGACTTCGGTGACTGCAAGCTCACCACCTTCGACTGCGGCCTCACCTGCACCACCTCGGTGTCGTGCGACGAGGCGACCAAGACCTGCACCGCGAGCGCGACCGGCATCAAGGCCGGCTACTGCGTGATCGACGCCGCGTGCTGGTCGTACGGCGATCTCAACCCGAAGGACGGTTGCCTGAGCTGCGACCCGGTCACCTCCAAGACCACGTGGACGCCGGTCGACGGCTGCGGCGACGGCGGGGTCGACAGCGGGAGCGACACGGGCACGGACACCGGTGTGACCGACACGGGCACCACCGACACGGGCACCACCACCGACACGGGCACGAAGGTCGACACCGGCACGACGACCGACACCGGCTCGATCGACGACGCCGCGAGCGAGACCGGCCCGGGGGGCAGCGATCTCCCCGAGGCCTCGGGGTGTGGCTGCGAGACGGCGGGCGCGCCCGCGCACGGCTCCGCGGCGCTGGGCCTCGGCCTCGCGGGCCTCGTCGTCGGCCTCGTCCGTCGCAAAAAGGGCGCTTGAATCGCTGATTTCGATCGGGCCCTTGCCAACCCTGGGCCCTCTGCTAGTGTGCGCGCCCCCCGTTCCGCCCCAACCGGCACGGTCTTCGGGAACCCTCTGCACGGCTAATGCGGCGAGTTCCCAACGGCAGTCCTAACGGCACGCTCCTGCCCTTCCCCTGGGCCAGGTCCACCTCCGAAATGGCGGTGCAGCGCGTGTACGAGGAAGCCAAACCCCGCCGTCACCCAAAGTGACGGGCGGCCCTCGCAAGAGGGCAAACCGCTACGAGGACGTTCAGATGGCCACCAAGGCTATGGCTCGGTTTGCACGGATCTCTCCGCGCAAGGCACGCATGATCGCCGATCTGGTCCGCGGCAAGTCCGCGGCGCAGGCGCTGCAGATGCTGCAGTTCGTGAACAAGTCGGGCGCGCCCTGGCTCAAGAAGGTGATCGAATCTGCGGTCGCCAACGCCCGGCACGCGAACCCCGGCGTCGACGTGGACTCGCTCTACGTGGCCGCCGCGACCGTCGACAAGGGACCGAACTCCCACATGCGCCGCTGGCGCCCGCGCGCGATGGGTCGTGCGACGCGCGTCCAGAAGGGCATCAGCCACATCACCGTCGTCCTCGATACGCGGGATTGAGAGAAGGAGCTCGAACGTGGGACAGAAAGTTCACCCGACAGGGTTTCGTCTCGGCGTCATCAAGACGTGGTCCTCGAAGTGGTACGAGGACAAGAGCTACAGCAAGTGGCTCCACGAGGACATCCGCATCAAGCGCGCCATCAAGGAGTATCTCTTCAACGCGAACATCGCGGGCGTCGAGATCGAGCGCGCGGCCAACAAGGCCAAGGTCATCATCTTCACGGCCCGCCCCGGCATGGTGATCGGCAAGGGCGGCAAGTCGATCGAGACCCTCCGCACCGGCAACCTCGAGACCGCCGCCAAGGGCGAGGCGAAGTTCCCGGGCGTCCAGTCCTTCACGGACAACGAGGTCTTCATCGACGTGCAGGAGATCCGCAAGGCGGAGACCAACGCGCAGCTGGTGGCCGAGTCCATCGCCACCCAGCTCGAGCGCCGCGTCGCCTTCCGTCGCGCCATGAAGAAGGCGGTCTCGACCGCCATCAAGTTCGGCGCCAAGGGCATCCGCGTCCGCTGCTCCGGCCGCCTCGGCGGCGCCGAGATGAGCCGCGTCGAGAACTACCGCGAGGGCCGCGTCCCCCTCCACACGCTCCGCGCCGACATCGAGTTCGGGCTCGGCGAGGCGAAGACCACCTACGGCGTCATCGGCGTCAAGGTCTGGATCTTCAAGGGCGAGATCCTCCCCAAGCGCAACCGCCAGCGTCAGGCGCCCGCCGGCGCGTCGCAGGCCTGATCCAGGAAGACCACGACCATGCTCTCCCCGAAGAAGGTCAAGTACCGCAAGCAGATGAAGGGCAACACGAGCGGGACCGCCTGGCGCGGCTCCGACGTGTCGTTCGGTGACTTCGGCCTGCAGGCGCTCGCGCCCGGCCGCATCACCTCGCGTCAGATCGAGGCGGCTCGTATGGCCATCCAGCGTCACTGCAAGCGCGCTGGCAAGCTGTTCATCCGCGTGTTCCCCGACAAGCCGATCTCCAAGAAGCCCGCCGAGACCCGCATGGGTCACGGCAAGGGCAACCCCGAAGAGTGGGTGGCCGTCGTGCTGCCCGGCCGGGTCATGTACGAGCTCCACGGCGTGCCCATGGAGATGGCCAAGGAAGCGTTCCGCCTCGCCGCGCACAAGCTTCCGATCGACTGCAAGTTCCTCGTCCGTGGAGACCTGTCATGAAGGCGAAAGAGCTCAAGGACAAGAGCGAGACCGAGCTCGGCGAGCTGCAGAAGCAGCTCACCTCCGAGCTGTTCCAGGCCCGCCTCCAGAACCACACCAACCAGCTCGACGACACTGCGACGCTTCCCAAGAAGCGCAAGGACATCGCCCGCGTGAAGAGCGAGATCCGTCGCCGTGAGCTCGAGCAGCTCGAGAAGAGCCTCAAGCAGGCCCTCGCCGCCGGAGAGAGCAAGTAGCCATGGCCGCCAAGAAGACCGAGAAGAAGACCGAGGCCGCTGCCCCCAAGGCCGCGAAGGCCGCCGCCCCCAAGGCCGCGAAGAAGCCCGCCGCCGAGAAGGCCGCGCCGAAGCCGCGCATCCTCCCCGCGGCCGCCCCGCGCGGGCGTCACCGCACGCTCGTCGGCACCGTCCGCAGCGACAAGATGGACAAGACCGTCGTGGTCGAGGTCGTCTCGCTCCGCCGCGACCCGGTGTACGGCAAGTACCTCAAGAGCCGCGAGCGCTACAAGGCGCACGACGAGAAGAACCAGTTCAAGACCGGTGACCGCGTCGAGATCACCGAGCACAGCCCGATCTCGCGCGACAAGCGCTGGATCGTCA
Source organism: uncultured Polyangiales bacterium (assembly GCA_964624885.1). Lineage (GTDB taxonomy): Bacteria > Myxococcota_A > Polyangia > Polyangiales > JADJMO01 > JADJMO01. Next base: position 12,864 of record CAZUZY010000108.1, on the reverse strand, counting down.
GCAAGCTCGTCGAAGCCGCGAAGGTCGAGTAGGAGCCTGCCATGATCCAGATGCGAACCATGCTCGACGTGGCCGACAACAGCGGCGCGCGTCTCGTCCAGTGCATCAAGGTCCTCGGTGGCTCGCGCCGCCGCTACGCGGCCCTCGGTGACATCATCGTCGTCGCCATCAAGGAGGCGAGCGCCGGTCAGAAGGTGAAGAAGGGTGACACGGCCAAGGCCGTCGTCGTCCGCACTCGCCGCGAGTACATGCGCCCCGACGGCAGCTACATCAAGTTCGACGCCAACAGCGCGGTCCTCATCAACAAGGACGGCGAGCCGATCGGCACGCGCATCTTCGGACCAGTCGCGCGCGAGCTGCGTGGCCGCAAGTTCATGAAGATCATCTCGCTCGCGCCGGAGGTTGTGTGATGGCCGCGCGTATCAAGAAGGGCGACACCGTCGTGGTCATCTCGGGCCGCGACAAGGGCAAGCAGGGCACCGTCCTCTCGGTCATCGTCGAGAGCGATCAGGTCCTCGTGCAGGGCGTCAACATGGTGTGGAAGCACCAGAAGCCCACCCAGCGTCAGCCGGAGGGCAAGCGTTTCCAGAAGGAAGCGCCGCTCGCCGCCTGCAAGGTCATGCCGGTCGATCCCCAGACGGGGAAGGGCACGCGCGTGAAGTTCGAAGTCAAGGACGGCAAGAAGGTTCGCCTCGCCGTCAAGACCGGCAACGCGCTCGCCTGAGCGGTCCCACCACCACGACTACCAATGCCCGTGAACCAGTGACCGCGAGCTGCGGCGCTGCACGTCGGGAGACGAGAGAGAACGAAGATGGTTGCGAAGAAGGAAGAAAAGGGCGGCAAGGACGACAAGAAGGCCGCCCCGAAGGCTGCCCCCAAGGCCAAGGACGGCGGGGGTGGTGGCGAGAAGAAGGAGCGCAAGCCGAAGGGCGAAGCCGCTTCTCCGGCCGCTGGTCACCTCACGGCGCCCGAGGGCTACAAGTCCAAGGCCGCCGCCGAGTCGGTCCCGACGCTCAAGAGCCGCTACCTGAAGGAGGTCGTCCCCGCCCTCCGCAAGCAGTTCGGCTACAAGAACGTCATGCAGGTGCCCCGCCTGCAGAAGATCGTGGTCAACATGGGCCTCGGTGAGGCCGTGCAGACCCCGAAGATCATCGAGTCGGCCGTGGCCGAGATGACCCTGTTCACCGGCCAGAAGCCGATCGTCACCCGCAGCAAGAAGGCCATCGCGAACTTCAAGCTCCGCGCCGGTCTCGCCATCGGCGCCATGGTCACCCTGCGCCAGGATCGCATGTGGGAGTTCCTCGACCGCCTGATCTACCTCGCGCTCCCGCGCGTGCGTGACTTCAAGGGCGTCAGCCCGCGCGCCTTCGACGGCCGCGGCAACTACTCCCTGGGCATGAAGGAGCAGATCGTGTTCCCCGAGATCGACTACGACAAGGTCGACAAGATCAAGGGCATGAACATCAGCTTCGTCACCACCGCCCAGACCGACGAAGAGGGCCGCGCGTTGCTCGCCGCCTTCGGCATGCCTTTCCGCCAGTAGTAACGAAGGAACCGCCATGGCTACCGCGACCGATTTCGTCAAGCTCAACACCGCGCCCAAGTTCGCCGTTCGTCACCGCAACCGCTGCAAGGTCTGCGGGCGCGCGCGCGGCTACTACCGCAAGTTCGAGCTGTGCCGCATCTGCCTGCGCAACTTCGCGCTCCGCGGGGACATCCCCGGCGTGCTGAAGGCGAGCTGGTAACAACTTCCGCCGAGGGGAACGCGCGATCGAAGATCGCGGCCGCCCCTCGGATCCACGGGAAAAAAGGAACCGAGAATGCAGACCGATCCCATTGCTGACATGCTCACGCGGATCCGCAACGCGGCCACCGCTCGTCACGAGCGCTGCGAGATGCCGTCCTCCAAGATCCGCCTCGGCATCGCGAAGCTCCTCAAGGAAGAGGGCTTCGTCGACGACGTGCGTGAGTCCGAGGGCCCCAAGAAGACCCTCACCATCGTGATGCGCTACGACCGCGCCCGCTCGAGCGCGATCGACGGCGTCCGCCGCATCTCGCGTCCGGGCCGTCGCGTGTACGTGCGCCACGACCAGATCCCCCGCGTGCGCAACGGGTACGGCATCGCCCTGCTCAGCACGTCTTCCGGTGTCATGACCGACCGCCAGGCCCGCAAGGCCAGCGTGGGCGGCGAGCTCCTTGCCGAGGTGTGGTGATGTCTACTGCAGCAGCTGCACACGCCGAGACCGTCCAGTCCCGGGTCGGCAAGCGCCCGATCGATCTCCCCAAGGGGGTTTCGGTCTCGGTCGCCAACGGCAAGATCGAGATCAAGGGGCCCAAGGGCACCCTCTCGCGCAACGTTCCCCCGAACGTCGACGTGAAGGTCGACGCTGGCAAGCTCAGCGTCCACCCCACCATCACCGGCCGCGACGGCGCGCGCTTCCAGGGCCTCGCCCGGGCGCTCTTCGCCGCGATGACCAAGGGTGTCTCCGAGGGCTACGTCAAGGAGCTCGAGCTCGTCGGCACCGGCTATCGCGCCGAGCTGAAGGGCGGAAGCCTCAACCTGGCGCTCGGCTTCTCCCACCCCGTGAGCCTCCCGCTCCCGGCGGGGGTGTCTGCCAAGGTCCCTGCCGAGAGCAAGGGCACGCAGATCATCCTCGAGGGCGCCGACAAGGAAGTCATGGGCCAGATCGCGGCCAAGCTCCGCGACATCCGTCCCCCGGAGCCGTACGGCGGCAAGGGCGTTCGCTACAAGGGCGAGAAGGTCCGTCAGAAGGCCGGCAAGAGCGGCGGCAAGGGTAAGTGAGCCATGGCTAGCAACGTCACCGGTCGCGAGCGCCGTAAGCTTCGCATCCGCAAGCGCATCTCCGGCACCGGGGAGCGTCCGCGCCTCTCGGTCTTCCGCTCCAACGTGCACATCTATGCGCAGGTGGTGGACGACGTGCAGGGCAAGACCCTGGCTTCTGCCTCGACCCTCTCCAAGGAGATCAAGGGCAAGGGCAGCGAGCTGGACAAGACCGCCGAGGCCAAGGCCGTCGGTAAGCTCCTCGGCGAGCTCTGCAAGAAGAAGGGCATCGAGAAGGTGGTCTTCGATCGCAACGGCTACATCTACCACGGCCGCATCAAGGCCCTCGCCGACGCCGCGCGCGAAGCCGGCCTTTCGTTCTAGGAGTTTCGCTCATGGCATCGAACGATCACATCGACGAAGAGAAGCTCAAGGAGCGCGTCGTCCACATCAATCGCGTGGCCAAGGTCGTGAAGGGCGGCCGCCGCTTCTCGTTCTCGGCCCTCGTCGTCGTCGGCGACGAGAGCGGGCACGTGGGCGTCGGGCTCGGCAAGGCCAACGAGGTCCCCGAGGCGATCCGCAAGGGCAACGACCAGGCCCGCAAGAACATGTTCAAGGTCCCGCTCAACGGCACCACCATCCCGCACGAGGCCTTCGGGCACTTCGGCGCGGGCAAGGTGCTGATGCGCCCGGCCTCGCCCGGAACGGGCGTCATCGCGGGTGGCGCGGTCCGCGCGGTCGTCGAGTCGGCCGGCATCCACGACATCCTCAGCAAGTGCCTCGGCACGAGCAACTCGCACAACGTGGTGCGCGCGACGATCAAGGCGCTCAAGGCGCTCCGTGATCCCGCGGACATCGCCGCCCGCCGTCGGCTCGCCGTCGGCGACCTCGCCACCACCGACGTCCGCGCCGGTGAGGAGCGGAAGGCGAAGAAGGTCGCGCCCAAGCTCGAAGGAGGCGCGTCGTGAGCAAGAAGCTGAAGGTCACCCAGGTCAAGTCGCTCTCCAACCGACCCTGGACCCAGCGCCTCACCGTCAAGGGGCTCGGCCTGCGTGGCCCGAACTCCTCGGTGGTGGTGGACAACACCCCGTCGTTCCGCGGGATGATCAAGAAGGTCATCCACCTCGTGACCGTGGAGGAGACCGATGTCTGACCGTCTCGCCAAGTTGCCCGCTCCGGTGGGCGCCAACACCAAGAAGACCCGCGTCGGTCGCGGCGTCGGCTCCGGTCTCGGCAAGACCTCCGGCCGCGGACAGAAGGGCCAGAAGGCCCGCTCCACCGGCCTCAACGGCAAGGCGTGGTTCCAGGGCGGCCAGACCCCCCTGATGCGTCGCCTGCCGAAGCGCGGCTTCCGTCAGCCGTTCCAGGACAAGGTGGCCGAGGTCAGCCTCGACCAGCTCGACCAGTTCGACGCCGGCGCGACCGTGTCGGAGTCCGAGCTCCGCGTGATGGGCTTCGTCAAGGGCGCCGTGGACAAGATCAAGGTCCTCGCGAGCGGCGAGCTCACCAAGAAGCTCACCGTGAAGGCGCACGCCTTCTCCAAGGCGGCCAAGGAGCAGATCGAGAAGCACGGCGGGACCGTCGAGCTCGTGATCGTCCATCCGCCGAAGGAAGAGGCCGCGAAGGCCTGATTCCCGCGCCATCGAGGGGCCGGTGGGTTTCCAGCGCTTCGGCGCTGGCCTCTCCGGCCCTTCGTGGCTAACAGGGTGCCACACCGCATGTCCGTCCTCGCCAACATCGGGAAGCTCGCCGACCTCCGTCGACGCATCTTCTTCACGATCGGGCTCCTGCTCATCTACCGGCTCGGTGTCTTCGTCACCGTCCCCGGAGTCGACCGCAAGGTCATGCAGGGGCACCTCGCCTCGGGCGGCGGCGGCATCCTCGGCGTGTTCAACCTGTTCTCGGGCGGTGCGCTCGAGAAGCTGTCCATCTTCGCGCTCGGCATCATGCCGTACATCAGCGCGTCGATCATCCTCCAGCTCCTGACGATGGTGTTCAAGCCCCTCGAGGAGCTCCGCAAGGAGGGCGAGCAGGGGCAGCGCAAGATCAACCAGTACACGCGCTACGGCACCATCCTGCTCTCCGCCGGCCAGGCGATGAGCACGGCGCTCTACCTCGAGAGCCTCATCAACGTGCAGTTCGCGCCGGGGCAGACCGGCAACGTCGTCGCGAACCCCGGCTGGGGCTTCCGCTTGATGACGGTGCTGACGCTCACCACGGGCACCGCGTTCGTCATGTGGCTCGGCGAGCAGATCACCGAGCGCGGGATCGGCAACGGCATCTCGCTGCTGATCTTCGTCGGCATCGTCACCGACATCCCGGGTGCCCTCAAGCGCTACTACGACACCAACGAGGGCAACCTCCAGCCGCTGACCCTGTTCGCGGTCGCGACCATCATCCTCGTCACGGTGGCGACCATCGTGTTCTTCGAGCGTGGTCAGCGCAAGATCCCGATCCAGTACTCACGCCGCCAGGTGGGGCGCCGCATCTACGGCGGTCAGCAGGCCCACTTGCCGCTGCGCGTGAACACGGCCGGCACCATCCCGCCGATCTTCGCGAGCTCGCTGCTCATGTTCCCGAGCACCCTCGCGAACTTCAACATCCCCGGCGCCAACAAGCTGCAGCAGATCGTGCAGCCCGGCGAGTGGGTGTTCAACGCGGTCTACGTCTTCCTCATCGTCTTCTTCTGCTACTTCTACACGGCGGTCACGTTCCAGCCGGTCGACGTCGCCGACAACCTGAAGAAGCAGCAGGCGTTCATCCCGGGCATCCGGCCGGGCAAGAAGACCGCCGAGTACATCGACCGCGTGCTCACCCGCATCACGCTCGGTGGCTCGCTCTACGTGGCGGCGGTCTGTGTGATCCCGACCATCGTGCAGACCTACTTCCGCGTGCCGTTCTACTTCGGTGGCACCTCCATCATGATCGTGTGCGGCGTCGCCCTCGACACCGTGCAGCAGGTCGAGGCCCACCTCATCACCCGCAACTACGAGGGATTGGCGGGCGCTCGCGCGACCAAGATCCGCGGCCGCCACGATCACGACGAAGACGACTCGGAGTCCTCGAACGACGCGGCGGAACCCAGCCGCGAGAAGGAGCTCGTCTGATGCGTACCATCCTCATCGGGCCGCCTGGCGCGGGCAAGGGAACGCAGGCGAAGATCATCTGCGACCAGTGGCACATCCCGCAGATCTCGACCGGCGACATGCTCCGCGCCCACAAGGCGCAGGGCACCAAGCTCGGGCTCGAGGCGGCGAAGTTCATGTCGGCCGGCGCCCTCGTGCCGGACGAGGTGGTCATCGGCATGGTCGAGGAGCGCCTGCAGCAGGACGACGCCAAGCCGGGGTTCCTCTTCGACGGCTTCCCCCGCACCGTGGCCCAGGCGGAGGCCCTCGACGGCCTCCTCGCCAAGCTCGGCCAGAAGCTGGACGCCGTGATTCTCATCGAAGTCGCCGATGATTTGCTGGTCGAGCGGGTCTGCTTCCGCCGGACCGACAAAGCCACTGGACGAATCTATCATCTCAAGTATAGTGCTCCCCCCCCTGGAGTCGAGCTCGTCCAACGAGACGACGACAAGGAGGACACGGTCCGTGCGCGCCTCGTTGCGTATCACGGGCAGACCGCACCGCTCATCCCCTACTACGAGCAGCGCGGTCTTCTCCGTCGCGTCGACGGTGTCGGCGAGATGGCGAAGGTCACCGAGCGTGTCCTCAAGGCCCTCGGCAACTGAATCCAAGAGTCCCGCAGTCCGCAGTCCATGTCCATCGGAGGTACGATCGAAGAAGCACTCCCCAGCGCCCTCTACAGAGTCCGTCTCGACGATGGTCGCATCGTCGTCGCAGGGCTCTCCACCGAGGCGCGGAGAACGCTCGTCAAGGTCGCCCCGAAAGACCGCGTGACCGTGGAGCCGAGCCCCCTCGACCCCACCCGCGGAAAGATCACCGGCCGTAGATCCTCGGCCACCGCGTGAATCAAGAAATCGGCTGAATCAAGAATCGCAGACGCAGACAACGAGAAGAAGCCATGAAGGTCCGCCCCTCCGTCAAGAAGATCTGTACCAAGTGCAAGGTCGTCCGTCGCCGCGGCGTCGTGCGCGTGATCTGCGAGAACCCCAAGCACAAGCAGCGCCAGGGCAACTGACCCGTCAGCGTACCTGAGCCCCTAGGAGTACAGAGAAATGGCCCGCATCGCAGGTGTCGACCTTCCCCGCCGCAAGCACATCACGATCTCGCTGCGGTATCTCTTCGGCGTCGGTCCCGCCCTGGCAAAGAAGATCTGCCAGCAGACGGGGATCCCCGAGAACAAGATGACCGACGAGCTCACGGACGCGGACGTCAAGAAGATCCGCGACCTGCTCGAGGCCGAGTACAAGGTCGAAGGCGACCTGCGCCGCGAGGTGCAGATGAACATCAAGCGCCTGATGGACCTCGGCTGCTACCGCGGCCTCCGTCACCGCAAGGGGCTGCCGGTCAACGGCCAGCGCACCCACACCAACGCGCGCACGCGCAAGGGTCCGCGCAAGGGCATGATCGCCCGCGGCGGCGCCCCGCGTCCGGCCGGCAAGTCGTGATCTCGTAGGGAAGAAGAGAGAGAACCATGGCCACTGCACAGAAGTCCGCTGCCGCCAAGGCGAAGAAGAAGGTCCGCAAGAACGTCTCGACGGGCATCGCCCACATCCAGTCGACGTTCAACAACACCGTCGTGACCATCACCGACGTCAACGGCAACGCGATCTCGTGGTCCAGCGCCGGCGCCCGCGGCTTCAAGGGCTCGCGCAAGAGCACGCCGTTCGCCGCCCAGCTCGCCGCCGAAGAGGCCGCGCGCAAGGCGCAGGAGCACGGTGTCCGCTCGGTGGCCGTCTTCGTGAAGGGCCCCGGCGCGGGTCGTGAGAGCGCGCTCCGCGCCCTCCAGACGGCGGGCTTCAAGGTCACGCTCATCCGCGACGTCACGCCGATCCCGCACAACGGCTGCCGTCCCCCCAAGCGCCGCCGCGTGTGATGCGCTGAGACCTTTCCCCGAATCTTCGACGAAGAGAGAACAGTCATGGCTCGTTACATCGGTCCCGTCTGCAAGATCTGCCGCCGCGAAGGCATGAAGCTCTACATGAAGGGCGACCGCTGCTACTCGGAGAAGTGCGCGATCACCCGTCGCCCGAAGCCCCCGGGGCAGCACGGCGACAAGCGCATCAAGCTCAGCGAGTACGGCATCCGCCTTCGCGAGAAGAACAAGGTGCGCAAGATCTACGGCGTGCTCGAGAAGCAGTACCGCAAGTACTTCTCGCTCGCCGACCGCCAGAAGGGCCGCACCGGCGAGAACCTCCTCGGCCTCCTCGAGCGTCGCCTCGACAACATCGTCTACCGCCTCGGCTTCGCCGCCTCGCGCAACGAGGGCCGCCAGGTCGTCCTGCACAACCACGTGCTGGTCAACGGCAAGCGCGTCAACGTGCCGAGCTTCCAGGTCAAGGTCGGCGACCAGGTCGTCATCCGCGAGCAGGCCCGCGCCCAGAAGCGCATCGAGTCGGCCATCGCCGCGAGCGACGCCCGCCCGCAGCTCTCCTGGCTCGAGATCGACAAGAAGAACTTCACGGGCACCATCAAGGCCCTCCCTGTCCGCGAGGAGCTCAACGAGCCCGCCATCCGCGAGCAGTACGTCGTCGAGTACTACTCCCGCTGAGAACCTTGCTGCCTGACGGCAGCCGTCACGACAGTCACGAAAACCAGGCAGGCCGGCGAATCCCACGCCGGCTTCGCCGTAGAGGCAGCGGCCCCGAGATGGGATCCAGGTAGGGGCCACTTCCAACGGAGCAACGGAAATGAGCAACCAGGCCGCCCCCCACATCGCCCGCAACTGGCACGAGATGATCCGTCCGCGTGCTCTCGAGCACGACGACGAGACCCTCACGGAGTTCTACGGCAAGTTCGCCTGCGAGCCGCTCGAGCGTGGCTTCGGCATCACCCTCGGCAACGCGCTTCGCCGCGTGCTGCTCTCGTCGCTCCAGGGCACGGCCATCACCGCCGTCCGCTTCGAGAAGGCGCTCCACGAGTTCACCACGATCCCGGACGTCGTCGAGGACGTGACCGACATCATCCTCAACCTCAAGGAGGTCGTCTTCAAGTCGGCGGGCGGCAAGCTCTCCTACTCGGTGATGATCGACAAGGAGGGCCCGGGGCCGGTCTACGCGAAGGACATCCAGCTGACCGACGGTCTGCGCGTCCTCAACCCCGACCACCTGATCTGCACGCTCGACAAGAAGGGCCCCTTCCGCGCCGAGCTCACCATCGGCATCGGTCGCGGCTACGTGCCCGCCGAGCGCAACAAGTCCCCCTCGATGCCGATCGGCACCATCCCGATCGACTCGCTGTTCAGCCCGGTCCGCCGCGTGAACTACACGGTGACCAACGCCCGCGTCGGTCAGCAGACCGACTACGACAAGCTCACCCTCGAGGTGTGGACCAACGGCAGCGTGCGCCCCTCGGACGCGCTCGCCTACTCGGCCAAGATCCTCAAGGAGCAGCTGAACATCTTCATCAACTTCGAGGAGACCGAGGAGCAGGGTTACGTCGCGACGATCGGCGAGGACGAGCCGGTCAACGAGAACCTGTTCCGCTCGGTCGACGAGCTCGAGCTCTCGGTCCGCTCGGCCAACTGCCTCCAGAACGCCAACATCTCGCTCATCGGCGAGCTGGTGCAGCGCACGGAGCAGGACATGCTCAAGACCAAGAACTTCGGCCGCAAGTCGCTGAAGGAGATCAAGGAGATCCTCCAGCAGATGGGCCTTTCGCTCGGCATGCGCATCGACAACTGGCCCCAGATGTTCGAGCGCCACAAGGCGATGCAGAACCAGGCCTGAGCGACCGCAGATTTCTGATCCAGGAGAGTAGGGAGTTTCGTCATGCGTCACCAAAAGTCCGGCCGTAAGTTCGATCGCGACCCCTCGAGCCGTCGCGCGATGTTCCGCACCCTCGCTGCCAACCTCGTCCTGCACGAGCGCATCGAGACCACGGACGCCAAGGCCAAGGAGCTCCGCCGCATCGCGGAGAAGCTCGTGACCAAGGCGACCCGCCTCGGCAAGGTGGCCTACACCGCGCAGGCCGAGCTCTCGCCCGCCGAGAAGGCGCAGCGCCTCCACGCGACGCGCCTCGTCGGCTCGTTCATCCAGCGCTTCGGCGCCCGCACCCTGCCGGGCGGCGACATCCAGAAGGTCGACCTCGTCGAGAAGATCTTCGTCGACCTCGCCAAGCGCTTCGCGGGTCGTCCGGGTGGCTACACCCGCATCGTGAAGCTCGGCGTCCGCAAGGGCGACGGCGCGCACATGTCGATCATCGAGTGGGTCAGCGCTGCCGCCGAGGCGCCCGCCGCCGAAGCCAAGGCCTGAGCTTCTCGTCACCCTGGACGTCATCGGCGCTGCGCCGCGCTCCCTCGGGAGGCGCGGCGCAGCTGCTTTTTGTGCGCCCGTCAGGCCGTACGCGCGTGGTGGGCGGGCGGGGGTGTCTTCGGCGTCGTCTTCGGCGGCGACTTCTTGCCGACGAACAGCAGGGCCAGGATCGCCGCGAGCACCCCGGCACCTCCCGCGAGGCCGTAGCGACGCAGGCGGTCGTCGGCGCGCCGACTGTCCGCGTCCATGCGAGCGAGGAGCTCGCGGCAGCGCGCGTGGTCGGGGGCGCTCGCGAGCGCGCGCTGGAGCAGCGAGGGATCGGCGACCCCGCGGTCGAGGAGATCGAGCGTGTCGAGGTAGGCAACGTCGGCGTCGATGGTGGCACCGAGCGGCGTGCCGGCCGCGAGGCGCGCCGCCTTGGCGTAGTGGGCCCGCGCTCCCGGGCGGTCGCTCGGCTCCTTCTTGCGGGCGAGGTCGACGTAGGCGCCGGCCAGCTCCGCGCGACGCTCGAACAACGGCGCGCGGGCCAGCAGCGCGTCGTAGGCGGCGACCGCCTCCTCGAGTCGGCCCGCGTCCCGGTGAGCCTTGCCCTCGTCGAACAGCTTGAAGACGTCGGCAAGGCGCACCTTGTCGTGGGCCACGACGAGCGCGTCGAGCAGGCGCTTGGCCGACCAGTCGTCGCCCACCTTCTCGCTGGTGAAGGCCTCGTACGCCTCCTTGAGGGCGAGCCGGCCGTCGTTGCCGTACTGCGCGATCGCCCAGCGCGCCGCGTCGCGCACCGGCGCGCGATCGGCGTTGAGGTACGAGGTGAGGACGCGGGCGGCGTCGGGATCCTTGGTCTTGCCGAACGCGGTGAGCACGTCGGCGAGGGCCTGCGGGTCCTTCACCTGCACGGCGTCGCTCGGGAGGAACTTGCCGAGGCCGTCGAGGGTCTTGTTGGCCCAGCCGCGCAGGTCCTTGTCCGCGTCGTTGCGCACCTCGAGCAACGCGGCCACCGCGTGATCGCCCATGCGCTTGAGGCCGGCGGTCGCGGTGCTCTTGAGCATGCCCTTGTGGGCCACCGCCACGCGGACCAGCAGGCGTGCGCCCGCCACGTTGCCCTGCTTCTCGGCGGCCTTCATGCCGGCGAGCACGAGTGCGAGCGCGCGATGGGCCGGCGTGTTGCCCGCCGTGACCACGGCGATGAGGACGTCGGCATCGTCGGGGCTGCCCGGGGGCAGGGATTTCTTCGCCTTGTCGAGCACGAGCCACATCGGTCCTGGGCCGCTGCCGGGCTCGAGGACGCGGGCCTCGAGGGCCGGGAAGGCTTCGGGGGCGGTGGTGGAGAGCGCCTGCGCGGCGCCGATGCGAATCGACGGGGTCGGATCGGCGAGCTTGGCGATGGCGGCATCGACCTCGGCGGTGGGGACCACGCTGGAGGCCGAGGCCGAGGCCGGCGGCGGGGCCGCCAGCGCCGGACCGGAGAGCGCCGTCGAGGCGCAGAACACAGCGACGAGCAGGGGCTTCTGCATGGGCACCTCAGTCCGTGATCCGAAAGTCCGGGAAGTCACCGACGTAGGAACGCCAGCGGACCTGGACGTCGTCCACGCGGGCCGCCGAAGGGCCACGCTCGGCCCACAGCTGGAGCTGCTTGAGGCCGGTCTCCTCACCCTCGGCCAGCATCTCCACGGCGCCGTCCGAGCGGTTCTTGACCCAGCCGGTCAGGCCGAGCCTTCGCGCCTCGCGCTGGGTCGAGGCGCGGAAGAAGACGCCCTGCACCCGGCCGCGCACGAGGAGGTGGAGCTGCTTCATCGACATCCTCGGCCGGGCTTAGCAAGGGCTCTCGGGCTGGGCCAACGATCCGGTACCATCTCCCCGCATGGCCGACCCGAGCGCCGCCACCCTCGCGCTCCCCACCCCCTCGGCCACGGCCGACGGGCGGCTCGGCGTCGGGGCGCTCCTCGGGGGGCGGTTCCGGATCGAGGCCTCCCTCGGCGAAGGGGGCATGGGGGCGGTGTACCGGGCCCGCGACGAGGACCTCGACGACCTCGTCGCCCTCAAGGTGCTGCGGGCCGAGGTCGCCGAGGTGCCCGGGATCCTCGAGCGGTTCCGCCGCGAAGTGAAGCTGGCCCGCCGGGTGACCCACCCGAACGTGGCGCGCACGTTCGACCTCGGGGTCGACGGCGACGTTCGCTTCCTCACCATGGAGCTCCTCCACGGGACCCCGCTCTCGCGTCGATCGCGCGACGGTGGCCTGGCGGACGCGCTGCGCATCGGCGCCGAGATCGCGCGGGGCCTCGTGGCGGCCCACGCGGCCGGCGTCCTGCACCGTGACCTCAAGCCCGACAACGTGATGGTCGAGGAGACGGGGCGGGTCGCCATCACCGACTTCGGGATCGCCCGCGGCCTCGATCCCGACAGCTCGCGGGTGACCCAGACGGTGGGCGCGACGCTGGGCACGCCGGCGTACATGGCGCCCGAACAGGTCGAGGGGCGTCCCCTCGACGGGCGCGCGGACGTCTATGCGCTCGGGGTCCTGCTCTACGAGCTGGTCACCGGCGAGCTGCCCTTTCGTGGTGAAACGGTGTTCGCCATGGCCGCCGCTCGGCTCACGGAGAGCGCGCCCGACCCGCGGGACAAGCGCCCCGATCTGCCGCTCGCGGTGGCCGAGCTCGTCCGCGCGGCGATGGCGCGTCGGCGCGAGGATCGCCCGAGCGCCGCCGACGTC
>CAZUZY010000107.1:0-21152 GCA_964624885.1 uncultured Polyangiales bacterium | reverse complement strand
CCGAGGGCCGCCCACGCGCTCGGCGCGAGGTCGCCCGCATAGCGATCCTTGGCCTCGAGCTTGACCACGCCGTGCAGCGTGCCGACGGCGACCTCGATCGTGCGCGCGGTGTCGTCGTGCCCGACCACCACCCCGACGTAGACGTCGCCGTGTCCGTACCGCGGCGTGCCTTCGAACGGCTTCTCCTGCGGCGGGAGCTTCTTCTTCGTCTTCGGGTCCTTGCCGTCGGCCGGATACGGCGGGAACGGCCCGAGCAGCTTCCAGCGCTTGTCGTAGGCCGTCGCGCCGTCACGCACGGCGGTGCGCGCGAGCCGTTGCAGCGCCGGGTCGATGGTGGTCTCGACCGTGAACCCACCCTTGCGCGCGGCCTCTTCGCCGGCCACTTCCTTGATGGTCTTGCGCACGAGCTCCACCACCTCGGGCGCGAGGTCGTCGCCGGCCTCGATCGCCGGGGCGAGGTGGATCTGCTCGACCATCGCCGCGTCGTAGGTGGTGGCGTCGATGAAGTTCTTGGCGCGGAGCTGGCCGAGGACGTGGGTGCGGCGCGCCTTGGCGGCCTCGAGGTTGATGCGGGGGTTGTAGCCGTTCGGCGAGGCGGGCAGCCCGGCGAGCAGCGCCGCCTGCGCCACGGTGAGCTCGGCGGCGTGCTTGCCGAAGTAGCCGAGGGCGGCCTCCTCGATGCCGTAGCGCCCGGCGCCGAAGTAGATGTGGTTCAGATAGAGCTCCAGGATCTCGTCCTTGGAGAGCTCCTGTTCGATGCGGCGCGCGAGCAGGATCTCGCGGATCTTGCGGCGGTAGGTGCGCTGGTTGTCGAGCAGCAGGTTCTTGACCACCTGCTGGGTGATCGTGGAGGCGCCCTGCTTGGTCTTCTTGTTGCGCAGGTTCACCCAGACCGCGCGCGCGATGCCGATGTAGTCGAGCCCCTGGTGCTCGTAGAAGCCGGCGTCCTCGGCCGCGAGCACCGCGAGCTTGACGTGGGCCGGGAGCTTGTCGAGCTTCACCACCGTGCGCCGCTCGGTGTAGAGCTCGGCGAGGAGGCTGCCGTCCTTGGCCAGCACGCGGGTCACCTGCGGCGGTCGGTAGCCCTTGCGCAGGTCGGCGACGCTCGGGAGCCCGGCCTCGATGCGGCGCACCACCACCGCGAGCGTGATGGTGCCCGCGGCGGCGAGGACGAGCCCGGCGAGGGCGAAGCGCTTGAGCCACAGCACGAGCTTGCGCCGCGCGCGCTTCTTGGCGCGGGAAGGGGAGGACGTGCCGCCCGTCGTCGTCCGCTGCTCGCGCGGCGGCTCCTCTTCGCCGGGCGCACCGGTGGGGAGGGTCGACGGTGAGAGGCCCGACGTCCGGGTTCCAGCGGCCTTTTCGGGGCGCTCGGAAGAAGACCGTCCACGATCGGCCACGTTCACGGAGGTAGCAAGGGAACGACGGCGGCGCGAGGGATGTTCCCGAGGGTCAGGGGGCGGGGCCGTCGTCGTCCACCACGGTGACCCGGTGGGAGTACTCGTTGGGCTCGATCGCGCGGCCGCGCCGCTTGGCCCACTCGGCGGTGAAGGCGGCGCCGAAGAAGAACATCTGCGCGGAGTAGTGGACCCACAGCAGCAGCGCGACCAGCGAGCCCGCCGCGCCCCAGCTCGAGCGCACGCCCTTGCGGCCGAGGTACATGCCGAGCAGGCCCGCGCCGATGGAGAACAGCGTGGCCGTGAACGCGCTCCCGAGCCACACGTCCCGCCAGCGCACGCGGACCTCTGGCACGAGCTTGAAGATGGTGGCGAAGAGGGTGGTGGCGACCAGGAACGAGAGCCCGTTCTCGAGCGCCTGCTGCTCGAGGGTCACGTGGAGCACCGTGCCCACCGCGTTGCTCACCGCGCTCATGATCGCCTTGAGGACGACCATGGCGAGCAACCCCACGCCGACCAGCACCACCATGCCGAACGCCACCGAGCGGCGCCGCAGCTCCCACAGCGCCTTCTTGCGGAAGCTCTCGCCGCTGCGCGACTGCACCCCCCACACGTGGTTGATCGCGTACTGCAGCTGGTCGAACAGCTGGGTGGATGCGTAGACCAGCACGAGGATGCTGAGCGCGCTCGACCACGGCCCGGAGCTCGAGCGCAGCGCCGTGTCGAGCAGGCCCGCGATGGTGTCGGCGCCGTCGCGGCCCACCCAGCGCGCGAGGTCCTCGGTGAGCGTGTGGCGCACGATGGCCTCGCTCGCGAGCAGGCTCGCCACGTGGATCGCGATGACGAGCACCGGCGCGATCGAGAGCAGCGAGTAGAAGGCGATGGCGCCGCCGAGCAACGTGCCGCCCTTGTTGGAGAAGCGAGAGTAGACGTCGCCCAGCAGGTCCCACGCGGCGGCGATCATGGCCCCTCGTAGGCGCAGCGGAATCCGACGGAGGCGAGGCGGGCGCTCGCGGGCAACACCTTGCGCCACCGGGCGCGCAGGGCGGTCGCGTCGTCGTCCTCGAAGCTGCCGCCGCGCACCTCGCCGTGGTCGGGCGGCGCGCCGTCCTCGACCCACTCGGCCACGTTGCCGGCGAGGTCGTGCACGCCGAGCTTGGTCTGTCCCCACGGCCGCGCGCCGGTCGTGTCGGGGCCGGTCGCGCCCTTCGCGCAGCGGCCACGGACGAGGCCGTAGCTCGCGCGGAGGCACAGCGCGTCGGGGTCGCCCCACGGGTAGCGGGTCTCCACGTCACCGAGGGCGGTGCGCAGCCACTCGGCGTCGCGCGGGAGTCGTCCACCCGCGAACCGGCAGAACGCCCGCGCTTCGGGGAGGGTGACGTTGGAGACCGCCTGGCCCGGGTCGCCGACCTTGGCGAGCGGCGCGCACGCCCCGGCCTGGGTGCACGCGGCATAGGCGGCGTAGTGCACCTCGTACGCATCGATCCGGAAGGTGCCGGTCACGGCGTATTCGCCCGGGCCCACGGTGTCGTCCGGCGGCTTCCACGCCGAGGTCCCGGCCGGAACGGTCACCTTGCGGCGCGGCGCGACGCAGTGCCCGTCGACGAGCGCGAGCCCCTCGCTGCACCGCTTGGCGTCCACACAGCGGTCGCCGTCGAGGTGGGCGCCGTCTCCGCAGCAGCGGGCCCCGAGGGCGACGAGCCCAGGTGGACACCGGGGCGGCCCCTCGGCCCGGACCTGGACGAACAGGAACAGGACGCCCGCAGCGATGAGCGCGGCCCCGGCGACGGTTCCGTCCTTCACGTGGAACAGCTAGGCCGGGGTCTCGGGGCTGTCACCCCGTCGTGGACCTCCGCGCGGGGGTCCGGCATCGTACCCTCGAAGGAGCTGGTCCCCATGGCAGGCAAGAACGTCGTCACGCTGAACGATCTCAACTTCGAGTCCGAGGTGCTCAAGAGCGACAAGCCCGTGCTCATCGACTTCACGGCCACCTGGTGCGGGCCCTGCAAGATGATCGCGCCGATGATCGACGAGCTCGCCGACGAGACGGCCGGCACCTACAAGGTCGCCAAGCTCGACATCGACGAGGCCCCCGCGACCGCCGCCAAGTTCGGCATCAAGGGCGTCCCGACGATGGTGGTGGTGAAGGCTGGCAAGGAGACCGCGCGGCACGCCGGCGCGAACACCTCCAAGGCCAAGCTCAAGGCCATGTTGGGGTAGTTCGCTGGAACACCACGGCGTCCCAGGTGACGCCGAGGGATCCGCCGAGGAACGTGTGGGAGGCCGAGGCCAGCTCTGGCTCGGTGCTCCCACTCGCATCTTGGTAGGTCGCCGAGCCGTAGCTGCCGAACGCGAGCCACCCGGACGCCACGAGCGCGACGGTGGAGGCGAGCTGGTAGGTGAGACCGAGGCGGATGCGGGGCTCGGTGCCGCGGAAGGTGGCGGTGGCCTTGCCGTTGAGATCGATGTCGAGCCAGCGGCGCGAGAGCGAGAGCTCGCCGAACACCGAGAATTTCCTGCCGAACTTGGGGCTCTCGAGCGCAACGCCGAGGCCGAGCGCGCGGGTCGAGGCCGAGGAGTCGGCGTCGAGCTTGCCGGCACCGCTCATGGAGAGCCCGGCCCGCTGGCCGAGCAGGAACACCGTGAGCGCGGGGAGCACGCGGACGCCCACGTCCAGCTCGAGCGCGAGCCCGAAGCCCACGTAGTTGGCCTGGTCGGCGTTGCCATCCTGCTTGAACTGCGCGGCCTGTCCCCCCGCGGGATCGAACAGCTGTCCGCCCGGCGACGCGTTCCCGAGGTGGAACGAGACCACGAGCGAGCGCGCAGGCACGAGGTCGGCCGCGGGCTCCACGGGCTTCTTCGGCTCCGGATCCTTCTTCGGCTCCGGGTCCTTCTTCGGCTCCGGGTCCTTCTTCGGCGGGGGATCCACCACCGGCTTGCCGGGCTCCTCGAGCTCGACGTTCACGTCCTTGAGATCCTTCTCGGCGACCGTGATCTCCTGCGGCTTGGCGACGAGGCCGTCGGCCGTCACCTCGACCACGTGCTTGCCGGGGTCGACGAAGATCGGTGTGTCGAGGAGCGCGCTCGCGATCGGCGTGCCGTCGATGCGCAGCTCGTACTTGCCCTTGCGGGGCATCGAGACCTTCACGTGCACCCGCGGGACGCGAGGGCGCAGGGCGGTCTCGGCCTTCTTGGCGGCCTCGACGGCCTGCTTCTGCTTCGGGTCGCCCTGGCCCTCGAGCACCGCGCGGTTGTATGCGTCGAGCGCCTCGACCCAGCGGCCCAGCTTCTCGGCGCAGTAGCCCTCGTGGTAGCGCACGACGCCGGTCGACTTGATCGTCGCGACCTTGCGGAACATGCCGAGCGCGGCGGAGTAGTCCTTCTTCTTCTCGAGCTCGACCGCGTCCTCGAAGAGCGCGCGCGCCGTGGCGAGCTCTTGCGGGGTGGGCTCGGCGTGGGCGTCGCGTACCCGCGGGCCGACCGCGAGGGTCAGCGCGAGCGTGCCGGCGACGATCCAGGGGCGCATCGGGCGGAACCATGCACCGGGACCGACCCGGAGGGGTATTTTTCTGCGCCGCGGCGCACTCCGGCCAGGGGGCCTTGACGAATCGAACGACCGTTCTATTGTTGGAAGGGTGACCAAGGGCGAAGACACCCGGAGCGTCGTGCTCGACGCGGCCCTCGCCATGGCGAGCCGAGATGGGCTCGCCGGGGTCACCATCGGTCGCCTGGCCGAGCAGGTCGGCATGTCGAAGAGCGGGCTGTTCGCCCACTTCTCCTCCCGGGACAACCTCGAGGTCGGCATCCTGCAGGCCGGCATCGACCGCTTCATCGCCCGCGTCGTGAGCCCGGCCCTCAAGGCACCCCGGGGCGAGCCCCGCCTGCGCGCCCTGTTCGACCGCTGGATCGCCTGGGGCGACGATCTCCCGGGCGGCTGCATCTTCCGCGTGGCCGCGGTGGAGCTCGACGATCGCCCGGGGCCCGCGCGCGAGCTGCTCGTGTCCTCGCAGCGCGACCTCGTCGACACCTTCGCCACCATCGCGAGGGTGGCCGTCGAGGAGGGTCACCTCGCCGCGGGGCGCGACCCACAGCAACTGGCCTTCGAGATCTACTGCCTCGGTTACGGCTACCACCAGGTCGCTCGCCTCCTTCGCGACCCGACCAGTCCCGAGCGTTTGCGCGTCGCGCTCGATCGCCTGCTCCATCCCTGACCGCGCACCCCGACCCTCTTGCCCGAGGAGCCGTTCATGCACCCCAATAAAAGCACGACCGTTCGTTCTTATTCTCGACCCTCGGTGGGGTGGGCGTGGCCTGCCCTGCGGGTGGCCAGCGAGGTCGAGGCGAGGGCCGCCGACGTCGCGGCGTGGGTCTCCGAGTCCTTGATGTTCCGCACGACGCGGCGGCCGGCGCCTTCCGCGGAGCAGGCGCTGCTCGCGACGGGCCGGCGGTTCCGCGCGCCGTCGGCGTTCGGCGCCCTCGCGGGCTGGCGCTGGGGGGAGGGCCCCATCGTCCTGCTCGTGCACGGCTGGAACGGGCGCGGCGCGCAGCTCGGTGGCCTCGTCGCGCCGCTCGTCGCACGCGGGTTCGAGGTCGTGACCTTCGACGGGCCCGGGCACGGCGCGAGCCCTGGCGCGCGCTCGTCGTTGCTCGAGATGGCGTCGGCGATCGAGGCGGTGGTCGACGTGATCCGGCCGGTCGGAGCCTCGCTGCACGGGGTGGTCGCGCACTCGATGGGCGCGGCCGCGACGGTGGTGGCCGCCCACCGCGCCCGCTCCGCGTCCGAGCGCGCCGCGCGCGAAGGGGGGCTGTTCCGACGCTTTGCCTTCGTCGCGCCGCCGATCGACGTGCGCGAGTTCATGCGGGTGTTCTCCGAGCACGCGGGCCTCGGCGCGCCGGTGGTGGAGGCGCTGCGTCGGCGGGTCGAGACCCGCTTCGCGACACGGCTCGAGGACCTCTACGCGCCCCAGCTGGCGCGCGATCTCGCGGCGCCCCTCCTCGTGGTGCACGACGCGCTCGACAAGGAGGTGCCCTTGACCACGAGCGAGCGCTTGGTCGCGGCGTGGCCCGGCGCGCGGCTCGAGGTCACCGAGGGGCTCGGCCACGCACGCATCCTGCGCGACGCCGCCGTGCTCGAGCGCCTGGCGACGTTCGTGGCGGGCTAGCGGGCGAGGTGGCGCTTGGCGTCGGCGAGGAACCGGGCGCGCGCGGTCGCGTGGTCGACGATCGGGCGTGGGTAGTGCTCGCCGAGGCGAACCCCCGCGGCGCGTAGCTCGAGCTCTGGCGCCTCCCACGGGGCGTGGATCCAGCGCGTGGGCAGGCGCGCGAGCTCCGGCACCCAGGTCCGCACGTAGGTGCCCTCGGGGTCGAAGCGCTGGCCCTGGGTCACCGGGTGGAACACCCGGAAATACGGCTGCGCATCGCACCCGCAGCCCGCGGACCACTGCCAGCCGAGGTCGTTGGCCGCCCAGTCACCATCCACCAGCCACTCCATGTAGTGCGCCTCACCGCGGCGGAAGTCGATGCCGAGGTGCTTGGTGAGGAAACTCGCCGCGATCATGCGCGCACGGTTGTGGACGAAGCCCTCGCCGAGCAGCTGACGCGCGGCCGCGTCCACCACCGGGTAGCCCGTGGTGCCGTCGCACCACGCCTGCCAGCCTCGCGGGTCGTCGCGCCAGGGGAAGCCGTCGAAATCGGCGCGGAACGGCCGCTCGAGCAGCTCGGGGCGATCCCAGAGCGTGTGGTGGGCGAACTCGCGCCAGAGCAGCTCCGTGAGGAACCGCTCCCTCGCCTCGGCGGGAGCGTCGGCGTCGCGCACGGCGCACCACGCGGCGCGCGGCGAGAGCGTACCGAACTTGAGGTCCTGCGAGAGCCGGCTCGTGCCGGCGCGATCCATGCGATCGCGATCGCTGTCGTACGTGCGGAGCCCGTGGGCCACGAACGCGAGGAGCCGCTCGCGCGCGGCGCGCTCGCCCGCCGGCAGCAGGCGGGGGTTCTCGCGGAGACCGAGCTCGGCGAGCGTGGGGATCGAGACGGTGTCGACGGGCACCTCGAGCGGCCGCAGCCGGGGCGTCGGCAGGGGCGCCGCGACCTCGACGCTCTTGCGGAACGCGCGCGCGAACGGCGTGAACACCGAATAGACGCCACCGCTCTGCGTGCGCAGCGTGCCGGGTGGCGCGAGCGTCTCCCCCTCGTGGAGCACGAAGGGGATCGATCCGAGCGCCGCCGCCACGCGCCGGTCTCGTTCGCGCGCGAACGGCTCGGTCCACCGCTGGGCCACCACGCGGTCCACGCGCAGCCCCTCCGCGAGGCGCGGGATCGCCTCGGTCGACTTGCCCGCCACCACCAGCAACCGACCGCCGACGTGGGCGAGGTTGCGCTCGAGCGACCCGAGCGCGGCCAGCAGGTGCTGCATCCGGTGGGGCAGCCGGGCCGCGCGTTCGGGGGCGAAGAAGTAGGGATCGAGGCAGAACGCCGCGACGACGTCGCCGCGCGCCGCCGCCGAGAGCGGTGCGTGATCGGCGACCCGCAGGTCCTTGCCGCGGAACCAGACCAGCGTTCTCAGGCGTTGCCCCGGCGCAAGAGGTGCACGATGACGTACGCCCCGCCGAAGAAGATGGCGACCGCCACCGCCCACAGGATGGCGCGGCCGACGAGCGCGAGGGGGGCGGTCGAATCGGCACCGGGGCCGCGGCCCGTGGCGAAGCGGTAGACGCCCTGCACCCCGAGGACATAGCCGATGGTGGCCGGCAGGCCGGCGAGCCACGCGGCGCCACGACCATGTCGCCCGACCTCGGCGTGGGAGATGGCCTGGCCGCCATGCTGTTCGGTCACGACCAGGAGCACCAGACCGACGACCAGGAAGAAGGCGCCGAGCCCGATCATCCGCAGACCTGCCCGCCGGATCGGGCCGAAATCGACGAGCGTCACGGCGCGAGCATAGCGGATCGTGGCGATCGATCGGCGGTGGCCTCGGTCCGGAGGGCCCATGGGGGATCCAGGGTGCGTTTCCCAGGCGAACCGCGAAAATCTTTCGGCGCCTCGGGGCCGCTCCGCACTGACTGCGCGCAATGACGGCCGCGTGCCTGCAATTCCCGCATTTCCTGTGCACGAGGTGCGGCACCGGTCCTGCAACGTTCGGTGATCAAAATCATGGACGAGAACCTCGACCGGTACCGCGCATCGCTGAAGGGGATCGAGACGCTGAGCGTCGCGGAGGAGCGCATCCTCGCGCGCCGGTTCCGCGACGGAGACCAGGCCGCCGGGGCGCGCCTCGTGACCGCGAGCCTCCCGTTCGTGATCACGATCGCCCTCGAGTACCGACGCTGGGGCGCGCCGCTCGAGGACCTCGTGCAGCAAGGCAACCTCGGCCTCTTGAAGGCCGCGCACAAGTTCGACCCGGCGCGGGACTGTCGCCTCGTGACCTACGCCGTCTACTGGATCCGCGCCGAGATTCGCGACTACGTCGTGCGGGCCTACCGCACGGTCCGCATCGGCACCACCAAGGGCGAGCGCAAGGCGCTGCGGCTGTATCGCAAGACCAAGGAAGAAGACCCCGTCGCGCTGGCCGCGGCGAGCGGTCTGCCCGTCGAGCAAGTGGAGCGGCTGCTCCCCGTGCTGCGCGCGCGCGACACCTCGCTCGACGCGACCTTCGACGGTGAGTCGGCCAAGGTGGACGCGCTGGCCGCCTCCGCGCCGTCGCCGGAGGAGCAAGTGGGTCAGGAGGAGCTCGAGGACGACGCGCGACGCCGGGTGCGCGCCGCGCTCGCCACGCTGCCCGAGCGTGAGGCGATGATCGTGCGGGAGCGCCTGCTCGCCGACGAGCCGGTGACCCTGGAGGCGCTCGGCCAGCGGCTCGGGATCAGCAAGGAGCGGGTGCGACAGCTCGAGGACCGGGCACGCGCGCGGCTGCGAAGTCAGCTCGCGGAAGCCTCGATGCACGCCGCGGCATGACGCGACGCTGCCGACCGGCTCTGACGCGCCGGGACGAGAAATGCGGGGCCGAGCTGGTATCGTAGCTGCAAGGGGTGGGACCCATGGAGCTCGTGACCGTTCACGTGGTGCCAGTCGTTCGCGGCTGGAAGATCGAAGCCGAGGGCAGCTCGCTGCCGACCTTGCTGCGCGAGTCGAAAGAAGAAGCGCTGCACGTCGCACACATGATGGCCCGGCGATCCGACCGCAGCGCGCAGGCGTCGATCGTCGTCCACGACGAGGGTGGGCGGGTCGAGAGCTGCTTCCCGCCGCCCGCCGCGCACGGTGTGGACGACACCGACGACGCCTGACCACACGTGCGAAGGCCGGTTCGCAGAGCGGGTCCGCCCGAGAACCGCGTTACCCTCGCCGCGCGTCGCGCGATGCGTCATGATGGGCGGATGGCCGGCGCGCGTTGGAAGCCCATGGTGGCAGCGGCCTGCCTGGCGGCGTGCTTCGGCGGTTGCTTCAACGGCGGCAACAGTGGCGCGGGCGCCTCGGTCGACCTCGACTCGAGCCCGGTCGACGAGGGGGTCGTCGACGCCTCGATCCCCGAGTCGGCCGACCTGCTGGAGATCGGCCCGCCTTCCGACGCGGCCCTCTTCGAGATCGAACCCCCCGACGGCGACGCGGAGATCGACGCCGCCTTCGACGCGCCCTACGAGGTGGCCCTCGACGCAGGCGGCGACGCCGACCCGCTGCTGCCTGGGTGTGCGGTGGCCACGTTCAAGGCGCACAGCTACGTGTTCTGCGAGCGCGACGCGACCTGGGACGAGGCCCGCACCGCGTGCGGGTTCATGGCGCGCGACCTCGTGAAGATCGAGGACAACGAGGAGATGGTGTTCCTGCGCACGGTCATCTCCGTGAAGGGCCCGAACGACTGGCACATCGGCCTCAACGACCGCGGCAAGGAGGGCGACTTCCAGTGGGCCGACGGCAAGAAGCCCGGCTTCACCAACTGGCACAAGAACGAGCCCAACAACGGCTTCTGGCCCTGGAACAACGAGGACTGCGTGACGGCCTACAAGGACGGCACGTGGAACGACGTGGACTGCGGCAACAAGTACGGGGGTTTCATCTGCGAGTCGAAATGAGCTAAAGGCTGCGGCCATGCCGAGCCTCTCCGACGCCCTCCTGAACGAAGACAAGAAGGCGACCGTCATCGCCGACTGCTGCACGCTCATCGACGAGGAGGTCGCGAGCAAGAGCGGCATCTCGGGGCTCGCCATCAAGGCCGGCTACGGCGCCGTCAAGGGCATCAAGCCCGGCTTCGTCAAGCAGGTGGTCACCGATCTGCTCCCCGAGTTCGCGAAGGCGCTCGAGCCGATCTGGCTCGAGGCCAAGGAGTCGAACAAGCCGGTCGTCGCGCACTACGAGGCCAACGCCGGGCGCGCCGCCGACGCCTTGCTCGCGATCACGGACGCCAAGGCCAAGACCAGCAAGAGCGGCGTCGTGAAGGGCACCTACGAGAAGCTCCGCCCGACGGCGAAGAAGCACGTGGAGGCCGCGGTGCCTCGCCTCGCGCGGCTCGTCGAGAAGCACGGCTGACCGAGGGCGCGTCGCCGTCCACCACCCTGGACGGCATGGCCAGATTGGCCCTTTACTGGCTCACAGTGACTTGCTGTGATGCCACCGCTCCGGCTTCCGGAACGAAAGGTAGGAAGATGCACTCCACTCAAGCCGCTTCGCGTGGGCAGCGGGCCGCTGCGCGCTGGCCGTCCCTCCCTGCGTGTGTGGGCGCGCTGTCGGCGCTCGGACTCATGCTCTCCGTCGGTCACGCGAACGCTCAGCAGCAGGGCTTCGCGCTCAACCGCTACGAGCCCGCCGAGCGAGGCAGCGAGTGGTTCGCGCAGGACACCCTCGACCTGCGGGGGCACCTGCGTCCCGCCGTCGGGGTGACCGGAGACTTCGGCTACAAGCCGCTCGTCATCTACAACGCTGACGGCAGCGAGCGCACGGCGGTGGTGGAGCGGCAGCTGTTCGCCCACGTCGGCGCGAGCCTCGTGCTGTTCGACATGGTGCGCTTCGGGGTGAACATCCCCGTCGCGGTGAGCCAGGCGGGCAGCGGCGGCACGGTCGGTGGCACCACCTACACGCCGGCGGACAAGGCCGCGATCGGCGACATCCGCGTCGGCGGCGACGTGAAGCTGGTGGGCAAGTACGGCGAGGCGTTCACGCTCGCCCTCGGCGTCCAGGCGTTCATCCCCTCCGGCAACCGCGACCAGTACACCGGCGACGGCAAGGTGCGCATCGCGCCGCGCCTGCAGTTCGCGGGCGACGTCGACATGTTCGCCTACGCGGCGCGCATCGGCCTCAACTACCGCGGTCTCAACGAGACGTTCGGCAACTCGAGCACCGGCACCGAGCTGAGCTTCGGCGCGAGCGCGGGCCTCCGCGTGGCCGACAAGAAGCTGGTCATCGGCCCCGAGATCTACGGCACCACCGTGCTGGTCGACGGCCACGCGTTCGAGAAGACGGCCACGCCGTTCGAGCTCGTGTTCGGTGGTCACTACACGGCGGGCGACTTCCGCTTCGGGCTCGGCGTGGGCCCGGGCCTCACGCGCGGCTTCGGCGCCCCCAAGGTGCGCGCGCTGCTGTCGCTCGAGTGGGCGCCGGCGTTCGAGGAGCCCAAGGCGCCGGGCGATCGCGACGGCGACGGCATCACCGACGACAAGGACCAGTGCCCCGACGTGAAGGGTGAGCCGCCCACGGGCTGTCCGAAGAAAGAGGAGCCGAAGGATCGCGACAAGGACGGCATCCTCGACGAGAAGGACGCGTGCCCCGACGTGCCGGGCATCAAGACCGACGATCCCAAGACCAACGGCTGCCCGGACAAGGACGGCGACGGGATCATGGACTCGGTCGACGCCTGCCCCGATCTCAAGGGCGTCAAGACCGAGGACCCGAAGACCAACGGCTGCCCGCCGGACAAGGACGGCGACGGCATCTTCGACGCCGACGACGCCTGCCCCGACGTGAAGGGCGTCAAGAGCGAGGACCCGAAGAAGAACGGCTGCCCGCCCGACACCGACGGCGACGGCATCATCGACCCGGAGGACGCGTGCCCTGACACGCCCGGACCGAAGAACGAGGACCCGAAGAAGAACGGCTGCCCGGCGGCCGCCATCGTCGCGGGTCAGATCAAGATCCTCCAGCAGGTGAAGTTCAAGACGAACAGCGCCGAGATCCTGAAGGAGTCGGACGAGATCCTCACCGCGGTGGCCACCATCATGAAGGACCACCCGGAGATCACGGTGATCCGCGTCGAAGGCCACACCGACAACAAGGGCAACAAGGCCTACAACAAGGACCTCTCCAAGAAGCGCGCGGCCAGCGTCGTGAAGTGGCTCGTGACCAAGGGCAAGATCGACGCGAAGCGGCTCAAGAGCGACGGCTTCGGCGACGAGAAGCCGATCGACACCAACGACACCGACCCGGGCCGTCAGAACAACCGCCGCGTGGAGTTCCACATCGAGGGCAACGCCTCCGGCAAGGTCGAAGAGAAGCCGAAGAAGTGAGCGGAGCGAAGCGGAGCGAACTGTCGGCCGCCTCCATGGGCGGCCGATCTGGCGAACAAGTGACCCGAGAGGCGCCTCTCGCCGCTCCGTCTCGCGGGTGGGGACCCGAACTGGGTCCCACCAGAGTGGGATGGTGGCGGTGAGGGGCGTCGCAGTTCACAGTTGAATCCTCTGCGCCGCGGTGGCCCGCGCTGCGCACCCCAACTCTCGACTCTCGCAGTGAGGTGTCCATGACTCAGCACAAGACCTTCCTTCCTCGTCTCCTCGCGTTGGGGATCGTGTCGGCCGTCGGCCTCGGGGCCGCGACCGCTGGCGCCGCGCCGGTCAAGCGGTTCGGCGTCGACCAGAAGGGCGACTTCCACATCATCGGCAACACGCTCGGCCACGACTGCCGCGCGGGCGTGCCGGCTCCGCTCACCGGCAGCGTCGTCGGTGCCTGCGGCGCCAACACCGGCGACAGCGCGCCGGACGTGTTCTGGCGGTCGGAGAGCCCGACCACGGGCGCCGAGGCCAACACCGGCGTCGCCCCGGCGGGCGCCCGCAGCACCGCGCGGCTCGCCATCCCGACCGGCGCGACCATCACCTACGCGCGGCTCTACTGGGCCGGCACGGTGGCCCCCAAGACGCCGCTCTCGACCAGCGCCGACCTGAGCGTCACCCTCGACCGTCCCGGCAGCGCCGCCGCCCCCGTCACCGTGACGGCCGACGGCTCCAACGTCGTCGCGGTCGGTGGCTCGGCCTTCTACCAGTCGACGGCGGACGTCACCAAGACCGTGCAAGCCCTCGGCGAGGGCCTCGTCCGGCTCTCTGGCGTGGACATCCTCGACCTGCGCAACCTCAACAACAACACCACCTTCGGCGCCTGGTCGCTGGTCGTGTTCTACACGCTGCCGGGCGATCCGCAGCGCAACCTGGTGATCTTCGACGGCCTCGACCTCGTGCAGGGCGGCGCCCCGGCGACCGGCACCCTGAGCGGGTTCCTCGTGCCGGCGGCGGGCTTCGACGCCAAGCTCGGCGTGCTCGCCTACGAGGGCGACTTCGACCTCACGGGCGACAGCCTCGAGTTCTTCACCACGGGCGCGGGTGGCGCCGGGGCGCGGCTCAGCAACGCCGCCAACCCGATCGACAACTTCTTCAACGGCACCCACAGCTACCTCGGCAAGCTCGCGAGCGACGCCACGCTGCCGGCGTTCCAGCAGAACACCGGCTACCTGCCCCGCCTCACCGGCGGCGCCGGCTCGATGAGCGGCGTCGACATCGACGTCGTCGACGTGACCGGGCGGCTCAAGGCGGGCGACACCTCGGCCACCGTCCGCGCCACCAGCACGGGCGACGTCTACGCGCTCGGCATGTTCGTGACCTCGATCTCGACCCTCGAGCCCACCTTCGCGAGCAGCCTCAAGTCGGTGAAGAACCTCGCGGCGCGCGCCGGTGGCGAGACCCTGCCGGGCGACACTCTCGAGTACACGGTCGTCGCCAAGAACACCGGCACCGACAACTCGGTCGGCACCGTGCTGGTCGACGACCTCCCGGTCGGCGTCACCTACGTCCCGGGCTCGCTGAAGATCACGACCGGTCCGAACACGGGCGCCAAGACCGACGCGGCCGGCGACGACCAGGGCGAGTACGTGGCCGCCACGCGCCGCGTGGTCGTGCGGCTCGGCACCGGCGCCAACGCCACGACGGGCGGCCTGCTCTGTGGCCTCTCGCCGGCGGTGTGCCCGACCGGCTCGACCGACACGAGCACGGTCGTGTTCCAGGTGAAGGTCGACGCGACCGCGACCGGCTCGCTGAAGAACCAGGCGAAGATCACCGCTTCGGGCGCCAAGGGCGCGCCCTCCAAGGACACGCCCACCGACGGCGACACCACCACGCCGGGCAGCGACCCGACGGTGACGCCGCTCGACGAGTGCCTCACCGACACCGACTGCAAGACGCCGGGCAAGCCGACCTGTGACACGGTCGCCAAGCCGCACACGTGCACGGCCAAGTGCACCAAGGACGACCAGTGCGGCACGCTCACGAGCGGCAAGGTCTGCGTCGACACGACCAAGACCTGCGGCGACGGCTGCCGCGGCACGGGCGGCAACGGCTGCCCCACCGACTACAAGTGCAGCAGCAAGGACGCGACCATCGGCACCTGCGATCCGGTCGACACCGACGGTGACGGCCTCTCGGACATCCTCGAGAAGACGCTCGGCACCGACCCGACCAAGGCCGACACCGACGGCGACGGCATCCCCGACGGCGTCGAGACCGATGGCGGCAAGAAGATCGACACCGACGGCGACGGCACCATCGACGCGCTCGACCTCGACAGCGACGGCGACGGGATCCTCGACTCCACGGAGACGAGCACCGACGCCGACGGCGACGGCATCGGCAACTGGCGCGACCTCGACAGCGACGGCGACACCCACCTCGACAAGGACGAGAAGGCGGTCGACACCGATGGCGACGGCGTGCCGGACTTCCTCGATCTGGACAGCGACAACGACTGCCTCCCCGACGCCAAGGAGACGGCCACCGGCCGCATCGATCCCAAGGTGCCGGGCGACCCGACGGCGAACTGCCCGAGCGGCAAGAAGTGCGACACCGCGAAGGGCATCTGCGCGGACATCTGCGCGAAGGACAGCGACTGCGGTGATCTGAAGAGCGGCACCGTCTGCGACGACAGCGCCAAGTTCTGCAAGAAGGGCTGCCGCGGCAAGGACGGCAACGGCTGCCCCGACGGCTTCATCTGCACCTCGGTCGACACCACGATCGGTTCGTGCACCGAGCCCGTCACCGACGGCGGCACGGATGGTGGCGAGGACGGCGCGGTCACCGACGGCGCCACCGACACGGGCGGCTCCAGCGACGGCAGCGTGATCACCGACGGTGGCGACACCGACGGCGGACCGACGGCCGACGACGGCACGCTCGAGGGCGGTGGGTTCTCCTGCTCGACGCCCTCGGGCAACGGCAGCACCACCGTCGTCGCGGTCGCCGGCCTCGCGGCCCTCGTCGCGATCGGCGCCCGCCGCCGCCGCCGCTGAGCGCGGGCTCACGGCACGAGAGGGGGACTGCACACGCGGTCCCCCTCCGCTTTTTTGGCCGTCGTCGTGCGACAGGCGTACCGGTCGGGCATGTCGTCGCGCTGGGAACGCCTCCGTCGCCGCCTCGTTCGTCTGCTCGAGCTCGAGCTCCGTCGCCCTGCGGCAGCGCTGCTGCTCGGTGCCTCGCTGGTCGGGTGCCTGGGCCCCGCGTCGACGCCGCGGGGGAAGCTCGAGGACGCGGTGCAGGAGACGAACGTCGCCGTGCGCTTCGGGCGCACCGACATCGCGCTCGAGCACGTGGCCATGGCCGACCGCGACGGGTTCCTCAAGCGTCACCGCCTGTGGGGCGTCGAGCTGCGGATCGTCGACCTCGAGTTCGCGGGGATCGACAAGATCGAGGCCAAGAAGGCCACCTTGTTCGTCACGTTCGCCTGGTACCGGCCCACCGAGGGCACCATGCGTCAGACGAAGGTGAAGCAGACCTGGAAGAGCGAAGGCGGCCCCTGGTACCTCACCGACGAGGAGCGCGCGGAGGGCGACGTGGGGCTGCTCGGCGAGCCGCCGGTGGTGGTGCTGAAGCCCACGCAGCCGAAGGCGACCCACTTCGAGACCACCGTCATCAAGTGACGGTCAGGCCGTGATGTCGGCGGCCGTGATGTCGGCGACCCGATGATGGCGGCCGTGCTCGCGACGTATCAGTCGGCGAGGTAGGCGTGTTCGCCGGCGAGGCCCGCGGGGAGGTCACCCTCGGCGGACTTGGCGACGTACCCCTGCGGCCCGAGCTCGACGCGCGCGCGCCAGGGGGACGGCTTGCTGACCGCGCCCGCGAGGCCCGCGCCCATGGCCTGCACCGGCGTGGAGCCAGCGGTCTGGATGGCGACGGGGCAGGTGGTCTTGCCCTCACCGTCGATACCGCAGACGAAGAGTCGCTCGGCACCGTCGAGCGCGAGACGCAGCTCGACCCCGGCGGGAGCCATGCCGGGAAGGTCGACCGGCTGCGTGGAGAGCGCGTGGCCAGCGCCCTTGCCCAGGGTGCGCGCGACGCGGAAGCCCGCGGCGGTGTGGAGGGCGAGGAGGCTGTGGTGACCCGAACCGTCGACGACGTCGAGCAGGGCGGCGCCGCGGATCGCGCTGTCGGGCACGCCCTTGTAGGTGAGCGGCGAGGAGACACAGGTGGCGCCACCGCCGACCTTGCCGGCGACCGCGCTGCAGAGGCCTTCGACCGTGGCGGCCTTGGTGTCGACCACGCTGCACAGATCGTCACAGGCGCTGAGGTTCCAGCCCGAAGCGCCGCCGTTCGGCGACAGCACGTTGCCGAAGGTGCCCTGGCCCGGGGTGGACCGGCCACAGCCCGCCGAGGCCCCGAGGAGCGACACGCCGATCAGGAGGGTGCGAACCAGGTGACGCATTCGTGTGAATAGGTAGCCACAAACCCCGGCTTGACACCCCAAAAAAAGATGTCAGGGCGAAATGAGTAGGACATCGCGGCACACAAAAGCGTCCAAGTGCGCGACTTTACAATCGCCGCACCCGGCAGGTGTGCAGTGTCACGCGGGTGTTTCGCCCCGAAAACGGGCCAGGAGGCGCTCGCAGGCGGTGTAGGGGTCGTGGACACCGGCGAGCACCTGCGCGGTCTCCTCGTCGACCGCGGGGCCGAGCGTGGTGAGCGCGGCCTCCACGAGCGTGTCCCGGAACATGCCGAGCAGGCGCTCGCGCTCCTGCTGCGCGTGGTGCGCGCGACCGTTCGGCGTGGCGAGGAAGGCGCGGTGCCGATCGATGGCCTGGCGCAGCGCCTCGAGGCCCTCGTTGCGCGCAGCGATGGTCTTGAGGATCGGCGGGGTCCACTCACCGTCGGCGTCTGCGAGGTCGTGCCCCAGCGTGTGCGACGTGGAGGCGGCCGTGTGCCCGTGGCTGCGCACACCGGCGGCCGCGTGGCCCGCGCGGATCTCGCGACCGAGGGCGAGCATGGACTCGAGGTGACGCACCTGCGCGTCGGCGCCGTCACGGTCGGCCTTGTTGACGACGAACACGTCGGCGATCTCGAGGATGCCGGCCTTGTTGGCCTGCACGTCGTCGCCACCGCCCGGGGGCACGACGACCAGCGTGGTGTGCGCGTGACGGGTGACCTCGAGCTCGTCCTGGCCGACGCCCACCGTCTCGAGCAGCACGACGTCGCACCCGAAGGCATCGAGGATGCGGGTGACGTCGCCGGCGGAGCGCGAGAGCCCGCCCATCGCGCCGCGGGTGGCGACGCTGCGGATGAACACGCCGTCGTCGAGGAAGTGGCGCTGCATGCGGATGCGGTCGCCGAGGATCGACCCGCCGGAGAACGGTGAGGTGGGATCGACCGCGACGACGCCCACCTTCTTGCCGTCGGCGCGGAACAGCGCGATCAGACGGTCGACGAGGGTGGACTTGCCTGCGCCCGGAGTGCCGGTGACGCCGATGACGTACGCGCGACCCACGTGCGCCGCGAGATCCTTGAGGAGGGCGACGTGGCCGTCGGCGCGCTCGTCGACGAGCCGCATGGCCCGGGCGGCGGCGCGCACTTCGCCGTCGAGAACCCGCTGGGCGAGGGGGTGCATGGCGGGGTACTACTACGCTCGGACTCGGCATGAAGGAGCTTTTCACGATCCCGCTGATCTCGGCCGCGGTGCTGCTCGGCTGTCCCGCGCCCCCCCGGACAGCGACCGGACCGGTGGTGACCGAGCCCACGGCGGCGAAGCCCTCGCCGACGGCGAGCCCCGAGGCCGACCTGCCGCTCCACTACCGCGGCAGCTGGCGTGACCCGGTGGAGCAGATCGTGTTCGCGTTCGATCTGCGCCTCGAGCGCACGGGCAACAACCTCAAGGGCCGCATCCTCTGGACGCTGATGGCGACGCCGCCGGGCCACGCGCTCGCGGATCGCGTCAACGAGGTGGGCACCGAGCAGGTGGTGGGCACCTGGGATCCGAGCACGCGGCTCGTGAAGCTCAAGGGCACCCACGTGGACAGCACGCTCCTGGCCACGGACGAGTACAAGCTCACCATCGCGAGCGACGGCGCGACCTTCGTCGGCAAGACGCGCGGCAACCAGGGCACCTGGAAGAACGACATCGACGGCGAGCGCGCAGAGAACTGAGCCGTGCGGGCGCGGCGCGGCGGGCATTTCCAGTCGGGGGGCTTCGAACTAGCTTCGGGCCCATGCCGATCCGCCTGCACGTCAACGTCGACCACGTGGCCACGCTCCGGCAGGCGCGCGGCACGCCCTACCCCGATCCGGTCTACGCGGCGCAGGTGTGCGAGCAAGCGGGGGCCGACGGCATCACGCTGCACCTGCGCGAGGATCGTCGGCACATCGTGGATCGCGACCTGCAGCGCATGCGCGAGGCGGTGACGTCGCTCGTGAACCTCGAGTGCGCGGCGACGGACGAGATGATCTCGATCGCCGTGCGCACCCAACCCGACGTGGTGACGCTGGTGCCGGAGCGGCGGGAGGAGCGGACGACCGAGGGCGGGCTCGACGCGCGGGGGCTCTCCCGCGAGCTCGGGCCGCACGTGCGTCGGCTGATCGACGCGGGCATCAAGGTCTCGCTGTTCATCGCCGCGGATCGCGCGCAGATCGACGCGGCGCGTGCGCTCGGCGCCGAGCAGATCGAGCTGCACACCGGGCCCTACGCGCACGCCAAGGTGCGCGACCGCGCGGTGCCGATCGCAGCGCTGACCGAGGCCGCGGCCCACGCCCACGCGGTGGGGCTCGAGGTCGCGGCGGGGCACGGGCTCACCCGCGCCAACGTGGTGCAGGTCGCGGCGATCCCGTTCGTCGAGGAGCTCAACATTGGCCACGCGATCATCGCGGACGCGGTGTTCACCGGTCTGCCGCGCGCGGTCCACAAGATGCGCATGGCGATTCGCCGCGGCGTCCGGCTGCGGGCTTGTGAGAGCGCCTGATCCTGCGTACAACCCGAGACCCATCCACGAAGGAGTGCTCCCGTGAAATTCGAGCTCGATCCCCTCCCCTACGCGAAGAACGCTCTCGTCCCGCACATCACCGAGGAGACCCTCGACTTCCACTACGGCAAGCACCACCAGGCCTACATGACCAACCTGAAGGGCCTGCTCGAGGGCAAGCCCGAGGCGAACCAGACGCTGGAGGAGGTCATCAAGGGCGCGAGCGGCGGCGTGTTCAACAACGCGGCCCAGGTGTGGAACCACACGTTCTACTGGAACGGCATCAAGCCCAACGGCGGCGGTGAGCCGACCGGGGATCTCAAGGCGGCCATCGAGCGCGACTTCGGCTCGTTCGCCTCGTTCCGCGAGCAGTTCGTGAAGATCTGCGTCACCCAGTTCGGCTCGGGCTGGGGCTGGCTGGTCGAGGAGGGCGGCAAGCTCTCGCTCATGCAGACCAGCAACGCCGACCTCCCGATGAAGCACGGCAAGAAGGCGATCCTCACCTGCGACGTCTGGGAGCACGCCTACTACATCGACTACCGCAACCTGCGGCAGAAGTACGTCGAGACCTACGTCGACAAGCTCGCCAACTGGGACTTCGCGCTCGCGAACCTCAAGGGCTGAGGCTTCCGGCCACGACGGGTTGCCGGTTTGCGATTCGGGCGTCCGCGAGGGCGCCCGAGTTGCTTTTGTCGCTCCCGGACCGTCCCAGTCCGGTCCTCCGCTCCGGGTTGCTTTTGTCGCTCCCGGACCGTCCCAGTCCGGTCCTCCGCTCCGGGTTGCTTTTGTCGCTCCCGGACCGTCCCAGTCCGGTCCTCCGCTCCGGGTTGCTTCTGTCGCTCCCGGACCGTCCCAGTCCGGTCCTCCGCTCCGAGTTGCTTTTGTCGCTCAGGTCGCGCCGGTGGTGAAGGTCCACGTCTTGCCGAACGGCGTGCCGCCCACGGTGCCCTTCACGGTCACGTTGTACTTGGTGGACTTGGCGAGCGGATCCTTGGGGATGAGGAAGATCTGCTCGGCGGGGATGAGGCCGGTCTTGTCGGTGGTCTTGGAGAGCAGCACGTGCTCGAGCGCGGCGCCGTCGGCCGGCGCGATGGTGTGCTCGCTGAGATCGAGCACGGCGGCGCCGGTGAGCGACACCGGGTAGCCCGCGTTGGTCTGGCCGGGCAGTGGGTTCGGCGACTCGGAGGCGCAGCGGAACGTGCTCCACACCTCGGTCTCGCCGTCGACCGGCCACACGGCGACCGTGCCCGCGGCCGCGGCGGCGCCACCGCTCGCGAAGTCGATGGTCGCGGCTGCGGGGCGCC
>CAZUZY010000106.1:0-21182 GCA_964624885.1 uncultured Polyangiales bacterium | reverse complement strand
AGCGGCGCGACCGACGGCGCGCGCGCGAGCCACACGGCGAGCCCGACGGCGCCGACGACGAGGGCGGCGAAGATCCAGCGACGGTCCATGCGGGCCCCGATCGAAGCACGATCCGAACCTCCCCGCGCGCTCCGAAAGGGAGCCCTTTTCCCGCATGAAACCACATCTCCTACCTTTCCCTTCTGTCCGAGCTGGATGACGAGTGGACGGTGGGTGTCACGCCCGTGCGATCGAGATCGCGGCGACGGTGCGACTTTTCCACCGTCGCTGCGCATCCCGGCGTGGCACGCGATTCGCTGAGGGAACGGGCATGTCGGATCTCGTCCGCTCCCTCGCTCGCCTCGCTCTCCCCTGTGGCGTCGTCGCGCTGCTCTCGCTCGGCGCGGGCTGCTCGGTGGAGCACGCCGTCGACGGCGGTGGAGAGAGCACCGAGCTCGTGGGCGCCGAGGAGGACGACGGCACGGATGGTCGCGGCGCGGAGAGCGTCGTCGGCACGGTCGCCGTCGGTCAGACGCTCAAGACCAACGCGGCCCTGAACCTGCGCAGCAGCGCCTCGACGTCGGCGAAGATCCTCCTCGTGATCCCCAAGGGCTCGAACGTGACCGTCGTCTCGGCGACGCCGAAGAGCGGTTGGTACAACATCAAGTTCGCCGGCACGACGGGCTGGAGCTTCGGCGTCTACCTCGATCCGACGGCCTCCGGCGGCTCGAGCGGCGGCAGCTCCGGTGGCTCCGGTGGCTCGGGGGGCAGCCCCGACTCGACCGACTTCATCACGCGCGCCAAGGCCGGCGTCGGCTTCTCGTACTACTGGGGCCACGGCCGCTGGTCGATGGCGGGCCCGGGCGGCTCGGCCCCCGCGGGCTCGTGCTCCGGCTCCTGCCCGAGCTGCACGCACTCCGGCAGCTACGGCGCGGACTGCTCCGGCTACGTCGGCAAGATCTGGCGCGTGCCCGCCTCGAACTCGGACGTCACGGTCGACCAGCACCCGTACTCGACCGGCAACTTCGTCGCCGACACGAGCCTCTGGCGCACGGTCTCGCGCGGCAGCGTCGCGAAGGGCGACGCGCTGGTCTACAACTCGGGCGGCGCGGGCCACATCTTCCTCTACGAGAGCGGCGACGGCTGGGGCTCGATGTGGGCGTACGAGGCGAAGGGCTGCTCGTACGGCATCGTCCACGACCTGCGCACCGCGAGCAGCGCGTACAAGGCGATCCGCAAGAACTGAGACGCGGCGCGAGCGCGCCGTCTGGTTTGGTGTTGCGGCGCGTGCCATCCTCTCGGCATGCGCCTCGCACCACCTGCGCTCGTCTGTGTGACGAGCCTGCTCGTGCTCGGGGCGTCCTCGTGCTTCGGGTGCGACGACCCGCAGCCGCTGCTCGTGGACGGCTCCGACGCGACGGCGGACTCGGGGATGCGCGACTCGGTGGCCCGTGACACCGGCGTGTGGGACACGGGGTGGCGCGACACGGGTGGCGAATGGTTCGGCCGGACCTGCGAGCAAATCGTGACGGGCTTCAAGTGCCCGACCCTGGAGCCCAAGGTGGGCCAGAGCGTGTGCACGGACGCGATGCTCGAGCAGTTCTCGAGCTGTTTCGGCGCCGATGCCTCGTCGACCAAGTGTTCGGCGGCGCAGAAGAACTTTCCCGAGTGCAGCAAGTGTGTGCTCGGCGAATGGTTGGCCGAGGACCGAATCGACGTGGCCGCCTGTGTCGTCGCCGTCGCACCGAAGGACGTCTGCGCGGTCGCCGTCGGCTGTGCCTTGGCATGCCGCGACGCTGCGTGCCCGCGCGCGATCTGCGACGAGACACCGGGGTCGGGGATGCGGGGCGACAGTGAGTACGAGGACTGCCTGCTCACCGTGGAGTCGGCCGGCTCGTCCACGAAGCCCAAGGGCGCTTGCTACGAGGTCGCGGCGAAGGACTACGCGATCTGTGCGGTGCGCCCCGATTTGGCCGTCTGCTTCCCCAAGGCGAAGAGCGATCTGCTGCCGTTCTACCGCGGCGCCTGTCGCGATGGGGGAGACTGGTCGCACGCGACCGAGGCCACAGACGCAGGCAGCGACGCGTCGGAAGGTGGGACCGATGCCGCCACGGACAGCACGACGGATGCGCCGACCGACACTTGATGCGCTCGTGCTGGTCTGCGGCGCAGCCCTGTGCGGCTGCGTGTCGACCAATACCTACGCGGTGCCGCAGACGCTCGCGCCCGGTGAGTCGAGCCACACGGTCGCCGTCGAGATGTTCTCGGCGGACAACGCCTGCGTGAGCCGTGTCCCTTGCCTCCAAGGCGCGCACGAGCTCCTGCTCTCCACGCCGGTCTACGTGGGGCGCCGCGGCCTGGTCGAGAGCCTCGACGTCGGGATCACCCTGGGGGCGAACGGCGCGGTCGACCTGAAGTGGCAGGTCGTGCGATCGACGCACTTCGACCTCGCGGTGGCGCCCGCGGTCGCCGGTCCCTTCGTGTTCGCGGTGCACGCGCCGGTGCTGGTGGGCGTGAACCTCACGGACTGGCTCACGGTGGTGCTGGTCGGCGGGTGGACCATGCTGCTCACGGAGCAGCAGGTGCAGGTGCCGCTGAGCGACCGCCACGAGTTCGACGCCAAGGGGAGCGCGCTGCGGCTCGGTGCGGGCCTCGACGTGCGCATCCCCGGCCTCTTCGCCCTCCACCCCGAGGTGAGCTTCCTGCGCTTCCGCGAGCAGGACGGCACGGTGCCGACCCTGCTCACGTTCGGCTTCGGCTTTCGCTTCGGCCCCTGAGCGCCCCACGCGTCAGACTGGTTTCGCCGCCCGCGCCGTTTGGCTACGACGGCAGCATGTCGAACGGGGGCCACACTGTCTCGTCGCCCCGTGGCTCGGCACAAGCGATCGATCCCGACACGCTCCGCGTCGCGCTCGAGCGAGACCTGTGCCTCCAGCTCGAGCGGGATCGTGCGTTCGCGCGCGTTCGCGAGGTGCTGCCGCTCCCCGAGCCGAGAACCATACGCAGGCGGCTGATGGCGCAGGCGCTCCTCCTCACCGAGAGCATGGCGCCCGACGTCTACGCGCAGGCCCGCGCGGCCGCGGCGGCCCTCGGCGTCGAGAAGCCCATCGAGATCTACCAGTCGAGCGGGCGAGAGAACGCGGCGATCCACGCGGTCGAAGAGCCGGTGCTGCTCGAGATCCAGGGTCGTCTGCTCACGTTGCTCGACCCGCCCGCTGCGGTGGCCATCTTCGGGCACGAGCTCGGGCACTTCCTCGCGCACGGTCCCTCGACGGCCCCAGGGACGACGGGGCGCCTGGCGGCGGCGATCGCGAACGCGGCGGGCGTGGAGCTCCACCTCCAGAAGCTCTGCTCGAGGCTGTCGATGGCCCAAGAGCTCACCGCCGATCGGTTTGCACTCGTCGCTTGCGGCGATCTCGACGCGCTCTTGCGACTCGAGATGATCGCGACGACTGGCCTGCCAGCCTCAGCCCTCACCTGGGACACCAAGGCCTACTTGGCGCAGGCCAAGGAGCTGATCGAGGCGTCGCTCGCCGAAGGGGAGGCCACGCTCGGCGTCACACACCCAGAGCACAGTCTCCGTGCCTATGCGGCCTGGCTGTTCAGCGAGTCCGACGTGTTCGGCGCTCTGACCGGTCGAGGCGGAGGGGGACGAACGCTCGCCGAGATCGACGCCGTCCTCGCGAAGATCCTGCTCCGGGACGACGTGGATGCCGACTACCATTTCCTCGAGGACCGACCACGCGAGCTGCATGAGTGCGCGCTCGCGTGCGCAGTGTTCGTCGCGACGGCGGACGGCGAGATCTCGGAGCTGGAGGCGGAGGCGATCGAGAAGGTCTTTGCGCAGCTCGTGAAGGACTGGCGCTGGTACCTGAACGTCGAGAACGCACATCAGCGCTTCTCCGAGGTGGGCGGCGTGGTCGCTTGGTCGGGCGAAGACGTGAAGCGATCTCTGTTCCACTTGCTCGTCCACGTCGTCGGCGTCGACGGCGAAGTGCACGAGGCCGAGGTCGACATGGTGGTCGCCATCGGCGATGCGCTCGGCTGTGGCACCATGTATCGCACGCTGCTGCGTCCGTTCCTGAAGCACTTCGGCGTGCGGGAGCGCGACCTGTCGGCCACGACGACCTCGATCCCGCTCCCCGCACGACCGGGCGAGGCGCGAGAGGCCCTGCGCGCCCTGCTGAAGGGCTTCGCGCGGCGGAGAGTCGGTCAGACCACGCTTCGCAGATTGCTGCGCGTCCTCGGCGAGCGCGGCAAGAGTGAGGGCGGGCTGAAGACCCTCGAGGAGGAGCTGACCGGCGCTCGCCTCGTCGCGGTGCCACGCCTGTCGGAGGCGGAGCTCGACGACGTGATCGAGCTCTCCGTCGAAGCGGAGGTCGGCGCCCCGCTGTCCTCGACAGTCAGCAGGTCTGCCGCGGCGCGCGAGCAGATGCCCCAGCTCGAGACGGCGCAGAGGGCCGTCGCCCGCCTGCGAGAGAAGCTCGTCTCCGGGGATGGTCGAAGTCCTTCGATTCGCCTCTACGACGCGCGGCCTGGACGGGCGTTCGACCTGCACGCGCTGGAGCTGGTCTCAATCGGACTGGGGGAGCGCGCGCTCGCCCAGGTGCGCGCGGCCGAGCCGGCGGCGTTGATCGTCGCGTCGGAATCCGGGCGTCACGAAGGGGCCCGGAAGCTCGCCGCCGAGCTCGTCGAGCTCGAGCGTGAATCGCGCGCGCGGTTCGAGGAGACAGGCGCTCGCGACTTGTACGTCGGGTACCCCTTCCTCACCGGTGTGGTCGACGGCTACCTGTTCCGGGCACCGCTCGTGCTCCATCCCGTCGACCTCGAGCGAGACGATCGCGGCGCGGGGAGCTTCACGTTGCGTTCGCGCAAGGACGAGCCGCCCGTTCCTAACCACGCACTGATCCGGCTGCTCTTCCACAAGCGCGAATACGCCCTACCCGACGATCTCGCGCGTGCGCTCGATGATCTCGCCGCGGACCCGGCTGGTGGTCCGGAGGCGATTCTCGCCGAGATCAAGCGGCTCGGGATCGAGGCGCTGAAGCTGACGGGCACGCTCGTGCCGCTGCGAAACCGCGACGAGGAGTTCTCGATCTGGCGGGGCAGCCGGTTCGAGGTCGAGGAGTGCGCGGTGCTCGGGCTCTTCCCGCAATCCGGCTCCGATCTCCTGCAGGACTACGACGGCCTCCTCGCCGATCTTGGGCAAGAGGGGCGCGACGTGTCGGAGCTGTTCGGGTGCGCCCGGGAGCTGTTGCCAGCGAACGTCCGCGAGGCGTTCTCGCCGATCGAGGAGACGCCACCGCCCGACGATCCACGGATCGCGCCCCTCGTGTTCGCGGATCCCAGTCAGGTGGAAGTGCTCCGACGGGTTCGCAGGACGCGGGCCATCGTCGTCGACGGGCCACCAGGTACCGGCAAGAGCCAGGTGATCGTGAACCTCGTGGCCGACGCGCTCGGCCGCGGGGAGAGAGTGGCCGTCGTCTGCGAGAAACGCGCAGCCCTCGACGTGGTCGCGCAGCGGCTTGACGGCGCCGGGCTGCGGCAGGCCTGCGCGCTGGTCCATGACGTGCGTGAGGACCGCCGCACCGTCTACCGGCAGATCGCAGTGCGGCTGGAGGATCCGCGTGAGAGCACGTTCGACGAGGGGGCAGCCCAGGAGGTGGAGGCGCAGCTCGGACGGGTGGACGCGGCTCTCGAGGCGCGCAGCAAGACCCTGTCTGCCCGAGTGGCGGGGACGACCCTCAGCGTGGGGGCACTCCACGCCTTGGTCGCTGGGATCGATGCTCCCTCGTTGCGAGGCGCGGAGACGCTGCATCGGCTCGCCGAGTCGCAGCTCCCCAGGCTGGTCGAACAGCTCTGCGCAGTCCGGCCGTACCTCGATCTCCTGCGCGTGGGCTCGCCCTGTCGGCCGACACGCGACGCCAGGCGCGAGTCGCTCGCCAGCGTGACCGACGCTGAGGCGCGGAAGCTGGAGGCGACCTTTGACCACGCCATCGAGACGGCGATGGCCTTCGAGGCGTTGCCCCGCGACGGGGTGGACCTCGATGCACTCGGAGAAGCGGGAGAGGCAATCCACGCTGCGCGGGACGCGCGTCCCACTCGGGAGGGCGCGACCAGGCTCTTCGTGAAGGTCGTTCACGAGGGTGCACGCGATCCCGACCGGCTGGCCGAGATCGAGGAGGCCCACGCTGTGTTCACCGAGCACCGCGCGGCGATGGAGCGCGTGGGTAACCGCGTTCTCGTCGAGCCGTCGGTCGAGGTCGAGCGTGCTCTTGCCATAGCGATCGCGTGGGCAGGGCGGTTCCTGCGCTTCTTCGTCATCGCGTGGTGGAGCGCACGTGGCGCCGTGCGTCGCCACCTCTCGACGGCGTGGCCCGAGCGCTCCGCCGATCCCCTCGATCGCTCCCTGCTCGAGGCCGCTCGCGATCGCTTGGCCGCTTCCAAGGCCTGGCGGGCACTCGAGACCTGCGCCGAGACCTTCGGGATCAGAGCGCAGCTCGGAAGGGACGCAAGGAGCGCCGCGGTCTGGGTCGAGCGGCTCGTCACGGTGCGGGAGGTCGCGGGGGAGCTGGCTGGGCGTCGTCGGGCGCTCGTGGCGGCTCGGGCGTGGCCCGAGGGAGTCGATGACGACGCGGTCCAAGCGTGGGAGCGGTGCCTCGATGCGCGAGTCGAGCTCCTCGCCGTCAAGGGTGCGCACGAACACGCTTCGGCCCCGCTGGCCGGGCTGTTCAGCTGGCTCGGGCCGCGTCCGACGAGCGCTTCGCTGGGGCCGCTCCGGGACGCATGGCGGCTCGACGGGCTCCGCCTCGTCGAGCTCGATCGGCGCCGGGCGAGCGCGCGTGCGACGTTCGCCGAGGTCGACGCAGTGATCGACGCGCTGCTCGATGCACTGCCCGAAGCCGACGCCGCCGCGTGGCAGGACGCCGTGATGCGGGCCTGGGGGACTTCCCACCTCGCAGCCCTCGAGCGGGCCGAGCCGGCGATCGTCGCGCTCGATCGCCCGACGGCTCATGGCGACGAGGCCACGGCCGCCGCGGAGCTCACAGCCCTCCACGAGCGCCGGGTCGAGCACGAGCGGCGGCGCATCCTGGCCAGGCTCGACAGCGCGTCGGTACTGACGGTGGCTACCCCCCTCAAGGGCCGCCGGCGCAACGCCGATCAGGCCGCGCGCGAGCAGATGCTGAAGGAGTGCCGCAAGCAGCGGTCGATCATGCCTCTCCGGTCCTTCGTCCGGGCGTTCGCGACACGGGGACTGATCGACATCGTTCCGGTGTGGCTCCTGTCGCCAGAGACGATGGCGGTCCTCTTCCCACGCGAGCCCTTGTTCGATCTGGTGATCTTCGACGAGGCCTCGCAATGCACGGTCGAGAACGGACTGCCGGTGCTCCTCCGTGGTCGCCGGGCTGTCATCGCCGGCGACGAGAAGCAGATGCCGCCGACCCGGTTCTTCGACGCGCAGCTCTTCGACGCGCCGGAGGAGACGACGAACGCGACCGAGGAGGCCGAGACGCTCGACGCAGAGTCGCTGCTCACGCTGGCTCGCGCGCGCATCGAGCACGTGGGGCTGGGCTGGCACTACCGTTGCCGCGAAGAGGAGCTGATCGCCTTTTCGAATCATGCGATGTACGGCGGCGCGCTCCTCACGATCCCGTCGAC
Organism: uncultured Polyangiales bacterium; assembly: GCA_964624885.1. Classification (GTDB taxonomy): domain Bacteria; phylum Myxococcota_A; class Polyangia; order Polyangiales; family JADJMO01; genus JADJMO01. Next base: position 13,544 of record CAZUZY010000106.1, on the reverse strand, counting down.
GGCGACCCGAACGGCCTCACCCTCTCTGCGCTGGATCGCCGTCGAGGACGGCGCCTACGAGGCGGGCAAGAACCCTCGCGAGGCCGAGCGCGTGGTCGACTTGCTGGTAGAGTTGTCGTCGCGCGACAGGCCACCGAGCCTCGGGGTGGTGACGTTCAACATCCAGCAGCGGCGCGCGATCCTCGACGCCATCGACGCGCGGCGCCGTGACGACGTCGAGTTCTGCCGTCGCTGGGATGCCACGGTTGCCAACGAGAAGCTCGACGAGCGTCCTTTCGTGAAGAACCTCGAGAACGTGCAGGGCGACGAGCGTGACGTAATCGTGTTCTCCCTCGGCCACGCCCCGATGGCGCGCGCCAAGACGAACGACCGGTATGTCCCGTCGCGTTTCGGCCCGCTCGGTCAAGCTGGCGGAGAACGTCGACTGAACGTCGCCATCTCTCGAGCGAAGGAGCTCTGCTACGTGGTCGCCTCCTTCACGCCGGACATGCTCTCGGTCGCGGCCACGAAGCACGATGGCCCGAAGCTCTTCAAGGAGTTCCTCGAGTTCGCCCATCACCTCGGCCACCAGCGGCGAACCCAGGCGGCGCGAGTGCTCGATCGGGTCCGCGAGGACCAGGGCCGCCCGACCACACGTCGCGTCGCGCGGGGGCTCGAGTACGTCCCGCTCTCGGTGCAGATTGCCGAGGCGCTGCGGCAGCGCGGGCTGGGCGTCGAGTTGGATGTCGGCACCTCCGACTTCCGGGTCCCGGTGGCGGTCGTCGATCCGTCCAACAGCGAGCGGTATCGACTCGCGGTCCTCTGCGAAGATGGCTCGGACGCCGCCGGCGCCTTCGAGCGCTTCGTGCACCGCCCTCGCGCGTTGTCGGCCCGCGGTTGGCGCGTCGTGCGCGTGTCGGCGCGGGAGTGGTGGAGCAGCCCGACCGCTGTCGTCGAACGCGTGGTCTCCGCGCTCGGGTGACGGAGGCGGCTCACCCCTCGGCGAGCAGGGCCGAGTCTGCCGCGTCGACGTCGCGGAGGAGGTCCACCCCGTGGCGCAGGAACCGGAGCGCCGCCGCGCGGGGCCGGGCGTCTCCCCGCGCGAGCGACCACTCCGCGTGCTCGCAGAGGAGCGCGAGCGAAGTGGCGCGGCCGAGCGTCATCGCGAAGCGCCGGGCCCCTGCCTCCATGCCGGGCCGGTCGTCGCCGAACGCCCGCAGCACCCACCCCCGCGCGGCGTCGAACGCCTGGCGGGCGACCTGCGCGGCCAGGACCAGCCGCTCGTCGCGCAGCGGCTCCGCGAGGCGCGCGAGCTCGCGATCCAGCGCGGCGAGGCCGTCGCCGTGGCCGAGCGCGCGCAGCGTGTCGAGCGAGAGCACGTTCGTCGTGCCCTCCCAGATCGGGAGCACCTGCGCGTCGCGGAGCAGGACCGGGACGCCCGTATTCTCGACGTACCCGGCGCCGCCGAACACCTCGAGGGCCTCGCTCGCCACCGCCACCGCCTGCTTGCCGGTCTGCAGCTTCGCGATCGGGGTCAAGAGGCGCAGGAGCTCGAGCTCGTCCGCGCTCGCCTCGCGGCACTCCTCGCGGCCGAGCAGCGCGACCACGCGGAACGTGAGCAGGAACGCGGCCTCGAACTCGGCCTGCATGCCGGCGAGCGTGTCGAGGTGCAGCGGCTTGTCCGCGAGCCGGGCGCCGAACGCCACGCGGCGTCGACCGTAGTCGCGGGAGAGCGCGATCGCGCGGCGCATGCCCGAGACCGCGCACACGGAGTTCCAGGTACGCGTCGCGTTGAGCATCGGCGTGATCGCGCGCACCCCGCCGTCCAGGCCCGCGACCGGCACCGCCACCGTACCCTGCAGCGAGAGCTCCGCGGTCGGCACCTTGCGCGTGCCGAGCTTGTCCTTGAGCCGGTGGACCGTGATGCCGTTCGAGCCGCCGCCCTCGCGATCGCGCTCGAGATAGAACAGGGCGAGGCCACGACCGCCGGCCGGGTTGCCCTCGGGGCGCGCGAGGGTGAGCGCCATCTGGCTGGTGGTCGCCGAGGTGAACCACTTGTCGCCGAACAGGTGCCACTCGTCGCCGACCTTGCGGGCGACCGTCTCCGAGATGCCCACGTCGCTGCCGCCGGTGCGCTCCGTCATCCACTGCCCGCTCGTCCACGCGAGGGCCGGATCGCGGCTCGTGAGGCGCGCCACCGCGCGGTCGATCAGCGGCTGGTTGCCGTGCACGACGAGCGTGCGGGCGGCGCCGTCGGTCATGGCGAGCGGGCACGAGTAGACATCGGTCGAGGGCGCGAACAGGTAGACGAGCGCGAACTGGTGCACGCGCGAGAGCGCCCCGTGCTTGCGCTCGTAGGCCGTGCCGACCACGCCGTGCTCGGCGGCGAGGCGGGCCGCCTCCCGCCAGAGCGGGGACACCTCGATGCGGTCGACACGGTTGCCCCAGGCGTCCCACTGCACGAGCGTGGGCTCGTTCAGGCGATCCTCGAGCTGCAAGCGGTAGAGCGCGTCGCCGGCGAGGGCGCCCATGGTCGCGAGGGTGGGGAGGATGTCGCGCGCGGCGTCGGGCGGGAGCGTGCGCGCGAGGTAGGAGCCGAGGACGCGGTCGTCGGCGAACTGGTCGCCGAGCGCGGGCGGGGCCTGGACGAAGCTCATCGGCTCGGCCTCCCGGCCGCGGGCTTGGCCTTCGGCGGGCGGCTGCTCGTGCCGGCGAGGCCGTGTAGCAGCGCCCACTGCGCCGCGTTGACGCGCGTGACCGAGAGCCGGTTGCGCGTGAGCATCTGCAGGTCGGCGAGCTCGGGGGTCTCCTTGATGGTGTCGAGCCCGACCGTCTTCTTGAGGGGGTACGCCGGGGCGACGTCGACCACGCTCCAGTCCTCGCCCGGCGCGGTGGGGTCGGGGTACGCGGCGCGCACGATCTTGGCGACGCCGACCAGCTCCTTGCCCTCGTTGGAGTGGTAGAAGAGGCAGAGGTCGCCCTCCTTCATCGCGCGCAGGTTGTTGCGCGCCTCGAAGTTGCGGACGCCGTCCCACATCGTGCGGCCGTCCTGTTGCAGGCGGGTCCACGCGTAGACGGTGGGTTCGCTCTTGATCAGCCAGTAGGAGGGCGCGGTGGTCGCGGGCCCCTGGCTCGCGGCGGGCTTCTTCGGGGCGCGGGTCGTCTTCGGCACCGGGCGATGGTAGTACGCCGGAACCCATGGGGACCATCGCGGTCGCGGGAATCAGCGGCTACACCGGCCAACGCGTGCTCCCGGGCCTGCCCGCGGACGCCCGTTTGCTCTTGCGTTCGTCGACGGCGTTGCGTTCGCCGTGGAAGGACGACCCACGCACGGTCGGGGTCGACCTGCTCGACGAGGACGCCCTCACCGCAGCGCTCGCCGGCGTCGAGACCGTGGTGTGCCTCGTCGGTACGACGCGGGCGCAGTTCCGCCCGGCCGCCGACGGCGAGCAAGCGGTGAACTACGACACCGTCGACATCGGCATCCCGCGGTCGCTGGCCGCCGCCGGCAAGCGCGCGGGCGCGCGCCGGTTCGTGCTCCTCAGCTCGTTCGGCATCGAGAAGGGCCCGGGTGCCTACCCCGCCGCCAAGCGAGAGGCCGAGCGCGTGGTGCGCGAGAGCGGCCTCGCGTGGGTCGTGCTCCGACCGAGCTTCATCGTGGGGCCGGGGCGCGCCGCGCCGCGCGCGCTCGACGTGTTCTGGGCGCCGGTGCGACTGTTCGCGCGGGGCTTCGCCGACGACCTCCGCTCCATCGACGTGCAGGTGCTCGCGCGCGCGGTGCTCCGCGCCGCGACCTCGGCCGAGTGGGACGGGCGCGTGCTCGAGGGGCGTGACCTCCACGCCATCGCCGGATGAGGGTCGAGGAGCAGGTCCCGCTCGCGCCACGCACCACGTTCGCGCTCGGCGGTCCGGCGCGGGGCCTGGTCGAGGTACACGACGAGGACGAGGTGCGCGAGGCGCTGGCGTTCGCCCGGGCCCGCGGCTGGCCGGTGCTCGTGCTCGGCGGCGGCAGCAACCTCGTGGTGGCCGACGCCGGCTTCCCCGGGCTCGTGCTCGCGATGGCCTCGCGGGGCGTGCGCGTGGGCGAGGGTGGTCTGGTGACCTGCGCGGCGGGCGAGCCGTGGGACCCGTTCGTCGAGGCCATGGTGGCGCGCGGGCTCGCGGGCCTCGAGTGCCTCTCGGGCATCCCGGGCCTCGTCGGCGCGACGCCGATCCAGAACGTCGGGGCCTACGGCCAGGAGGTGAGCGAGTCGATCGTGCAGGTGCGCAGCCTCGTGGTCGACACCGGCGAGGCGCGCGAGCGCACCGCGGCCGAGTGCGGCTTCGGCTACCGCTCCTCGATCTGGAAGACCGCGCCGATCCGCGAGGTGGTCACCGAGGTCACTTTCCAGCTGCGTGCAGGTGGGGCCGCGTCGATACGCTACGACGAGCTCGCCCGGACGCTCGCGCAGCAGCCCGACCAGAGCCTCGGCCGCGTGCGCGAGGTCGTCCTCGGCCTCCGCCGCAGCAAGTCGATGGTCTACGATCCGCGTGACCCGAACCACCGGAGCGCGGGGTCGTTCTTCACCAACCCCATCGTCGACGTCGCGATCGCGGACGCCATCGCCGCGCGCACGGCGCCCGCGGTGCCGCCCCGTTTCCCCGCGGAGGGCGGCAAGGTCAAGCTCGCGGCCGCCTGGCTCATCGAGCGGGCCGGGTTCCCGAAGGGGACGCGCCGCGGCAACGTGGGACAGTCGTCGGCGCACGCGCTCGCCCTCGTGCAGCACGGCGGGGCGAGCGCAACGGAGCTGGTCGCGTTCGCGGACGAGATCGTGGCCGCAGTCCAGGCCCGCTTCGGGGTCACCCTCGAGCCCGAGCCGGTGCGGGTGGGGTTCTAGCGAGACTCGTCGTCGCTTCTGGCATCCCAACGCCCGACCGCCCTGTCCTCGCTCGATCCCCGCCGGTGGCGTGGGTCGGGGGGGTTGGCTATCCTTCGCGGCCCCCCCCGACCTCCGATGTCCGCACCGTCGATCTCTGGCCTCGAGCTCCTGCCCAACGCGGCCGAGGCCTACCGCGGCGTCTTGCAGCGCATCGAGGATGCGGAGCGCTCCATCGACGTGCGCGCCTTCGTGTGGTGCGACGATCGCGCGGGCAACCGGCTGGCCGAGGCGCTGCTCTCGGCTGCCGAGCGTGGCGTCCGGGTCCGCGTGCGCAAGGACCGCATCGCCGCGCTCTACGAGTACATGACCGGGCCGGGGCAGAGCTTCTTCCACAAGCGCGTCGATCGGGTGCGGGCGCTGCAGGCCTGGATCCTGGGGCGGTTCTACGGGGCCGCGCGCCTGGTCCCCCAGCAGCCGAGCGACCTCGCCACCGCGCTCCTCGACCACCCCAACGTGACGATCGAGCACGAGGCCAAGCGCTTCGACCACGCCAAGGTGTTCACGTTCGACGACGACCAGCTCGTGCTCGGCAGCATGGGCATCGGCGACAACCACCACGACCACTGGCACGAGATGATGGTCGGCCTGCGCGGGCGCGAGCACGTGGAGCGGCTCGAGCAGCGGAGCCGCGGCGAGGTGCCCTTCGACCCGACGCGCGCCGTCGACTTCCTCGTGCACCGACGCGGGGTGCACGGCCCTTCGAGCCTGGCCGACGACCGCGTGGCGCTGCTGGAGCGCGCGCAGCGCACGCTGGTGATCGCCATGGCCTATCTGGGCGACACGCGCTTCACCAACGCCCTCGTGCGCGCCGCGGAGCGCGGGGTCTCGGTGCACCTCGTCACCTCGCGCTCCGACGTGAACGGGCACCTCAACCTCGCGACCTGCGACGCGCTGCTGCGCCGCACCCGCAAGACGGGCAACCTCACCATCTCGCTCACGCCGCAGATGGTCCACGCCAAGGTGGTGGTGCTCGACGGGCGCTTCGTCGACCTCGGCTCCGCCAACTTCACGCGGCTCTCGCACGGGGTGTACGAGGAGGTGAACGTCTACCTCGACGACCCCTCGTTCGCGGCCCGGGTCGAGGGTGCCATCGCCAGCGTGGCCGCCACGGGTGAGCGTGCGCAGGGGCGCCTCAAGGGCGCGTCGCTCCCGGTGTTCCTCGAGCGGGTGGTGGTCGCCTACCAGACCCGCGGCACGGGGTGAGCGATCGGCCCTCGAGGTCGACGCTCTCGCCGTCGCGCGCTAGTGGGCGGCCATGACAGAACCCGAGCGCCCCGCGTGCGTGCTGGTCGCGGTGCAGCTCCCCGAGGTCGACGACACCCAGCACACCGCCGATCTGGCCGAGCTCGGGCGCCTGTGCGCGACGCTGGGCCTCGACGTCGTCGCGACCATCACCCAGCGCCGCCCGAACCTCGCGCACACCGCCGTGCTCGGCGAGGGCAAGCTCGGCGAGCTCGCGGCCCTGACCGGCGGGAGCGGACACGTGGGCTCGACCGCGCCGCAGCGCAAGGACAAGGCGAGGCTCCGCCGGCAGGCCGAGGACGGGGCGCCCGACGACGACGAAGGAGACGACGAGGACGACGGTGCCGAGCCCGGGACCGAGCGCCGCAAGCCGACCGTCGTGGTGGTCGACCACGAGCTCACGCCGAGCCAGATCCGCAACCTGGAGCGCGCCACCTCCGCCGAGGTGATGGACCGCACCGGGGTCATCGTCGAGATCTTCCACCGTCACGCCAAGACCCGCGAGGCGCGCCTCCAGGTCGAGATCGCGCGACTGACCTACGTCGCGCCCCGGCTGCGCGAGAGCTCGGGTGGGACCGAGCGCCAGGCCGGGCGCGGGGCCGGCGAGAGCAACCTCGAGCTCGATCGCCGCAAGATCCGCGATCGCATCGCCGAGCTGCGCGAGGAGCTCGCGGCGGTGCAGCGCGACCAGGATCAGCGGCGCCAGAACCGCCGCCAGGCCCGGCGCGTGGCCCTCGTCGGCTACACCAACGCCGGCAAGTCCTCGCTCATGCGCGCGCTCACCGGGAGCGACGTGCTCGTCGCCGACAAGCTGTTCGCGACCCTCGACACGACCGTCCGCGCGCTCCACCCCGAGGTGAAGCCGCGGGTGCTGGTGAGCGACACGGTCGGCTTCATCCAGAAGCTGCCGCACGATCTCGTGGCGTCGTTCAAGTCCACGCTCGACGAGGCGCACGAGGCCTCGCTCCTGCTGTACGTGGTCGACGCGAGCGACCCCACCCACGAGCACCAGCTCGAGGTCACCCGCGAAGTGCTCGCCGAGATCGGCGCCGACGCCATCCCGAGCAAGCTCGTGCTCAACAAGTGCGATCGCCTCGACGACCTCGCGCGCGCCGCGCTGCGGGCCAAGCACCCTCGCGCGATCTTGCTCTCGGCGCGGGTGCCGGCCGACGTCGCCCGGCTGCGGCAGATCCTGATCGACTTCTTCGACGAGGGCGCCGAGGAGGTGGAGCTCGTGATCCCCTACGGCAAGCAGTCGCTCGTCGCGCAGATCCACGAGCGCGCGCGGGTGCTCTCGGAGACCTGGGACGAGGCGGGCGCGCACCTGCTCGTCCGCGCGCAGCCGGTGGAGCTCGACAAGCTCCGCAGCCTGATCGAGCGCTGAGCCGGCCGACCAAGCAGGCTCGCTCGCCCGCTCAGAGGTGCGCGCCGAGGGTGAACAGGATCGTGCGCGGGGCGCCGACCGTCACGTGGCGCTCGGGCACGAGGCCGGTGTTCGAGCCGAAGCGGGAGGCGTAGACGAACTGACCGTCGAACCACCGCGCACCGAGCAGGTTGAAGCAATCGACGCCGAGCTCCACCTCGGCGAGGCGCACCCCGGCCGAGGCGTCGACCAGGAACACGTCCTCGCCGCGCTCGCCGTAGGGCAGCGGACGGTTGACCAGCGAGGTGAGCGCGAGGCCCAGCTTGCCGCTGAGCGCGCGACGGCCGACGTGACCGAGCTCGGGGGTGAACGACAGATCGCTCCGCGCCACCAGCTGCGGCACGTAGGGGAGCAGGTCACCGACGGCGTACCCGTCGCCGCCCGCGGTGAAGGTCGCGCGGGTGTAGGTGAGCGAGTGGCTGGAGACGAACCAGGGCTGCGGGCGCAGCACGAGCTCCGCGGCGCCGCCGATCCGCCGGGTGGCCGGGACGCGCTGGTTGCGCGCGGTGGTCGGGTCGAAGGCGAGGTCGTCGGAGAGGCTCGTGTGGAACACCGAGGCGCTGGCCGCGACCGTGGACACCTCGCTCCAGCGCACGCCGAGCTCGAGCGAGCGGACGGTGGTGAACGGGGTGCGCTCGCCGTCGGCGAGGCTCCGCGCCTGCGGTGAACGGAACCCCTCGCCGTAGCTGGCCACCACGTGCAGCGCCGAGATCGCGCGGAGGTCCACGGTCAGCTTCTTGCCGAGGTGCACGCCCTGGGCCGAGCGCGCTTCGCCCCCCTGGTCCGCGGTCTGATAGGCGAGCCCGTCGAGGCGAAAGCCGCCGCGCAGGACCAGCCGTGAGAGCGGACGCACCGCGAGATCGACGAACGCGCCGACGTCGGTCGCGACGATCCTGGCGAGCAGCTCCGTCTTGGTGACGCGGCCGTCGAGCGTGGCGAGCCGGCGCTGGGACTGATCGACGACGTCGGTGCGCAGCGCGAAGCCGACCTCGAGGGTGTCCTTGTCCGAGAGCAGGGGCACCTTGCGCTGGTGGTGACCGGTGGCGCCGAAGGTCCACGCGCTGTTCTCCTGCTGGGTCGTGTCACCATTGGCAGGATCTTCGAGGGCGCCCGTGAAGTCCTGGCGCAAGAGCAGCGAGCGGTGCACGAGGTAGGGCGCGAGCGACCAGTGGGCGCCCGCCTCGTCGTGGCCGAAGTCGAGGACCAGCTGGGCGCGCGACGACGCGCCGCCCTGGTGGGGGTCGTAGGTCGAGAAGCGATCGAGGCCCGTCGCGAGATCGGCGACCCGCAGCACGCCGGCCGAGTCGAAGCGCGAGGCGAAGGCAGTGGCGAGCACGCGGAGCGACGTGGCGTGCCCCAGCGTGAAGACGTGCTGCCCGAGGGCGCTCGCGCGCTGGGCGGCGCGGGAGGGGCCGAAGCCGTCGGTGGACCAGGCCTCGGCGGCCGCGAACGTGGCCTCGGGTGCGTCCTTCGGGTGGTAGGCGAGGAACAGCCTTCGCTCGCCGAACGACCCGTACGTGACCTTCGCAGTGGCGCCCGGCTCGTCCCAGCCGAGGTCGAAGCGCAGCGTGCCCGCGACCGCGAAGTCGCCCTGTCGCGGGTCGTAGGTGCCCGGGGTGGAGCGCACCTCGCGGATCACCTCGGGCATCACGAAGTGCAGGTCGGCGTAGCCCTGGCCGTGCACGTTGGAGACCTCGTTGATCGGCGCGCCGCCGACCCACATCTCGAGGTCCTGCCCGTGGATCGAGTCGAAGCCACGGAAGAAGATCTGGTAGGCCTTTCCTTGGCCGCTGTGCTGCGTGATGAACACGCCGGGCACGACGAGCAGGACGTCTCCCGCGGTGCGGTGGGGCGCGGCGCGGATCACGTCCTTGCCGCGCACCGTCTCCGAAGCGCTCCGCGGTGGGGGCGGGCCCTTCACCGTGAGATCGACGGTCGCGTCCGGGAGCTCGTGGAAGCCGCTCGAGTCGGCGGGGGCGGCGCCTCCGTCTTCGTGGGCCAGCCAGCGCCACGCGAGCAGCGGTGGCGCATGCGCGACGACGGCCACGTGCGGGCGGCCGTCGTCCGGAGAAAGGGCGTCCACGCGGCGGCGATAGCACGAATAGTTATGAGCGTGCTACCGGCGCTAGCCGTCGGCGCCGGCGTCCCCGCAGTTGGAGACGGGTGGGGGCGGCGTCACGATCTTGGTCGGCGTGAGGATCGGCGCGAGCTCGAACCCGAGGCCCATCGACACGCCGTCGCAGGTCTTGGTGGGGTCCTGCAGGGAGGGTGCGCCGAGCGAGAGGTCGGGGTAGCGGGCGATGGCGCCCACGATGCTCTTGTAGAGGGGGTCGCCGGGGCAGATCTTGGCGTCGGCGGCGATCGGGGACAGGAACGCCTCGAACGCTGGTACCGACATCACGCCGGCGAGGACGCCGCCGGTGGCCTTGGTCCGATCGGCCGAGAGGCGGGTGGTCATGACCATGGCCGAGAACCCGAGCGGCGCGGACCCCTTGCCGCCGAACGGGATACGGAGGGTCGCCGGGCCGAGCTCGCCGGACACCCACGTGCCGCCGCGCAGGTACCCCTTCTCGAACCGGGTGACGGGCTGCCCGAGGTCGCCGCCGACGACCGAGTCCGAGAGGACGTCGCGCAGGTCGGTACCGTCGAACTTGGGTGGCGTGTCGGTCGAGGTGGTGACGTAGAACGCGCCCGGCACGTAGGGGTCGTCGTCGCCGTCGCCCACGTCCTCGAGCTTCAGGGCCCACGTGGCCGAGCCGCCGAGCAGCGAGGTGACGGTGTCGGCCTCGAACGAGCTCTTGGTGCCCGCGACCAGCAGGCCGAGGAAGCGGGCGCCGAAGTTGTTGTCGCGGCACAGGTCGCCGTCGAGGAGGACCCCGGGATCGGACACCGCCTTGCAGGTGCTCGGTCCGCCGAGATCGGCGGTGTTCGTGCAGCGCCCGTCGAGATCGTACCCCCACTCGCGCCAGGCCTCCGGGGTGGCCGCGCCGTCGTGGTTGAGGGTGCCGAAGTAGATGCGCTTGGCCACCCACCACAGCGTCTTGCCGCCACCGGGCGTGGCCGCGCCGGCGGGACGATCGGGCCAGCGCGCCGACGTCGGGCCCGTCTCGGTGTCGGGGGCACCGGTGTCGACCGCGCCCTCGCTCGGCGTGTCGCTGGTCGCGTCCGCCGTCTCGACGCGCAGGTCGTCCCAGCCGAGCACCTGCGCGCAGCCGACGCCGAGCAAGAGACCGACGAGCGGCAGCAGCTTGGTGTGCGTGGCGAGCCCCGGGCGACCCATCGCCCCGAGTCTAGCGCTTGACCGAGAAAGTGCGCGATGAGAGCCTCCCGCGATGACCGAAGCGCAGGGACGCGCGTTGCTCGCGAAGCTGTTCACCGCCGCGGGTTACTCGATCGTCGAGGACTTCCACTTCGACGAAGGTGGAGTGGTGGTGGATCTCGACGGCTGGGACGCGGCCGCGCGCGTGGGCTACGAGTACATCACCCGCGAGGCGGGCGACCACCTGCAGTTCGACGAGCGCACCCTCGGTGAGTTCGAGGCCCGCATGGGTCGCGGCGAGCTGCACGTGCTCCTGGTGGACGAGACCGAGGCGATCACGGCCGCCGCGCTCGAGGACGCCGGCCGGGGGTTCCTCGCGGAGCTTGCCGCGCGCAAGGCGGGAGGTGCCGCGTGAACGCGCCGTTCGCCAACCCGCAGCAGGTGCTCAAGGTGGTGCAGGGCCAGCGCGCCGTGCTCGACGAGCAGTACGGTCGCCTGAGCCAGGTGGAGCAGTACCACCAGACCGAGCGGCGCAAGGTCGAGGCCGAGCGCGATCAGGCCGCGAGCGACCTCGGGCGCGCGGTGCTGCCGGCGCTCGACGCCCCCAGCATCGCCCGCGCGGCGCAGATCACCGGGCTCGTCGGGCTGCCCGGCGAAGACCTGCCCGGCAAGCGGGAGGCGCGGCGCGCGTTCCTCGTGAGTCGCCTGCAGGCGATCTCGGCCGACGCGCGCTACCGCGACCGCGAGCTCCTGCGGCACCCGCGCACGGGCTCGCACGTGGTCGCGATGAAGGAGGCCGAGGAGCAGAAGGCGCCGTTCGTCCAGGTGATCGGCGAGTGCGAGTCGAACGAGCGCTTCGCGCGGCTCCTCGAGACCGGCTACGGCACGCCCGAGCAGAAGACCGCGTGGTGGCGGTTCAGCTACTGGTCGGACCGTTCGGCGGCGGCCGACCTGGTCACCAAGCTCGGCAAGGCCTCGTTCGCCGAGGTGCGCGAGGAGTACCGGGTGGCCAAGGAGACCGTGGCGACCTACGACGCCGAGCTCGGGCGGCTGCGTCGCGAGGTGGCCGCGGGCGAGGCGCTCGACCAGGAGTACGCGGCGCTCTACGAGGAGCACCAGCACCTCGACGAGTGGGCGCTCCAGCACGCGCGCGTGCGCCTTGTGAAGCACATGGTCACCGCCGACGCGTCGCTGATGGGGCAGCGCCTGGCGTCGAACAAGGACCTGCGCCTCCTGTTCCTGACGACCAGCGGGCTCGCGGCCAAGCTCACCTACCTGGACGGCATCCACGGCAAGCACGCCAACGAGATGCGCGACGACCTGAACCAGCAGAAGACCAAGCTCGACACCATCTACGATCGCGCCGCCTACAAGGGGCGCGGCATGCCCTACGACAAGCTGCAGGCGCTCGCCGTCGATCGGCGGCCCCGGTACGACAAGCGCTTCCAGCGCTGGGGCAAGACCTACCAGACCGTCTACGTCTACAACCGCTGGAACCGGGGCTACTACTACGACGACCTGCTCTGGTGGGACCTGATGACCCGTGGCCGCTACGACGGCTCGTACATCCACGAGGTGCACTCGTTCCACCAGTCGCACCCCGACTACGTGTACGACCCGATGCCGCAGCACCACGCGCCGGCCGACTCGGTCCACGGCGCGGACGACGGGCAGGGGCGCGACGACGGGGACGCCGCGGCCGCCTCCGCCGACGCCGACAACACGCGCGACGGGGATGCGGGTGGGGACGAGCGCAGCGATCTGACGACCGACGCCTCCTGATGTCGCCCCCGACGCGGGTGGTGTTCTACGCCGTCAACGGGACCGGTGTCGGGCACCTCGTGCGCCTGCTCTCCATCGCGCGGTGGATGCGCCGCTACGCCGCCGTGCTCGGCGCGCCCCTCGAGGCCTGGTTCCTCACCTCGAGCGAGGCCGACGCGATCGTGTTCGCCGAGGGCTTCGCGGCCTTCAAGATCCCCTCCAAGACCATCGTCGCCGACGCGGGCCTCGATCGCCGCGCTTACCTCGCGCTCGCGAAGCAGTTCGTCTGGCACACCCTCGGCCTCTTGCGCCCCGACCTGCTCGTGGTCGACACGTTCCCGCGCGGCTCGTTCGGCGAGCTGCTCTCGGCCCTCGATCTCTGCAAGCAGGCCGTGTTCGTGCACCGGCCGGTGAAGCGAGAGGTCGCCGAGCGCCCGGAGTTCCAGGCGATGGTGCCGCTCTACGACGCGATCGTCGTGCCGGAGCACGAGGCCGCGGGCCAGCTGTTCTTGCCGGAGGTCGTGCGGGATCGCGTGGTGCACGTCGGCCCGGTCCTCTCGCGCGAGCGGTGCGAGCTCCTGCCGAGAGAGGAGGCGCGCGCGCGGCTCGGGGTGGGGGACGCACCCTGCGTCTACGTCTCGGCGGGGGGCGGTGGCGATCGCGGCGCCGAGGCCCACCTGCACGAGGTGGTCGCCGCGCTGCGGGCCGACCGCTCGCTCGCGATCGTGGTGGGTTCGGGACCGCTCTACCGCGGCCGCCCCGTGCCGGGCGCGACGACCCTCCCCGGCACCGCCGCCGAGTACACGACCGCGTTCGACGCCGCGGTGTGCGCCGCCGGGTACAACACGTTCGGCGAGCTGATGTTCGCGGGCGTGCCGACCGTGTTCCTGCCCCAGGAGAAGCTCGCCGACGACCAGGCCGCGCGCGCGCAACGCCCCCGCCAGCGGGATGAGATGATAGT
>CAZUZY010000105.1:0-21465 GCA_964624885.1 uncultured Polyangiales bacterium | reverse complement strand
GGCGCGGCGGCGGGCGGGGGCGCAGGCGGCGGGGCGAGGCCCATCTTCTGCTTGAGCGCGGCGAGCTCGTCGTCGGCGCCCGCGGTCTGCTCCAGCTTGTCGAACTTGTGGGCCAGCTGATCGCCGGTGTACTCCTCGGCGATCTCGGCGGAGGCGTCGGCCTCGGCCTCCATCTGGTCGATCTTCTGGGCCATCCGGTCGAACGTCTCGAACGACGACTGCTGCTTGAGACCGGCCATGGTCTCGTGGATGGCCTTCTGCGCCTCGGCGCGCTTCTTTCGCGCGATGAGGACGTTCTTCTTGCGCTTGGCCTCCTCGATCTTGCTGTTGAGCACGCGCAGCGCGGTCTTCAGCTGCTCGACGGCGGCCTTCTGCTTCTCCCACTGCTCGTTGAGCGTGTTGGCGAGGTTGTCGTGCTCGCGCTTGCGGGAGAGGGCCTCCTTGGCCAGCTCGTCGTTCCCCGCGCGGATGGCCATCATGGCCTTGCGCTCCCACTCCTTGGCCTGCTGCTGCTCGGCCTCGACGGTCTTGCCGAGGCGGTGGCTGTCGGCGATGGAGACGGCCACCTGCTTCTTGGCGTTGGCCAGCTGCTCGACCATCTCCGTGATGACCTGGTTGAGCATCTTCTCCGGGTCCTCCGCCTTGGAGATCATGTCGTTCAGGTTCGACTTGATGAGCGTGGCGAGGCGGTTGAAGATGCCCATGGGTCCTCTCGGGAGTCGGTTCGACGGAACGGGAGCGAGCCTACTACAGCGCGGGGCCTGATCGGCGCAACGCCGCGAGACCCTTGGATTCCTCGGCGACGGCGCTCGATTTGCGCCTCGATCGCCCGCGGACGTCAGTGCTTCGGAGCGGCCGGGTCCAGCGCGGCGCGGATGTCCGGCAGCTGGTGGCTGGCGGCCTCGTCGATCTCGCCGAGCAGGGCCTCGAGCTCGTTGTAGTCGAGGTTCTCGAGGGGGAGCGCGGCGGCCAGCACGAGGGTCTGGTCGTCCACGCCGTAGGCGGCGTGCACGAGGCCGTTGGCGTTCAGACGGAGGAGCTTCTCGAACAGCGCCTCGCGGTCCTTGGCGCCGGCGGGCGGGATGTGCCCCACCTCGACCCGGGTGACGAGCAGGGGGTCGGAGCAGCGCACCGCGACGGTCTCCTCGCGCTCGGCCCGCACGATCCAGGTGCCCTCGGCCACTTCGTGGAAGCGACGACCCATCCGCAGGAGGTAGGCCTCGACGTCTTTGCTCGTACGCATCGCGCGACCGTAAACACGGATCGGCCCAGCGTCGAGAGGGTGCTACCGTTCTGCGCGTCGTGAGGCCGTTCCACGAGCAGATTCTCCTCGGGTCGCCGCTCGGCGGGATCACCGGCGCCCCGGCGGGCCCGACGAACCAGCCGGTCTGGGTCCGATGGCTCGGCACGGCGGGGTTCTCGCTGCGGGCCGGTGAGCACGTCGTGCTGTTCGACCCCTACCTCACCCGCGCCTCGCTCGGCCGGTGCCTGCGCGGCGACCTGCGCCCGGACGCCGCGGTCGTCACCCGCCACGTGGGTCGCGCCGACGCCATCGTGGTCGGCCACACGCACTTCGACCACGTGCTCGACGTGCCACTGGTCGCGCGCACCACGCGGGCCACGGTGTTCGGCTCCACCTCCGCCGCCGTGCTGTGTCGGGCCGACGGCGTCCCCCCCTCGCAGGTCGTCGACGTCGAGGGCGCCCTGCGCCGCGGCACCTTCGTGACCGAGGTCGGGCCGTTCCGGCTCGAGTTCTTCCCGAGCGCGCACTCCCGCCTCCTGCTCGGGCGCGTGCCGGCGGCCGGCGAGATCGCCGACTGCGACGCGGTCCCCACCACCGTCGGCGGCTACAAGTGCGGGGCGGTGTTCGCCGTCGAGGTCACCGTGGCCGGGCGCACGTTCTTCCACCTCGGGAGCGCCGAGCTGGTCGAGGAGAGCGTGCCGCGCCGCGCCGTCGACACCCTGTTCTTCACCGTGGCGGGGTGGACGTCGTCGCGCGCCATCCCGGAGCGCGTCGTGCGGCACCTCTCGCCGCGGCAGATCGTGCTCGGTCACTGGGACGACTTCTTCCGCCCGCTCGACCAGCCCCTGCACGCGCTCCCCGCGCTCTCGTTGCCGCGCCTCCGCGATCGCTTCCACGCCGCCGCGCCCTCGGTGTCGGTCGGCACCGTCCCCTTCCTCGAGGAGGTCCCCCTGTGATCACGCCGCTCGAGGTGTTCGGTCTCTCGCCGTTCGGTCAGCGGAGCCGCGAGGCGCTGCGGGCGCTGCGGGGAGACCCGTGGACCCCGAAATCCCGCTTCGGCCTCTCGAGCCTCGGCATCCTCAAGCCGCGGCTCTCGCTGCCGCTGTGGCTCGGGCTGCCGGCGCACGGTCGGCTCGTGCCCATCTACAACCTGTTCAACCACCTGCGCCCGCCGCTCGAGGACGGCTGGAGCGTCCGCAAGACGCGCGTCCGCGATTTCCGCGGCGGCAACCTGTCCTACGACAGCCACAACGGCACCGACTTCGCCGTCGCGCCCGGCACGGTGGTCGTCGCGGCGGCGCCGGGGCGGGTCCTGCGCATCTCGAGCGAGTTCGACCGCGGCGGTCTCAAGGTGTTCGTCGACCACGGCGGAGGGCTCGTGACGACCAGCAACCACCTCTCGCGGGCGCTGGTCTCGGTGGGCGAACGCGTGACCCGCGGGCAGCCGATCGCGCTGTCGGGCATGAGCGGCATCGACGGCTTCCTGATGTTCCCCTGGAGCACGCCGCACGTGCACTTCAACGTGTGGCTGGGGGGAGACTACGTCGATCCGTTCGCCCACGACGGCGAGCCGTCGCTGTTCCGCACGGCCTCGCCGACCCCGCACGACGGGCACCCTGTCGACGAGGCGGTGGAGCCGACGGCGTGGGACCTCGCGGCGGTCGACACGGCCATCGCGACCTGCCGCGTGCCGGCGGTGCAGGCCGAGCTCCGCGCGCTCGAGCACTGGGGCGAGCGGGCGATGTCGACCCTGTTCCAGCGCCTCTACTACCCGACCCGGTTCCCCAAGGGGCCGGCGCTGATCGAGGGGCCGTGTCCGCGCCGTCCGCGGCTCGATCTGCCGTTCCGCGCCGAGGACTTCGACGGGGTGTGGTTCCCCGACGAAGCCCGCTAGTCGGAGCTCACTCCTCGACGGTGTAGACGAAGTCCCCCGCGTCGAAGCCCTCTTTCTTGGCGTCGACCTTGAACCGCGTCCAGAGGTCGTCGTTCACGCGGCGGTGGACCTCCTTCCACAGCTTCGGCTTGTCGTCCGCCCACATGCCCTTGCCGATCCCGAGGAACCCGTTCAGCAGCCGCTGGGCGAGCTTCTTGTCGGTGTCGTACGAGGGCGTGCTCGCGCCGATGGCCTGCCACTCCTGGTCCACGTGGAAGCCCCGCTTGGCGAGCGCCGGCAGCCAGTGCTGCGAGTGGGTGATGAGGTAGTAGAGGGAGAGGGAGAAGATCTTGTCCTGGCCGGACCAGGTCGAGGAGTTGGCGAGGTACACCCGCCACTGCGCCTCGATGATCTGGACCCGGTACGAGGTGTCCTCGGAGATGCTGATGATGGCGCTCATCGCGTCCATCTGGTCACGCCAGGCCTCGAGCGGCGGGCCGTGGCTCCAGCCGACGTGCTTGATCTTGACCTCGCCGGCGTGCTTGCCCTTGCCGTGCACCTCCTTGGTGATCTCCTTGCTGGAGACCACCTTCTTGTCGCCGAGGTGGACCACGTGATAGCGGCCGCCGAAGTACTGGACACCGAGGTCGTCCAGCAGGCGCTGCATCTTGCTGTCGGTGTTGAGCTGGTCGAAGATGTGGACGCCGTCGCCCATGCCGCCGAAGCCCACGCCCCAGGTGACGATCTGGTTGTCGTAGGTCTGGAAGCTCGCGGGCTGGCCCTCCGAGCCCTTCTCGCTCTTCATCATCTCGACGAAGACCTGCGCGATGTGCTTGTCCTGTAGGCCGGTCGCCTTGTCGACCTTCTCGGTCTTGATGTACTCGCGCGCCCATTTGCCGTGGGAGTCCGGCGGGCCGTAGTTGTAGTGCTTGGCCCCGGCGTACTTGCCCTTGGTGACGAGCGAGATCTTCTTGAGCGGCCAGCGCGCGCGGTTGCGCTTGATCTTCTCGAGGACGTCGTCGGGCACCGAGTCCTTGTCGATGAACTGGCGCCAGTCGGCCTGCTCGGTGCCGCGACCCACGTGGAGCGCGGCCACGGTGGCGATCTCGCCCGCCGACTGGGTGACCACCTTGGCCTGGACCGAGGCCCCGGTGGCGAACGGGATCGGCACGTCGACCTCGCTCTCCGTCGCGTCCACGCTCAGCTTCACCGTCGCGTCGACGTCCTTGTTGCTCACCTCGTCGTGCAGGTGGATCGTGCACTCCTCGCAGACCTTGAGGTCGACCGAGTGCAGGCGCAGCTTGCCGCTGCCACCCGGGTCGATGGTGTTGCCGACCCAGTAGAGGCTGGTGATCTGCGGCTTGAGGCCGGGCTTGTCGGCGGTCGGCTTGTGCGAGTCGACCACCTCCTTGAGCTTGGCCTGTGTCTTCGAGTCGGGGACCTTGGTGGGCTTGAGCCCGTGCTTCTGCTGGAACTCCTCGACGGCGGCCTTGGCCTTGTCGTGGGCGGTGCCGTCGGCGACCCCGGGGTCGCTGGAGAGCTGCTTCCCCGTCCAGAGCTTGTGGAGGAGATACTGCGCGCCCAGCTGGCCGACGCAGATGGGGAGCTCGAGGGCGATCGAGGCGAGGGTCTTGGGGCCGATCTTCCCGTCGGGCTTCAGATCGAAGAGGGTCTGGTAGGCCTTGAGCGCCGCCTGCGTCTTCGGATCGTTGATGTCGTCGCTCTTGCCCGGGTCCTTGTCGATCCACTTGGCGGCGTAGAAGATCTGCAGCGCGTGCTCGACGAAGTGCTGCCAGTAGAGGGTCTTGTCCTTCTCCTGCTGCGCGGGGACGGGCTTGACCTTCTCCTTGGCCCGCGGGTTCACCTTGAGGTCGTCGCCCTTGACGACCTGCGCGGGCGCCTCGGTGTGGCCGGCGGTCTTGGGGGTGGGGGGCGCGGTGGGGGTGGGGGCGACCGGCTTGTGCTCGGCGGGCTGCGAGGGCGTGCTCGAGTAGAACATGCGCCCGATCTGCAGCGAGCCGACGGTCTCGAGGATCGTGCGGCCCTTGGCGAACGTCTGGTCGATGTTCTTCTTCTTGACCCCGGGGATCGCGAGCCAGGTGCCCTTCTTGGAGATCTCCTCGTCGCCGTCGACGAAGATCTTGTCCTTCGCCTTCTTGAGCGTGCCTTCCTTGGTGCAGCTCACTGCGACGACCTGGTACTTCGACTTGACCTTCTTCTTCTTCTTCTTCTGCGTGACGGGGTCGACTCCGTCGTCGACCTCGATCTCGAAGTCCTTGACCTCGGACTTGTAGGTCGCCGGCTCGCCGTCGAGCCAGGTCTTGCCCGAGCAGCCGCCGATGGTGACCCCGAACCCGCCGAGGACGTCGCTGTGGTCGGTCCCGGCCTTGACCTTGGCCTTCGCATCCTCGAGGCCCTTGTCGTCCAGCGCGAACTTCTGGCCCGCGAGGTGTCCGTTGGCGCCGAGGTACTGGAAGCAGTCGACGTCGCCGTTGGCGTCGAGGTGGACGTCCCAGCAGAACACCGCGTGGCCGCCACCGTAGGTCCAGTCGATGCCGAGGACGTCGCCTTTGCGCATCTTCTTCGGGTCCTTGATGGACTCGCCGATCTCGTAGTCGACCAGCGAACCGGCGATGCGGTTCTTGCCGTTGTGCTCGTTGTAGAACGTGGCGAACGGCAACGCGTCCTTGCCGTCGTTGAAGAGCGGCTCGAACTCGTCCTTGGCCGGATCCTTCGAATCGTAATTGGGATCGAGGGCGCAACCGATCACGTTGCCGGTGAACGGCGAGCACACGGTGCCCTTCCGCTGCGCCATGCCGTACCCCTTGATCTTCGCGAGGAAGCCGGGGTTGTACGGGTTGTACCCGTCGGTATCCAAGGTCCGCAGGTCCTCGCAGATCTTGAAGATCTTCTCGGGCCCCGAGATGGTCGTCCTCTTGTAGGGCTTCTCCGGCTTCGGCGGGGGCGGGGGCTTCTTCGGTTTGCTGCCGCTCATGCGTAGTCTCCGTCGTCGTCACCGTCGTCGAAGTCGTGGCCGTGCTCCCACGACCGCGTGAGACGATCCTCGGGATCGATGCCGTCGCCGCCCTCCTCGAGCTCCGCAGCGACGACGATCTCGTAGGCATCGTCCACGCCGTCGCGGTGGAGCAGGGCGTGGACCCAGTGGGTGTCTTCGCCGATGATCACCTGGTGGAGCGTGAGGTGCGCCGGCATCTCGAGCAGGCCGTCCTCGTCGCCCATCACCTCGACAGCGTTGCCCTCGAGGTCCTTCACCGTGGCCTCGACGTGGGGCACCGGAGCACCCGCGGCGTCGACGAAGCGGACGCGCAGCATCGGGTGCGGCGCGTGCACGGTGTTCCACTCGTGGAGGTCGTGGTCGTCGTCGACGATCTCGATGCGGTAGGTCTTCTTCTTCGGGACCTCGGTGCGCACCACGCCGTTCTCGTTGGTCGTGGTCTCGGCCACCACCTCGCCGCTGTCGGGATCGAGGACCCGGACAGCGTGGTTGATGAGCGGCGTGTCGCCCACCAGCTTCACCTCGGCGACCAGCAAGAAGACGTCCTCCACCTTCTCCGTCGGCGGGATGAACTCCTCCTTCACCGCCTTCGCGGCCTTGGCGTTCGGGTTCGGAGGGAGGGGGGGCGGTGGGTGCAGATCGGCCACCTGGAACACGCCGACCTCGATCTGGTGCCGCAGCCACTCGGCGAGGAGGGCGCGCCGTCGCTGCTCGTCGACGCCGTGCTGGAACGTGTTGCCACGATCGTGGAACAGCCGCACGAGGCTCGAGTACGAGCGATGGTCGTCGACCCAGCGAGCGACGCACCCCATGGCTTCTCGCGTCCCGAGCACGCGACGGTGCTCCGGGCTCGAGCCGTCATGGCGGGTGAAGAGCTCCTGGTCGGTCGCGATGTAGGGAAGGCGTAGTGCCCGGCGCATCCAGAATCCTCCGACTCCGAGGCTCGATTTCCGTCAGGGTAGCACGGGTCCCGGTGGAGAGACCGCCCCATGGGTCGGTCGAGCCGGCCGTTCGTGACCGCCCGTTGCGAGCTCCCCATGGAGGGGACGCATCGCCGCTCTGCTCGTCGACGGTCGTGCTATTTCGGCCCCGTGTCCGAACGCCCTCGCTACACCCCCGCCGACATCGAGCCCAAGTGGCAGGCCCACTGGCGCACCCACGCGCCGTTCCGCGCCGTCCGTCGCGCCGGGCACCCCAAGCTCTACGCCCTCGACATGTTCCCGTACCCGTCGGGCGCGGGGCTCCACGTGGGCCACCCCGAGGGCTACACGGCGACCGACATCGTGTGCCGCCACGCCCGGATGAAGGGCTACGACGTCCTGCACCCGATGGGGTGGGACTCCTTCGGTCTCCCCGCCGAGCAGCACGCCATCAACACCGGCACGCACCCCTCGGTCACCACCAAGAACAACATCGACAACTTCCGGCGCCAGCTGCAGGCGCTCGGCTTCTCGTACGACTGGTCGCGCGAGCTCGCCACCACCGACGAGCGCTACGTCCGCTGGACCCAGTGGATCTTCCTCAAGCTGTTCCACCGCGGGCTCGCGTTCCAGGCCGAGACCCCGGTCAACTGGTGCCCGGCGCTCGGCACGGTGCTCGCCAACGAGGAGGTCATCGATGGTCGCAGCGAGCGCGGCAGCCACCCGGTGGTGCGCATGCCGCTCCGCCAGTGGACCCTGAAGATCACCGCCTACGCCGACCGCCTGCTCGACGATCTCGCCGGCCTCGACTGGCCCGAGACCAAGGACAAGCAGGTCCACTGGATCGGGCGCTCCGAGGGCGCCGAGTGTGACTTCGCGGTCGTCGGGCACGACGCGAAGATCCGGGTCTTCACCACGCGACCCGACACCATGTTCGGCGCCACGTACATGGTCCTCGCCCCCGAGCACCCGCTGGTGGCGCAGATCACCACCCCCGCGCAGAAGGCCGCCGTCGACGCCTACGTGCTCGAGGTGGCCCGCAAGTCGGACATGGAGCGCACCGCGCTCGGCAAGAAGAAGAGCGGCGTGCCCACCGGTGCGTTCGCCACCAACCCGGCCACCGGCCAGCCGATCCCGGTGTGGGTCGCCGACTTCGTCCTCGGTCACTACGGCACCGGCGCGATCATGAGCGTGCCGGGGCACGACGAGCGCGACTTCGAGTTCGCCCGCGTGTTCGGGCTCCCCATCGTGCAGGTGGTGAGCAAGGACGGCGCGCTCGCGGACGCGGCCACCTGGAAGGAGGCCTTCGTCGACGACGGCGTCGCCGTGCGGTCCGGCTTCCTCGACGGCAAGGACACCGAGGCGGCGAAGGCCGCCATGATCGACTGGGTGGAGGCCCAGGGCCTCGGCACGCGCAAGGTGCAGTACAAGCTGCGCGACTGGGTGTTCTCGCGCCAGCGCTACTGGGGCGAGCCGATCCCGGTCTATTTCCCCGTGGAGCTCGGGGCGGGGGTCGAAGACCCGCGCCGGGGCGCACACACCATCCGCTACGACCAGCCGATCGCCGTCGAGGAGAGCGAGCTGCCCGTACGGCTGCCCGATCTGGCCGATTTCAAGCCCGGGGACGATCCTTCGGGCCCGCTCGCCCGCGCGCTCGACTGGCGCTTCTTCCAGAAAGAAGGTCGCTGGTTCGCGCGCGAGACCAACACGATGCCGCAGTGGGCGGGCTCGTGCTGGTACTACCTGCGCTTCCTCGATCCGCACAACGACGCGCGCATCTTCGACGACGCGGCCTACGACGCGTGGATGCCGGTGGACCTCTACGTCGGCGGCAGCGAGCACGCGGTGCTCCACCTGCTCTACGCCCGGTTCTGGCACAAGGTGCTGTTCGACTGCGGCGTCGTGAAGCACGCGGAGCCGTTCCAGAAGCTCGTCCACCAGGGGCTCATCCTGGGTGAGGTGGAGTACACGGCCTACAAGGACAGCCACGACGCGTGGGTCTCGCCCGACGACGTGGAGGAGGACGACGACCACGAGCTGCGCCGCAAGGGCGACCGCGCGCGCGTGGTGGTGGTCAAGGTCCGCCCCGACCAGACCCAGAAGAAGGGCGGCAAGTTCGTCCTGGTCGACGCCCCCGACGTCGTCGTCGACGCGCGCGCCCACAAGATGAGCAAGTCGCGCGGCAACGTCGTCAACCCCGACGACATCATCCAGAAGTTCGGCGCCGACGCGCTCCGCGTGTTCGAGATGTTCATGGGGCCGCTCGAGGCGGTGAAGCCGTGGGCGACCGACGGCGTGGTGGGCGTGCGACGCTTCCTCGATCGCGCCTGGAACGTCTGCGTGGCCGCCGAGGGCGACGCGCCGCTCGACGACGAGTCGCTGCGCCTCCTGCACAAGACGGTGCAGAAGGTGAGCGCCGACATCGAGGGCCTGCGGTTCAACACCGCCATCTCCGCGATGATGATCCTGGTGAACCGGCTCGCCGAGCTCGACAGGGTGCCGGCGAGCGCGGCGCGCACGCTGGCGCTCCTGCTCTCGCCGTTCGCCCCCCACCTCGGCGAGGAGCTCTGGGAGCGCCTCGGCGGCAAGGATTCGCTCGCGCACGAGCCGTGGCCCACGTTCGACCCGGCGCTGGTGGTGGACGACGTGGTCGAGATCCCCATCCAGGTGAACGGCAAGCTGCGCGCGAAGGCCCGCCTGCGCCGCGACGCGAGCGAGGCCGACGCGCGCGCGGCGGTGGCCGGGGCGGCCGAGGCGCAGCCGTTCCTCGCCGGCAAGACGGAGAAGAAGTTCCTCTTCGTGCCCGGCAAGATCATCAACGTCGTCGTCGGCTAGGACGGGTCCTCGCACCGGCCCTGCCGGCAGACCCGCTCGCCCTTGCACTCGGTGTCCTTGGTGCAGCCTGTCGCCGCCTCGTCGGGCGGCGGCTCCCATGGGCCGCACAGGCACTGTCCGCCGTACACAGGGTCGGCGCTCGCGGCGACGCCCTTGGGGTAGAGCCCGTGCAAGCCACACTCGGTCTTGCAGGATTTCGTCGAGCGGTAGCAGCCCGTCAGCAGCACGAGGGAGAGCAAGAGCCAGCGCATGGTCTTCGTGGAGCAACGGGCGTGCCGCCCGCGCGGGACGGCGGCGTGTCGCGAGGGCGCCTCGTGGTCGAAGCGAACGATTCGGCCGCGCTGCGAGAGGGCGCGCGCTCGCTCGCCGTTCGAGTCGCGCGCGCGGTCAACCGGGCCGCGGGGCGAAGCGGGCGGGTGCTCGACGACCGCTACCACACGCGTGCCCTGCGCACCCCGCGCGAGGTCCGGTTCGCACTCGCCTACGTGCTCTTCCACTTCAAGAAGCACCAGGTGCCCACGCGCCTCGACCCTTGCTCGTCGGTGGCGTGGTGCGACGGCGTCCAGGGGCGCGCTGCGGCGCTGGCGGCGCCACGGCCTCCTCTCGACGAGCGAGGCCCCGGCCGCGCCATGAGTCACGGCGTGCAGCCAGCCACCGGACGCACCTCGTACCGGATGGCCGGCCGCTCCTCCAGCGGCCCCTCTTGCTCGTAGGCGACGACGTCCGTGCGCACGCACGGCTCGAGGGTGATGGCGCGCTTGGACTTCACCACGAATCGATAGCCCTGCGCGGCGCCGCGGCCGCTGAACGCGAGCCACACGGTCAGGGTGTGCGCCCCCTTCGCCAGTCTGCCCTGCCAGTCGAAGAAGGCACCCTGGCCCTGGTCGACGACGGCCTTCTGCTGCGCGTGGGTCAGCAGCGACCGCCGGTCGACGGCGATGCAGAGGGCATCGAGGTGGTACCGGGCACCCATGGTGGTGCGGAAGCCGAGCAGAGTGGGTTCGGTGTCCGCGGGTCCAGGCTCGAGGACGGTCTCACAGTCCGGCGAGTCGTCTGGGCCGTTCGAGGGCGCGACGGCACCCCGACACCCCGCGAGCGCGGCCGCCATCCACAGACCCAGCACCGCACGCATCGCCCGAGTCTACTTCCGGCTCGCCTCGCGGGCGACGAACACCTCCCAGCCCTCCGCGGCCTCGCGGCTCACCCGCGCCTGCTCCGGAGAGAACACGGGCTCGCCGCGCAGCCAGCGCTCCGTCGCGTCCTCCGCCGTCAGTGCCGTGAGCACGCCGTGGATCAGCTCGAGCGGACCGAGGTCGCGACCGACGCCGCCGCCGAGGACCAGCGCCGCGAACAGCGTCTTGCCCACGACCGCCTGGTTCAGGTTGCTCACCAGCTTCGTCTCGGGGTCGCCGGCGCCGAACGCGGTGAGGCACGCCGCGACGTCGCACGAGTTGTAGGCGCGACACAGCAGCGGCCGCGCGGGGTGCACGCTGCACGCGCCGTGCGCGTCGAGCAGAGGGCAGGGGACCCGTGCCTCCGCGCGCTCCTTCACGGTCATCTCCGCGACGCGCGGCGCGACCTCCCGCAACGCGGCGATCAACGCCTCGACCTCCGCCGGCGTACGCGTCGCGCGCACGTGGTCGGCGATGCGCAGGGCCTCGGCGGGCGTGACGAACACCACGTGGAGGCGACAGCAGGAGTCGCAGCCGGGACGACACACGGGCAGTCGGCGCAGCGGCTCGGGATCCTTCGCGTCGAGCGCGGCGACGAGCGTGTCGTTCAGCGCGAACACCTCGTCGATCAACGCCGCGAGCGGCTGATCGCCGAGCTCTCCCGCCAGCGTCGCGCGCACGTCCTCCGCGACCGAGCGCAGGATCTCGTCGTGGTACGGCGGGGCGGCCACCTAGAGCGTCGACCCGCCCGCGCTGGACGAAGGCGCGTCGGCGAGGCAGAACGGGCAGCGCTCGTGCGCGCGGACGTGACGACGGCAGTGGTGGCAGGGGGTCAGCGCCATCGGGTCATGTTCGCGACGACGGCGGCATCCGTCAACGCAGCGTGCGCAGGGCCTCGGTCCAGCGGTGGAGCTCGTCGAGCATCGCCACCGAAGACCTCTCCAGCGCCTCCGAGCCGCGGAACGCACCGTTCTCCATCAGGGTGTTGAAGAACGCGACGTTCACCGCCTCGGGCAAGGGCATCACCTTGAGCGTGGTCAGGAACTGCTTGGTCATCTGCACCGAGCGCGTGCCGCCCGAGAGGCCGCCGTAGCTCACGAACCCCGCGGCCTTGTAGTTCCACTCCTTGTACAGGTAGTGGAGCGCGTTCACGAGCGCGGGCGGTGAGCCGTAGTTGTACTCGGGGGTGACGAACACGAACGCGTCGAGCGCGCTCACGCGGCGGCTCCAGGCCTTGGTGTGCTCGTGCTGGTAGTCGCCGAGCCGCGGGTGCTTGGGCTCGTCGAGCATGGGCAGCGCGACCTCTTGCAGATCGACGAGCTCGACCGCGAACTTGCCGTGCGCTCTCGCGTGCTCGACGAACCACTGCGCGATGGGCAGCCCGACGCGACCAGGGCGCGTGCTGCAGACGATGACGCCGAGGGTGGACATGCGCCGGACGCTAGACGCGCGCCCCGGCTCCGTCGAGGTTCGGCGCTAGAAGCGATACGTGCGGACGATGTCCTTCTCGGGGCGCTCGATCTTCACGATCGGGCTGGTCACGAGGTCGAGACCATCCGCGAGGAAGTACATGGCCTCGCCCACCGTGGGCTCGTCCTGGCGCGGCACGAGGGTGCCGTTGGCCACGCGGAACACGCCGCCGGCCATCTCGCGCTTGAGGGCGAGGTGCCCGGGCAGGAAATCCCCGCTGCGGCGGTCGCGGACGGCGACGCAGAGGCGATCGCGGAAGTGATACTCCGTGTTGCGAGTGACGAGGACCTTGTGACGACGACGTTCCTGCTTCATTTCCGCCTCCTATGGCTTCATCAACTTGGGCAGGCCGCGGGTCGCGCCCTGCACTGCGCCTTCGATGCCCTGCGAGCGCGCGCTCTTGTCACCGGGCTTGGTGGTGACGACGCTGGTCCCCGAGGTGAGCCCCCGGAGCGCGCCGGTCTTGCCGTCGCGGACCGCGAGCGACACCGCACAGGTGGTCGTCGCGCTGTTCTTCTCCTGGGTCGTCTCGAGCTTGACCACGTTGGCGCTCACCACGATCGTGGTGCCCTTCGGGACCTCGAGCTTGCCCACCTCGGTCGCGAGCACCTTGCGTAGCGTCGCCAGATCTTCGGCGGGAAGGGCGTTCGCGCCGCTCACCTCGCCGACCTCGATCGCCCCGGCGCTCACCACGGGGGCGAACGAAAAGAGCGCTATGGCCACGAACGTCGAGAGAGTTCTTCGCAGCATTCGCTCGTCGCTACGCAACGTCGGCGCGCGCGGCCAAGTTTGCTACGGTGCGTGGCCGTGAAGAGCTCGGCCGAGATCGTCGTCGTCGGCGGCGGCATCATGGGGCTGTCGGTGGCCTACCACCTGGCCCGCGCGGGCGTGCGCGACGTGGTGGTGGTCGACAAGAGCTACCTGTGCGGCGGCGCGTCCGGTCGCAACGGCGGAGGCGTGCGCGCGCAGTGGTCGAGCGAGGCCAACATCCGCCTCATGCAGGAGTCCATCCGCATCTGCTCCGAGTTCGCCTCGGAGATGAAGATCAACGTGTGGTTTCGCCAAGGTGGATACCTGTTCCTCACGCGGAGCGAGAGCCGCGCCGAGCAGCTCCGCGCCTCCGTCACGCTCCAGCAATCGTGTGGCTTGCGCACCGAGCTGCTCACCCCGCGTGAGGCCAAGCGCATCGTCCCCGAGCTCGACACCGCGGGCGTCGTGCTCGCCTCCTACAACCCGGACGACGGGGTGGTGTTCCCCTGGCCGTTCGTGTGGGGCTACGCCCAGGCGGCGCAGAAGCTCGGTGTCGAGGTGCACACCCACACCGAGGTGCTCGGGTTCGACACCGCCAACGTCGGGACCCGCATCGAGGCCGTGCGCACGAGCAAGGGGCGCATCGCGACCCACACCGTGGTCAACGCGGCCGGCGCCTGGTCGCCCGAGGTGGCCCGCCTGCTCGGGGTCGAGCTGCCCAACACGCCGCACCGCCACGAGATCTGCTCGACGGAGCCCCTCAAGCCCTGGCTCCTGCCCCTGGTCGCCGACCTCGACACCGGCCTCTACTTCTCCCAGTCCATGCGCGGCGAGATCGTCGGTGGGGTCTCGAACGAGCACGTCCCCCACGGCGTCGACCACCAGTCGTCGGCCCGCTTCCTCGGGCTCTACGCCAACGCCCTCCTGCGCACGGTGCCCGTGCTCGGCGCGGTGAAGGTGCTGCGGCAGTGGTCGGGCTGCTACGACCTCACGCCCGACGCGAACCCCATCGTGGGCCCCGTCGACGAGGTGGAGGGCTTCCACCAGGCGTCCGGGTTCATGGGCCACGGGTTCATGATGGCCCCCGTCATGGGCAAGCTGCTCGCGCAGTACCTGGTCGAGCAGACCCCGCTGCCGCTGTTCGACCGCTGGAACCTCCGCCGCTTCAAGGAGGGTCGCCTCCTCAGCGAGGGGATGATCATCGGCTGAGCCGGGTCTGGCGCGCGACGAGGTTGCGGAGGGGCGCGAGCTGGTTCGGCGAGAAGCGCGTCTCGCCGAGGTCGAGCGCGAACGAGGTCAGGGCGTCGAGGGGCAGGCCGCGGAGGGCCGAGCTCACCGCGGTGAGGTGACGCGCGTCGTTGCTGACGCCGTGCCAGAGCACCCGCAGGGCCGACAGCGCTGCGTCGGGGCCCCGCTGGAACGCGAAGGAGAAGTAGCCGGTTGCGACCACGAGCTCCTGCAGGTCCGGCGCGCGGGCCTCGATCGCTGCGCACCAGCCGGCGACGTCGAGGGGCTGCGAGAGGCGGACCTCGAGGCGCCGCAGGCGACGGACGAGGTCGCCGTCGTAGACCCAGGCGAAGTCCTCGACCGTCCACGGGTGGCGGTTCAGGGTCAGCGAGACGTCGTCGACGCGTGGCAGGGCCGGGATGCGCCGCACCGCCTCGCGGGCCCGCGGGGACTGCTCGAAGGAGAGCCCCGCGAGCGAGAGCGTGGTGAGGCGCGGGTAGGCCTCGGGTCGCGTGACCATCGTCGCGAGCGTGCCGACGTCGAGGGCCTCGATCTCCCGCAACGCACCGAACGGGCTGTCCAGCAGGGTCGGGGCCTCGACGGTGCGGTCCCCACGCAGCCGGAGCCGCTCGACCGTCGCCCACTCGTCGGCGGGGGGCAGGGTGCGGCCGCCGAAGTCCACCATCGCCTCGGCCAGGAAGCCGCGGCGGAACACGTGGTGATAGGGGTTCACGACCTCGGCCAGCGGTCCGAGCCAGTCCGCGCGGTGCTTCTCGAGCAGCGCCTTCTCCTTCCGTCGCGCGGCGGGCGTCGCCTTCCCCTTGGCCAGCTGCAGCGCGAGGAACTGTCCGCGCGGGTCCCCGAGCTCGAGCAGGTGATCGGCGAGCACGAGGCGCGGCGCGTCGTCGTCCGGGTGCGCGTACACCTCGGCGAACAGCGCACGCGTGGTCGGGCCCATGCACGGAGTCTACGCGGAGACGCTCTCTTGGTTGCGCGCGACCTCGAAGGCGAACCGCACGCCGGTGAGCTCCTCCGAGATCTCCCAGAGCTTGCGGGCCACCTCGCGGTCGTCGGCCTCGGCACTCGTCCGGCCCTTCTCCGGGTGGCCGCGCAGGCCGATCGGCCCCGTCGGCCCGAGGTACTCCCCGCCCGCCAGGTCGGTGCCGGTCGCGCCGTAGAGCGTGCCCTCGGCCCCGATCTCCGCGGACTGGGCGAGGACCGCGTTGGCGAAGCTCATCACCGCGCGCTTGAGCGACGAGCCCTCCATGTCGGGGCCCACGAACTGCAGGTTGGTCGCCGAGTACCCCGGGTGGCACGCGGTGCTGATCACACCGAGCCGGGCAGCCTTCAGGCGCCGATCGAGCTCCTTGGCGAACAGCACGTTGGCGAGCTTGCTCGCGGCGTACTGCTTGTTCGCGTCGTACCGGGCCGGGCGCGGCAGGTCCTCGAACACGAGGTGACCTCGCCGGTGGAGCATGCTCGACACGGTGACCACCCGTGCTTCGCGCGCGGCGAGCAGCCGCGGCAGGAGGAGCCCGGTGAGGGCGAAGTGCCCGAAGTGGTTGGTGCCCATCTGCATCTCGATCCCGTCGGCGGTCTTGCGATCGGGGATCGCCATGACACCGGCGTTGTTCACCAGCACGTCGATCGCCGGCCAGCGCTCCGCGATCGCCGCGGCGGCGGTGCGTACGGCGGCGAGCGAGCCGAGATCGAGCACGATCTCCTCGACCTTCGCGGCCGGTCGCTCGGCGCGCAGGCGCTCCTTGGCGGCGCGCATCTTGGCGGCGTCGCGACAGGCCAGCACCACGGTGGCCCCCTTGGCCGCGAGCACCCGGGCGGCCTCGAAGCCGATGCCGCTGTTGCCGCCGGTGACGACGATGATCTTGCCGGTCTGATCGGGCACGGAGTCGCGGGTGAAGGCCATGGTCCGCGTGGGATGCCGCCCGGTCGCCGCGGTCGCGCCTCGCCGTTCAGTCGAGCCGGTGGATCCAGGCGACGAACGCGCGGGCGTGGCGCTCGAGCTGCTGCAGCGTTTCGGCGTCCACCAGCTCCCCGGCGTCGAACAGGGCAGGGGCGCGCGAGACGACCAGCTCCGGCGCCCCCATCACCAGCGCGCCCGTGGGGAACAGCATCTGTCGGAGGTGGTGCTGCGCGCGCATGGTGCCACTCCCCGTGGGTGACGCGCCCATCAGCGCCACCGGCTTGCCGCGGAGCGGTGTCGTCGCGGGCGGCCGCGACACCCACTCGATGGCGCACTTGAGGGCCGCCGAGGTGCTGTGGTTGTACTCCGGCGTGGCGAGGACGAGCCCGTCGCAGGCGGCGATCGCTTCGACGAGCTCCTGCGCCGCCGGAGGGCGCCCGTTCTGCTCGAGGTCCTCGTCGAACAGCGGGATCGCCCCCAGCCGCTCGAAGGTGGTGAGGGTGACGCCTTCGGGGAGGGCGCGGCCGAACGCCCGCAGGAGCCCGCGGTTCTGCGAGGCCTGGCGGAGGCTCCCCGACAGCCCGAGCAGCCGCAGCGGTCGCGAAGTCAGTGCGCCCTCCGGACCGCGCGCCGAATCAGAGCGGCTTGCAGGGGCCCGAGCCGGTGGTGAGGTGCGGGCAGTGGAGCGTGGCGCTCGAGCCGTCCGTCGCCTCGTAGCTCGCCTCGAGGTGGTACTGCATGCAGTTGAGCGTGCCCTTGGTCTGCTCGATCTCGCCCGCGGTGCTGTTGAAGGTCACGGCGGCGCACTTGGTCTTGCAGTCGGCCTCGTCGGTGAACGGCGTGCCCGCGATGAGCCCCGAGGCCGGCTTGCACTGGGCGATGGCGATCTTGCAGTAGCTCGCGCAGCGGTCGGTGCCGCAGGTGAGGCCGCCGGTCATGCCGGCGCGACGACAGCTCGTGGCCGCGTCCGTCGCCGCCTCGCCGGCGTGGAACAGGCGGCAGCCGAGCGTGTCACCAGTCTTGTCCGCCGCGGTGCCGACGTCGAAGCGCGCGCAGATGTTGAGGCAGAACGCCTTGCTCGGGTACTGCGCGTTGGCGCCCGTGCAGTTGGCGGTCACCTTGTCGCAGTAGCTCGCGCAGTCGAGCTTGGTCCCGCCGTCGCTGCCCGTCTCGCTGGCGTCGCTGCCCGGGCCGGTGTCGGTCGCGGTGCCGGTGTCGACGGTGCCGCCCGTGTCGACGCCGCTGCCGGAGTCGACCGTGCCGGTGTCGGTCGTCGTGGCCGGTGCGTCGTCGCTGCAGCCGACGGCGAACGAGGCGAGGCAGAGGACCGCGAGGAGACCAAAGGACGTCTTCATGGGGCAGAAGCTACCACCTGTCCGACCAAATGCCAGAAAACGCGGTCCAGTCCGCTCGGTTGGCCGCGATGGGCCGGAGGACCGCGATGTGGTAACCGGCAGGCGTGCGCCACGTCCTGGTCCTCGCCCTCTTCTCCGCGTCTCTCGTGCCCGCCTGCAAGCCCGCCATCGCCAGCGCGGACGAGTGCGAGCAGGTCTCGGAGCACCTCGCCCAGCTGGTCGTGCAGAAGGAGAAGAAGCCGCCCATGGGCCGGCTCGCCTCTCCGCCGTTCAACACCCCGGACAACGAGAAGGACGTGCACGACGAGGCCAAGAACAAGGCCAAGCCGCGCTGCCTCAAGGGCTGGAAGCGGCAGGTGTTCGACTGCATGATGGCCGCCAAGGACATCGAGACCGCCGACAAGTGTCGCTTCGAGTGATGCGCATCGCGCTCGCCGCCGACGAGCCGTACCCGGTGCACGCCACGCTGCGCGCCGAGCTCGAGCGGCGTGGCCACGTGGTCGTGCCGTTCGGCGCCGTCGCGTCGGGGGCCGAGTCCCCGTGGGCGTCCGTCGCCGAGGAGGCCGCGCTCTCGGTGGCGCGCGGAGACTGCGACGAAGGCGTGTTCCTCTGCTGGACCGGCACCGGCATCAGCATCGCGGCCAACAAGGTCCGAGGGATCCGCGCCGCGCTCGCCGGCGACCCGGGCACCGCCGCCGCCGCCCGCGTGTGGAACCACGCCAACGTGCTGTGCCTGAGCCACCGCACGCTCTCCGACGACATGGCCAAGGAGATCCTCGCCGCGTGGTTCGACACCCCGCCCGGGGACCGCGGCGCCGAAGGCGTGGCCGGCCTCCGCTACGTCGAGGCCCGCCACCGCCGCTAGGCCACCGTCAGTTCTCGCCCTTCGCTCAGTTCTTGCCCTTCGCTCAGTTCTTGCCCTTTTCCGGGGCCGAGATCGGCACGAACGAGCCCGACACCACCCGCTCCTTCTTGGCCGGGACCGCGGCCGGGTAGACCATCACCTTGGCCTCGCCGATGGTCTGGCCGCGATCGGCGACCCACTCCATGCGCTCGTGCACCCAGGCCATCACCGCCGCGCGGGCCTCTTCGGTGATCGGCCGCTCGTCGTTCACGTCGGCGTGCTGCAGATCGGTCCAGTCGTAGCGATACCGGAGCTCCATCGGTCGCGCGGGGTCGGCGTTCTTGGCCGCGGCCTTGGCGGCGGCGGACTGGGTCTCGGCCTCGGCGCGGCGGAGCATGTCGCGCTCCATGCGCTTCTTGGCCTCGGCGGCGTCGAGCTCCGCGATGCGCGCCTTCTCGGCGTCGTCGAGGGGACGCATCGCGCCCTTCATCCGCGCGTTGTCCTCCTTGGAGAGGCCCTCGAACACGACGCCCAGCACCTCGATCATCGGCGGCCTCGCGCGGAGCCAGGCCATCGCGGCCTCGACGTCTTCGTGTTCGATGACCTCGCCTTCACCGTCCTCGAGCCGCCGGAGGCGGAGCGTGAGCTTGTCCATGGCCCCGCATGAGAGCATGAAAAAGGGGTCGCGCGGCCGACGACGTTCAGCCCGCCGCGCGTCGACCGGCGCTGCCCGGCGCCAGGGTCGTCTTGTTGCGGCCCTCGCGCTTGCTCGCGTAGAGCGCCTCGTCCGTGGCCTTGTAGAGCTCGTCCCAGGTCGCGCCGTCGTGGGGGTGGGTCGCCACGCCGAGGCTGCACTGCACCTGGAAGCTCTGGCCCGAGCCGGCGTGGAACGTGGTGCGGGCGAGCTCCTCGCGGACGCGCTCGGCGAGCTGCACCGCGCCCTCGGCGCCGGTCTCCTCGCAGATGATGACGAACTCCTCGCCGCCGAAGCGGGCCACGTAGTCCGTGCCCCGCTTGAGCCGTCGCAGGATGCCGGCGAGCCCCTTGATGACCTGGTCACCGACGTCGTGGCCGTGGGTGTCGTTGATCTTCTTGAAGTGATCGATGTCGGTCTGGATGACCGCGAGCGCCTTGCCGTAGCGGGCCGCCGCCCGGACCTTCTGGGCCCCGAGCTCGAGCAGCACGCGCTTGTTGAGCAGGCCGGTGAGGCCGTCGGTGGTCGCGAGCTCCTCGAGCTTGGCGAGCATGCGCGCGTTGGCGAGGCTCGTCGCCACGTGCGAGGCGAGCACCTCGAGGGTGGTGCGGGCGCCCTCGCCGGCGAACTCGCGGAACGCGCCGCGGCGACGCGCGCCGAGGACCAGCGTGCCGAGCGCGCGGTCGTGCAGGGTGAGCGGGACGACCAGGATGGAGCGCACGTCGGCCTCGCGGGGCAGCCCGTCGCCCGGCTCGTCGCCGAGCTCGATGCGCAGCGGGTGACGGCGGGTGAACACGACCTGGGTGTGGGGATCGTGGTCGCCGCGGTGGGGCAGGGTGGCGCGGCTCTTGACCGCCTGGGCCACGAGCCCGCCGTTGTCGCCGAAGCGCAGACCGACGAGGGCTTCGAAGTCGGCGGCGCCCGCGACGGCGCGCACCTCGTGCAACACCTCGTTGGGGCCGCGCTCGCCGTCGTGCACCACGGTGATCGCGGCGAGGTCGAAGCTCGCGATGGCCCGCGCGCTCTCGACGCCGGCCTTCAGCACCTCGGCCTCGGTCAGCGCACCGGCGAGGCGCTGGGTCGCGGCGTAGAGGTGGTCCTGCTCGGCCTTGGCCCGCTCGAGGCGGCCGAAGACCCGCTCGTTCTCGATCGCGCGCAGCACGTAGCGGGCGGCCGAGGCGACGAGCTCCTCCTCGTGGGCGGTGAACGGGCGGTCGAGGCGGTCGACGCACAGCACGCCGCGCACGTTGCCCTCGTCGAGCAGCGGCACCGCCACGATGGCGCTGGGGCCGCCCTCGGGCAGCGCGGTCGGGTAGTAGGGGATGCGGTAGCCGGAGCGCAGGCCGCTCAGCGACACCGGGGCCTTGCGCCGCAGCACCGCGCCGATGACCCCCTCGCTCGGGGCGAACGGGCCCTCGAGCACGGCGCGCGCGTCGCTGACCACCTCGGCGAGCTTGAGGGCCTTGCCGGCGTCCATGAGCAGCACCGCGGTGTGGGCGCCGAGGCTCCGCTTGAGCAGCTCGAGGGCGAACCGGACGGCGTGCTGGATCTCCTCGACACCCAGCCGCTGCACGCGCTCGGCCTCGACGGCGACCGAGCGGGGCGCGGGGGGCACGAGGCTCGCCGTGGCGGGGGCGTCGGCGAGGCGATAGCTGCGCGCCTGCTCGCGCATGCGTTCGAGCTCGCGCTCCACCTTGCGCCGTGTCCGGTGGGCGATGGCCTCGAGGCGACCTCGCAGCACCCAGGCGTTGAGACCCGCGAACGAGGCGAGCAGGACCCCGTGCAGCAGCAGCGAGCGCGCCGAGCCGGGATCGGCCCAGGGCGGCCGCACGCCGGCCTCCATCACGAGGGCCACGAGGATCGCGGCGAGGCTCACGAGGCGCGAGGCGAACGTCGCCACGATGGCCGCGACGACCAGGACCAGCGGGTAGCTCGCGTCGAGGCCGGCCGGCAGCCGCATCGCGACGCCCACCGCGCCCGCCACGGCGAGCACCGAGATCTCGAGGCCCACCTTGCCGTCTCCCCGCTCTTCTTCCGGGTCGACGCGGATCGCGAGCACCTGGGTCAGCACACGCGCGGCGGCGCCGCCGAGCAGGCCGGCCTCGAGCCAGCTCACCCACGCGCCGTCGCCGGCGAGGCGCCGTG
>CAZUZY010000104.1:2758-21590 GCA_964624885.1 uncultured Polyangiales bacterium | reverse complement strand
GACCGTCGTCGCCGCGGGGCCTGCGCCCACGGGCACGAGCTCGCCGAGCGGCTGCGCGGCGCGGAACACGCGACCGTGGCTCGTGAGGAACGTGAAGCCGGTCGCGTCCTGCAGCGCCCCCGCGAGCGGTCCGGGCGCGAGCGTGGGGGCGGCGACGAGGGAGTCCTGGTTCGCCATCCAGCGCTCGCCGCTGGTGGTCAGGTAGAGCTTGCGCGAGGCGCCGAGATCGAGCGGCGCGGCGTGGACCTCGGTGGAGTTGTCCGGCAGCAGGTGCCAGCGGGCCGGGCTCAGCGGCTTGTGGGCGGGCGCGACCGCGACCGGCGCGGGCGTGGGCACCGACACCACCTTCTTGGGTGGTGCTCCGCCGCCACAAGCCACGAGGAACAGGGCGAAGGCGCAGATCGGACGCACGCGCATGGCGCTCCGTAGATCTGCCGCGCGGGAGAAGCGAGCCTGGAGGCCCGATGGCCAGGCCTAGTAGGTGCCGTCCTCGGGCAGGCCCTCGCTGTCGAAGGCCCAGTAGTGGCCGACGTGCCCGAGCAGCTTCACCGCGTTGGCGTCGCGCATGAACACGAGCTCGCGGACCGCCTGCTCGGCGCTCGCGTCGGTGGGCAGGCCGTTGGGCGCCTTGACGATGACGAGCGGGAAATACCGCGCGTAGTGACACCGCGGGTTGTACTCGCGCGGCCCGAACTCCCAGCCGCGCTGGGGCCACCACGGGTTGCCGCCCGCCTTGAACCGCACCGGCACCGAGAGGTAGCGCGCGAACGAGAACGCCCACTCGCCCTGCTTGCGCGCGCCGTAGTAGGCGGCGAGGTGGGCCAGGGAGCCGTTGCGGAAGGCGAAGCTCGAGCCGTCGTAGATCACCGCGGTGGCCCGGCGCCCCGGCGGGAGCAGGTCGATGATCTTCGAGGCGTCGTCGGTCTCGCGGGCGAAGATCGCCGCGTGCACGAACAGGTTGATCCCGGCGAGCACGCCGAGCGTCCGCGCGGTGAACCGCACGTTGGGCCAGAGGCGCGCCGAGTAGCGCGGCGCCGCGAGCACCGCGGTGATGGCGACGAGCTGGGTGAGGCGCGGGAAGATCAGGTGGGTGCCGATGAACACCATCGGCGTCAGCAGGTAGGCCGTCATCATGGCCACGAACGGCAGCACGAGCGGCGGGGCAGGGCGGTCTTCGTCGGGATCCGTCGGCCCGTCCCAGGGCTGCTTGCGCGCGAGGCGGTACAGGCCGAGGCCCATCGCGCCGACCAGCACGACCAGGCACAGGAACGTGAGCATCTGGTCGGTCAGATCGCTGTGCGCGCCGGTGGCCCACGAGCAGAAGTAGGCGAGCTTCTGCCAGATCGGCGGTGAGGTGCCCTCGAGGGTCGGGTCCTTGTAGACGCCGGGGTTCCACTTGTACTGCTGGATGGCGACCGCCACGCACCAGATCGCCGTGCCGAGCAGCGGCGAGAGGGCCGCGAAGCAGCGGAGGAACGCCTTGCCGAGCCGCCCGAGCAGGCTCTCGGCCTCCACGCTGCGCAGCGAGATCTCCGGCGCGAGGGCCACCGCGAGGATGCACAGCAGGATCGTCGCGAGCACGTGGGTCATGCCGCACAGCAGCCCCACCACGAACGTCCCGAGGAGCGACCACCACCGCAGGCGCTGCAGCGAGGTGGCGATGAACACGCAGGTGGTCACCGCGAGCGCGGTGCCGAGCGTGTAGTTGACGAACCCCCACCCGAGCGCGAACGAGAACAGGAACGGCGTGGTGAGGGCCGCGTAGCTGGCCGGTCGCCGCAGCACCTTGAGCAGGGCGAGGCAGGCCGCCCCGAGCAGGAGCAGCGAGAACGCCACGACCGTGCGCCCCGCGAGCTCGATCGGCATGACCTTGCCGAGCCGCGACACGACCACGTGGAACAGGCCGTTGTAGGTGAAGGCGTTGAAGACGTGGGTCTTGTGCTCGGGCGCCGAAGGGTCGGAGAGGCGCCGGGCCATGTCGGCGAGCCCGAGATGCTGCGGGTAGTCCACGCAGGGCAGGAGCCGCGGCACGTACATCGACGCGGCGACCAGGCCCACGCCCGCCCAGTACCCGCGGGTCGCGCCCGGCGACTCCAGCGTGAGGTGATCGCGCAGGGTGCGCGGAGGCGGCGGGAGGGTCGAGGCCAACGGGTGGGCGGCCCCGATACCAGCGTCGAACGGCGCCGTCGACCCGCGTCACGCCCGGGGCGCCGAGGATGGACCGTCGCCGCCGTCCCGTGCTAGTGGGCCGGCCCATGCAGGTCCTCGTCGCCGGCGGTGGTGGTTACATCGGCTCGACCCTCGTCCCGCTCTTCCTGGAGCGCGGGCACGAGGTCACCGTGCTCGACCGCTTCTATTTCGGCAACCCGTTCGGGAAGCTCCCCAAGGAGCTCGCATCGCGGCTCCACGTCGTGCGCGCCGACGTCCGCACCTTCGATCCGGCCGTCCTCGCCGGCAAGGAGGTGGTCGTCGACGTGTCCGGGATCTCCAACGATCCGTCGTGCGAGCTCGAGCCCGATCTGACCAAAGGGGTGAACCTCGACGGTGGCCAGCGCCTCGCCAAGGCGGCCATCGACGCTGGCGTCCGCCGCTACGTCTACTCGAGCTCCTGCAGCGTCTACGGCCACGGCGAGGGCCTCGGCCTCGTCGAGACCTCGGGCCGTCACCCGGTGTCGCTCTACGCGCGCGCCAAGGCCGGCATGGAGGACTACCTCTTCGCCGCCCACAAGCAGAACCCCGCGTTCGAGGTGGTGGCCCTGCGCCTCGCCACCGTGTTCGGCCTCTCGCCGCGTATGCGGTTCGACCTCGCCATCAACGTCATGACCAAGAACGCCTACGTCAACCGGCGGATCATGGTCGATGGCGGCGGCCGCCAGTGGCGTCCGTTCGTGCACGTGCGCGACGTCGCCGAGGCCTTCCACCTCGCGGCCCGCAGCGAAGCCAAGCTGGTCGCCGGCGAGGTCTTCAACGTCGGCTCCACCGAGAACAACGTGCAGATCCTCAACCTGGCGTTCCGCGTCCGCGACGCCATCCCCGGCACCGAGGTCGTGCACGCCCCGACCGACCCCGACCTGCGCGACTACAACGTGAGCTTCGACAAGATCGAGAAGGTCCTCGACTACCGCACCAAGGTCACCATCGACGACGGCATCCGCGAGGTGCTCCAGGCCCTCAAGGAGGGCAAGCTCGATCCCGACGATCGCCGCTGGTACACGCTCAAGCAGTACCTGTTCCTCCGCGAGGCCGAGAAGATCCACGCCGAGCTCGGGCTCGACGGACACCTCCTCTCGTAGGCCGGTCCCCATGAGCACAGCCCCGCACAGCGGCAAGGTGGAGTTCTATCGCCACCAGCTCGGCGAAGACGAGGTCGCCTCCTGGCGCAAGGTGATCGACACCTTGTTCCTCACCCTCGGGCCGCAGGTCGCCGGCTTCGAGGCCGATCTAGGGCAGTTCCTCGTGCGGGGGCGCGAGGGCGCCGTGCCGCCCCACGTCGTCGGCACGAGCTGCTGCTCGCTCGGTCTCCTCGTCGCCCTCCGCGCGCTCGACGTCGGCCCCGGCGACCAGGTCATCACCACGCCGATGACCTTCGCGTCCACCACCAACGCCATCCTGCAGCTCGGGGCGGAGCCGGTGCTGGTCGACGTGGAGCCGCGCACGGGTCTCATCGACCCCGAGGCGGTGGCCGCCGCGATCGGCCCGCGCACCAAGGGCATCCTGCCGGTCCACCTCTACGGCCAGCTCTGCGACATGCCGAAGCTGCGCGCGCTCGCGGACCGCCATCACCTGTTCCTGCTCGAGGACTCCGCGCACGGCATCGAGATGGAGCGCGACGGCGTCCGCCCCGGCCAGCTCGGCGACGCGGTGGTGTTCTCGTTCTACGCCACCAAGAACCTCACCAGCGGCGACGGCGGCGCCATCGCCACCAAGGACCCGAAGCTCGCCGAGCGCATGCGCCGGCTGCGCAACCACGGCGTCTCCAAGGCCGCCGCCGAGCGCCACGGAGCGCTCTACCAGCACTGGGACCTCGTCGAGCTCGGGTACAAGGCCAACCTCACCGACCTCGACGCGGCCCTGCTCCGCCCGCAGCTCCCCAAGGTCGAGGCCAAGCGCGACCGTCGGCAGGCGCTCGTCGAGCGCTACGAGCGCAAGCTCCGCGAGGCCATCGGCGTGCGCGTCCCCACCATCTCGCGCCGCGGCGTGCCGTGGCTCGTCGAGCGGCGGGGCACGAGCAGCCACCACCTCTTCACCATCCAGCCGCCGGTCGCGCTGCGCGACGAGATGCTCGCGGCCCTCGGCAAGGCCGGCATCGGCACCGCGGTCAACTACCGCGCGATCCACACCCTCACGTATCTGGTCGAGAAGCTCGGGCTCGCCCGGGGCACGCTGCCGGTCGCCGAGGAGATCGGCGATCGCACGATCTCGCTCCCGCTGTACCCGACCCTGACCGAGGCCGAGCAGGATCGCGTGGTCGAGGCCGTTTCGGCCGCCTGGCGCGAGGAGTCGTGACCGTTCCCGCCGCCGACCAAGGGCGGCCCACGTACAGCGTCGTCGTCCCCGTCTACAACGAGGAGGGCAACGTCGAGGCGCTCGTCGATCGCGTGGTGCCCGTCATGGAGCAGATCGGCGCGCCGTTCGAGATCCTCTTCGTCGACGACGGCAGCAAGGACACGACGCCGAAGCTCCTGCGCAAGCTCGCCGAGGCCGACGCCCGCGTGCGGGTCGTGCGCTTCTCGCGCAACTACGGGCAGGAGGCCGCCGTCGAGGCGCTCTACCTCAACGCGCGCGGCCGGTGGCTGATCCAGATGGACGGCGACCTGCAGAACCCGCCCGAGGAGATCCCGAAGCTCATCGCCAAGAAGGACGAGGGCTACGATGTCGTCTACGGCATCCGCGAGGGCCGTCAGGATTCGCTGTTCCGCGTGGCCGCCTCGCGCGGGATGCAGTGGAGCATGAAGAACCTGATGGAGATCGAGCTCCCCGACGACGTGTCGACCTTCCGCCTCATGAGCGGTCCGGTCGCGCGCCTCGTCGCCGCGCTGCCCGAGCGCCGCAAGTTCTTCAGCGCCCTCCTCGTCTGGAGCGGCGCCCGCATCGGCACCGTCGGCGTGGGGCACGCCGCGCGCCAGGCCGGCACCACCAAGTACAACTTCGGCAAGCTCCTCAACCACACCTTCGACCTCGTGGTCGGCTTCTCGAGCAAGCCGCTCCGCTACCTCGGCACGATGGGGTTCGTGTTCGCCACCGCCGGCTTCCTCCTCGGCGCGTGGACCATCGTCCGCAAGCTCGTGTGGGGCTACGGCGCGCTCGGCTGGTCGTCGATCTTCGCGGCCGTCGTGGTGCTGTCCGGCGTGCAGCTCATGGCCCTCTCGGTCATCGGCGAGTACATCGCGCGCATCTACGTGCAGGCGCAGAGCCGCCCGCTCTACAACATCGCCGAACGCCTCAATTTCAAGGACGACGAGGGCCACCAGCCGCTCGACGAGCTCCAGCGAAGGTCGCTCGAGGAGGCCTCGTGAGCCGGGTGCTCGTGGTGGGCTGCGGGTTCCCGCAGCTCTCCCTGATCCGGCTCGCCCGCCGGCTCGGCCACCACGTCGTCGGCGCCGACCTGAACCCCGAGGCCATCGGGGTCGCCGACTGCCACGAGTTCGCGCTCGCCTCCACGAACGACGTCGACGCGCTGGTCGCCGCCGCGCGCGCGTTCCGCGTGGACGCGGTGACCACCACCGGCAGCGAGGTCTCGCTCAAGTCCACCGCCGACGTCGCCGCGCGCCTCGGCCTCCCGTTCCACGCCGACCCCGAGACCGTGCGCCGCTGCCAGGAGAAGGACCTCATGCGCGCGAGCTACGAGGCGGCCGGCGTCGCGGTGCCCGCGTTCGCTGGCTGCCGCACGCTCGACGAGGCGCGCGCCTTCGTCGCCGCCCACGGCTACCCGGTGGTGGTCAAGCCCGCGCGCGGCTGGGGCCAGCGGGGCGTGTCCCGCGTGGACTCCGACGACGAGCTGCCGAGCGCGTTCGCCGCCGCCCACGAGCACTCGGCCAGCGCGGGCCTCGCCGTGGCCGTGCTCGAGGTGTTCCTCGAGGGCGGCGAGTACTCCGTGAACGGCTGGATCGAGGACGGCGAGCTCGTGGCGTACGCGGTCACCGAGCGGCTGACGATCCCTGGAAAGAAGCCGCTCGGCGTGATGATCGCCGAGGTCGTGCCGTGCGGCCTCTCCGCCGCCGACGAGGCGCGCGTGGTCGCCGAGGCCCGGCGCGGCGCCAAGGCGCTCGGCCTCCGTCGCGGCCCTTGCTACTCGCAGGTCGTGCTCGGTCCGCGCGGTTGCTTCCTCTTCGAGACCGCGGCCCGCATGGGCGGTGGCTTCGACGCCGACGTCACCCGCCTCGTGAGCGGCGTCGACCTCTACGCGCGCATCCTCGGCCTCGCTCTCGGCGACGCGGCCCTCGAGCGAGAGGGACCGACGAGCGAGCGCAGCCCCGCGGCGGTCGCCAAGTTCCTGATCGGCAAGCCCGGCCGCGTCCGCGCGGTCACCGGGCTCGAGGCGGCGCGCGCGCTGCCAGGCGTCGTCGAGGTCGGCACGTTCGTACCGGTCGGCGGCGTCGTCCAGCCCCTCACCGACGCGGCCAAGCGCGCGGGCTACGTGCTCGCCGTCGGCCCCGACCGCGCGACGGTCCTCGCCCGCGCCGACGCCGCCCTCGCGACGGTCGCGCTCGAAACGGAGTCCCCATGAGCCAAGGCACCACCTCGATCTGGCAGCTGTTCAAGGAGCGTCGTACCCGCGACGCGCTCTACCACGCGTCCGACTACTGGGACTCGCGCGCCTCGGCCCGCGACGGCCTCGCCCGGTCGATCTGGCCGTCCAACGTGTTCAACGAGCTGTGGGACGAGCGGCAGCGGGCGCTCGTGCAGCGCACCCTCGGCGACGTCGCGGGCCACAAGGTGGTCGACGTGGGGTGCGGCACGGGCCGCATGTCGCGCTACTTCGCCTCCCTCGGGGCGGCCGAGGTGGTGGGCATCGACTTCTCTCCCGCCACCGTGGAGGTCGCGCACCAGGAGACCGTCGAGAGTCGCGTGCCCAACGCCGAGCGCGCGCGCTTCGTGGTGGGCGACGTCGTCGCGGGCCTCGACCACGTGGGCGTCGGCGCCTTCGACGACGCGATCGTCCTCGGCTGCTTCAGCGTCGCCTGCCGCGACCTGCCCGCCCTCGAGAAGGCCTTCGAGAACGTGCGCCGCCTGCTCAAGCCCGGCGGGCGCCTGCTCGTGATGGAGCCGATCCACCGCTCGCCGCTGCTGCGGCGCGTGCTCGACCTCGGGCTCGAGGACTGGATCGGCTGCGCCAACCGCGCGGGCCTCGAGCTGCTCGGCGGCGACCGCATGGGCTTCTTCCCCGTGCGCCTCGTGTGCTCGGTGCGCGACCTGCCGCGCGCGGTGGTCGGCCCGATCTTCCGCGCCGGCGAGACGCTGCTCGACGCCGCCCCGTACCTGGCGCCGCTCAGCGACTACAAGCTGCTCCTGTTCCGCGCGCCCGGTTGATGGAGCCGGCGAAGAGGCAGCGGCTCGTCACCCTCGGCAAGGGCCTCGCCACGGTGGTGGTGCTCGGGCTCGTGCTGCGCAAGGTGCCCCTCCGCGATCTCGCGTCGCGCATGCGGGCGCTGTCGCTCGCCGATCTGCTGGCCCTCCTCGCGCTGACCACGGCACAGGTGACGGTCGGCGTGTTCCGGTGGCAGCGCCTCTTGAAGCGCCTCGGTGAGCGCGTCGCCTTCCTCCCGCTCTACGGCGACGTGCTGGTGGGGCTCATGTACAACATGTTCCTGCCGACGACGGTCGGCGGCGACGTGATCCGCGCGCTCCGCTGCCGCGCCCGCGTGCAGCAGGGCCACGCCGCCTGGTCGAGCTCCCTGTTCGAGCGCATCGCCGGCCTCCTCGCCATGGCCATGAGCGGCGCCATCGCGGCGGGCGTCGGCCTCGGCAGCGATACCCGCATCCCTTCGTCTATCCGCCTCCTCGCCGGCGGCCTCGCGCTCGCGTTGCTCGTCGCCTTCTTCTTCGCCGCGGCGCCCTTCCGGATCCTGGTCACGCGCCTCGAGCGCAGCCTGCCCTCGGTGGCCGACGACGTCCGCGGCATCGCGGCCGATCTCTCCGGGCCGCTCGCGACCCGTGGCGCGCGCTTCGAGGCGCTGTTCTGGTCGCTGCTCTACCAGGCGCTCGGCATCGCGTTCGTCCTCGTCGGTGCCCGGGCGCTCGGCGCGCCGGGGCATGCCCTCGCCATCGTGGTCGGGGTCCCCATCGTCCACGTGCTCTCGATGGTCCCCATCACCATCGGCGGCCTCGGCCTGCGCGAGGGGCTCTTCGTGGCCATCCTCGGCCCCCTCGGCGTCGCCCCGGCCGTGGCGCTCGGGCTCGCGGCCCAGTGGCTGGCCAGCAGCGTGGGCTTCGCGATCGTGGGCGCCGGCGTCGCCTTGACCGACGGCAAACGCGCCTGACGCGAGGGTCGGAAGTTTTCACCACGAGCATATCGGTGACGGATTTGCGGCGGTCGCCCGGGGCCGCGTGCTACTTCGCCCGCGATTCCCACTCAATCGACGGAGGCTCCCATGCGTCAGGTCTTTGGTTTCGTGTTCGTCCTCGGTGCCACCCTTGCCGGGACCGCCGTCGGCGTCGTCGGCTGCAGCTCGTCGGACGACACCGGCACGACCACAACCGACACCGGCGTGAAGAAGGACACCGGCACGTCGAGCGACGGCGGCACCGACACCGGCACCGGCACCGACACCGGCACCGGCACCGACACCGGCACGCCGCCCGGCGGCGACGGCGCGTGCGGCGCCGAGACCACCAACAACAAGTGCCAGGCCTGCTGCGCGACCAACCACAAGGCGGCCTACGATGCTTTCGCGTCGGCCCTGCTCGGCTGCGCCTGCAAGGCGGGCAACTGTGACACCGACTGCAAGACGACCGCCTGCGCCGCGACCCCCGCCAGCGCGGACGCCACCTGCACCGCCTGCCTCAACAAGATCCAGAGCGGCGCTTGCAAGGCCGACCTCACCGCCTGCGCCGGCGCTGCGTGCAAGGACTTCTTCACCTGCATCGCCGACCAGGCCTGCAACGACAAGCCGTGATCCTGAACCCTCCTCCCGCGGGGGGTAGGGTGGCTCGGAGGTCGCGCAATCGCGCGGCCTTCGTCCTTTTTTGTGCGTGGGGTTGCCAGCACGGGCGCGAGGTGGCATACCGCGCGCCCAGTTCGGAGGATTTTGGATGAGCCGCGGTGACTTGCTCGAGATGGAAGGTACGGTCGTCGATGCCCTCGGTGGCGGCTTCTACGCCATCAAGTGTGACGTGGGCTCGACCGTGCGCGCCCAGCTCTCGGGTCGTATGCGTCGATTCCACATCCGGGT
Organism: uncultured Polyangiales bacterium; assembly: GCA_964624885.1. Lineage (GTDB taxonomy): Bacteria > Myxococcota_A > Polyangia > Polyangiales > JADJMO01 > JADJMO01. The sequence goes on along the minus strand of CAZUZY010000104.1, from coordinate 12,198 downwards.
GCTCCCGGGCGACCGCGTCCGCGTCGCCGTGTCGCCCTACGATCCCACGCACGGGCTGATCGTCTTCCGCGGGAAGTGACCGTCGCGTCGGCGCGGCCCCTGCTACCGTGCAGGGGTGCCGGCCGACCTCGCGCGTCCACGGGTCCGCGTCCTCGGGCGCGCTGCGCTCGCGTTCGTCGGCGCGCTGCTCGTCGACGGGCTCGTGCACGCCGAGGCACCGCCCCGACCGGCCACGCCGGCACCCCCGGCCGTGGTCGGCGTCGACCCCGTGCTCGCCGATCTGCTGGTGTTCCGGCCGTCTTGGATCTCGCGGCTCGCGAGCAGCCACGACCCGTTCGGCGGCAACAACGACAACAGCGGCGATCTCGAGGCCAAGGAGGATGGCTGGCTGGTCCTGCTCCACCAGCTCGGGGAGGGCCGCATCCAGCGGATGTGGATGACCGCGGACAGCCGCACCGTGGTGCCCGAGGACTACCTCGATCTCTGGATCGAGATCGACGGCCGCACCGTCTACCGCGGGCGCCCCCAGGACTACTTCGAGGGCCGCGGGCCGTTTCGCGCGCCTCTGGTGCTCGGCCAGGACGCCTCGTCGGGCGGCTTCATCAGCTACGCGCCGCTGCCGTTCCGCCGCGAGGCCAAGGTGCGGATGAAGAAGCGCCCGCACTACTACCAGATCTCGTACCGCACCGGGCCCGGGGCCTCGGCGGGGCCCAGCGCCGAGGAGATCGCGCGCTTCTTCTCCGATCGCTGGTGCGACGCGGTGCAGCCGAGCTCCCACGCCGAGGTGCTCGCCGAGGGGCCGGTCGTGGTGACCCGCCTCGGGTTCGGCATGACGCCCGCCGCCTTGGTCTCCGCGCGGGTGCGCATCGAGGACGACCACTCTCCCACCCGAGCGTGGGGGCCCCGCCTCGAGATCCCGCTCTCCATGCTGGTCGGCGTGGCCCCCTCCGCCACCCCCGAAGGCATCACGGCCGCGGGCCTCGGCGTGAGCGAGGTGAACAGCGCGCTCGCCTGTTCGCGTCCGGCGAGCGACCGCTACGCGACCCGCCTGCCGATCCCGCTCGCGAAGGGCCAGCGGCTGCGCCTCGTGACCTCGGGTCCGATCGAGGTGGACGTCGGCACGGCCCCGGCGGTGCCCGGGGTGCGGCTGTTCTCCGAGCTCCGCAAGAACAAGGGGCACGGGCAGAAGACCACGTTCTCGGTGCTCGACGCCGAGGGCCCCGTGCACGTGATCTCGCAGGTCGCCGGGATGGACGGGGGCTATCGCGGCGAGCGCGGGTTCCTCGAGGGCGACGAGATGATCCGCTTCGACGGCATGCGCGCGCCGCTGCACCTCGGCACCGGCACCGAGGACTACTTCGACGCGGCGTTCTACTTCCAGTCGCTGTTCTCGAACCCCATGTCGGGCATGACCCGCTTCAAGGTGCTCGAGCACGGTGGCGTCGGCTGGAGCGAAGCCACCTACGAGTACTCGGTGTACCGCCACCACGTGCTCGATCCGCTCATCGGGCGCACGGGCCTGCGGTTCGGCTGGGAAGCCGGCGCCGACGGCGCCTACCTCTCGGTCCTCTGGACCACGCTGCTCCTCGGCTACTCGTTCGACGGTCCGCGCGTGGTCGGGCGCACCCGCTTCGTGGTCGGACCGGCCAAGGAGGGCGAGATCTCGCTCGGCCCTGCCCAGCAGACGGTGGTCTCCGCGGTGGACGCCGAGGCCGGCCAGGCGCCGCAGAGCTTCCTCGTGCGCGAGAAGCGCACGCCGACCGTGCTCACGGTGGCGTGCCCCGAGGGCGGGGCGCCGACGGGCGCCCTGCTCGTGCGCACGTTCGACGCCCAGAAGCGCGGGCAGGCCGCGTGGATCAAGGTGGCCGGGGCCGACAGCGGCGTCGTGTTCCACCAGTTCGCCGGCAACCCCCACCGGCGCCTCGCCGAGGACCTCGCGTGGGTCGACCTGTTCGACGGCGACTGCAAGAACGGCAAGGTCCGCCTCGAGATCTGGCCGGTCGCCGCCGCGCCGCCGTTCTCGGAGAGCGCGTACGAGGTGCGCCTCTTCCGCCCCCCGATGTGATACACGCGCCGCGCATGCCGCGCCGGGTTGGCTGGTCCGCAGTCGCGCTGATCGCGGTGCTCGCGATGCTCGCGGTATGGCGCCTCGCGTTCGTGCGGGCCGGGCTCGACCTCGACACCGACGCCTACGGCCACCACGGGATCGGCCGCGAGCTCGCCATGCACCCCGGCGACCTGCGGGCGCACTGGGTGTGGTTGCCTTTGTGGCACTACCTGCAGGCGGCCGTCGTGCCGCTCGGCGCCACCCTCGACTGGGTGCGCAACCTCAACGTGTTCCTCGCGGCGCTGTCGCCGTGGCTCCTGTTCGTGATCCTCCGCGATCCGAAGACCCATGCCGCGACCGAGGACGCCGGGCGGAGAGACGCCGTCGCCTTCGTCGCGGCCCTGCTCACCGCCCTCTCGCCGATCGCCATGCAGATGGGCACCACGGGCCAGACCGAGCCGCTCGACGCGCTCGGGGTCCTGCTCACCATCTGGGCGCTGCAGCGCCGCCGCTTCGTGGTCGCCGCCGTCGTGCTCGGGCTCGGGGTGATGCTGCGCTACGAGATGTGGGCGGTGTTCCTGTGCACGGGGCTCCTCCTCGTCCTCGAGCGCGCGCGCCCCGGCCTCGCCTTCGGCCCGCGACGCGAGGGGCAGAGCAAGCTCTGGATGTTCGTCGCGGTGCTCGTCCCCGCGCTCGTCATCCTCGGCTGGGCCGCGCTGCGCGCGCCGGTCGACAACGGCTGGTTCAAGTTCCTCGGCTGGACCCAGAAGTTCGTGCACGACGCGCTCGGCATCAAGGGCCCGCTCGACCGCAGCCCGGCCCAGGTCTGGAAAGACCTCACCTATTACCCCTACGACATCGCGCTCCTGTGCTTCGGCCTGCCGCTCGCGCTCGTGCCGTTCGGCTTCTACCGCACGTTGCGGCGTGAGGGCCTCGCCTTCATGGGGCCGCTGTCGGCGGTTCTCGCGTTCATCACCTATGCCTGGCTGCAGCGCGGGTCGCTCGGCCTCACCCGCCACTTCGTCGCGGTGGTGCCGCTCTACGCCACCGCGGCCGCGCACGGCATGATGGTGATCGCGGAGTTCCTCGAGCGCCGCCTGCACGAGCCGGGACGGGCCCTCGGCATCGCCGCCTTCGTGACCCTCTCCCTGGGATCGAGCCTCCTCACGTTCGACCTCCTGCGGGACTGGATGAACGACTGGTCGGAGAAGCAGCGCTCGATCTTCACCGACCGCTACGCCATCGCGGGCTACCTCAAGACCCTGCCGCCGAACGCCAGGATCTTCTGCGACGAGCCGAGCCTCGAGGTGTTCTCCGGCCTCTCGTACAAGCGATTCCTGCGCCCCTACATCGGCAACGACGACGCCTCCGTCGCCCGCGTGAAGGCGGTCGCGGTGGCCGACGGCGAGGTCTACGTCGCCACCTGGTCCAGCAAGCTCCCGAAGCTCGTCGCCGCGGGCACCCTCGTGTTCCGGCCCCCCGGGAGCCCGCCCAAGCTCGAGGACGGTGGGCTCGCGGTGGTGCGACTCACCCGCTGAGAATGTGAGCGGAGCGGGCGCGTCGCCCGCCGATCCTCGGCAGAACCCGCGGTCCCAGCGCGCCTCCGAACGCGAGTGGCGAATGTGAGCGACCGCTCGTATTTTGGGGGCACCCCACCGAGGAGGTCTCCATGGCGTCTCTGCTCGTCCGCCGCATCCAAGCCCTTCGCTGCTTCGTCGTGCTCGCCCGGGACCCGCGCCGGCTCGACGTGGTGTTCTCGCTCCGCGAGTCGCTGGACGATCCGAGTGCCCTCGAGCCGGTGCTCCAGCGCCTGCGCGCGCAGCCGGGGCCGGCGGCCGCCCTGCGCACCCGACCGCGCCTGCCGCGCATCGACCTCCCCACGCTGCGCGCGATGCCGGCGGGCTCGGTGGGCCACGCCTACGCGGCGTTCATGGACGGCCAGGGCCTCGACCCGAACGCCATCCCGAAGCTCGAGGCCACCGACGACGCGAGCTACCTCTCGGCCCACCTCTACGAGACCCACGATGTCTGGCACGTCCTGACCGGCTTCGCGCCCGACGTGGCCGGCGAGCTCGGCCTGCAGGCGTTCTATCTCGCGCAGCTCGAGGGGCCGCTGCCGGTCGCCATCCTCGCCGCCGGGCTACTCAACACCCTCGGCACCCTCGGGGACGCACGCCCGCGCATGGAGGCGATCGTCCGCGGCTGGGAGCTCGGCAACCGCGCGCGCCCGTTCTTCGGCGTGCGCTGGGCCGACCTGCTCGCGCGACCGCTGGCCGACGTGCGTCGCGAGCTCGGCCTCGATCCCGCGCTCGCCGCCGCGGCGTGACCGCGCCTCACTTCACGAGGTAACGCAGCACGAGGTCGACGACCTCGTCCTCCAGCACCTGGGCGTCGAGCGCCCCGTCGCCGAGCACGCCGGCGTGGACGATGGCCTCGACCGCGTGCGAGACGACGAACGCCGCGACCGCCGGGGCCTTCACCCGCACGCCGTGCGGCCGCCGCTCGAGCCAGGCCCGGACCGCCCCGGCGGCGTGCACCTCGATGTCCTCGATCAGGGTCTTGAGCTTGCCGATGCGCGGGATCTGCTCGGAGAGCACCCGGTGGAGCGCGCGGTCGCGCCCGTGCGCCTCGATGATGCCGCGCACGATCGCGCGGATGGCCACCTCGGGCGGCGAGTCCACGTGGGCGGCGATCCGCTCGAGGACCAGGCCCATGATGCGTTCGCGGTGCCGCTCGGCGAGGGCCGCGACCAGCGCCTCCTTGCTGGGGAAGTACTGGTAGAGCGAGCCGACGCTGACGCCGGCGGCGGCCGCGACCTTGTTGGTCGAGAGGTGGTCGTACCCGTCCTTGCCGAGCAGCCGCGCGGTGGCCTGGAGGATCACCTCCACGGTGGCCGTGGCCCGCGCCTGCGTCGGGCGCTTGCGCGGGGCGGTGCGGAGTCGAGCGGTCACCGAATGTGAGCGTACGCTCGCTTTCGCGGACGCGGAAGCCAGGCCGGTCACCTGACGACGTGGACCCGTTCTGCTAACCCCACCGACCCCATGGCCCTCCGAACCACCCTCCGCCTCCTGCCCCTGCTCGTCCTGGTCGCCGCCTGCGGCGACGACGCCGCGTCGACGACCGCCGACGACACCGGGACCGACACCGGCACGACCGCCGACGCCTCGAGCGACACGGGCGCGGGCGACACCGGCGCGAGCGACACCGGCGCGAGCGATACGGGCGCGAGCGACACCGGGGCGAGCGCGGACAGCGGCACGGGCAGCGACAGCACAGGCAGCGACGGCGACGCGCCCGGCGACACGGCCAGCACGGACAGCGGTGCGGCGAGCGACGCGTCGTCGGACGCCGCGGGCTGCCACACCCTCGTCTGGGGCGGCGCCGAGCTCACGTTCGCCAAGGTCACCTCGCTCCCGACGATGACCGGCGGCACGATCGCGACGGGCATCTACGACGCGACGGCGGTGCAGACGACGGGCACGCTGACCGGCAAGTACCGCGGCACCTGGCAGTTCGACCCGGGCGGGACCATGAAGATCTACGAGGCAGTGGCGACCGGTGACGCGGCGCTGCCCACGCCTTCCCCGAAGACCCTCACCTGGTCGACCGCCGTCTCCACGCTCTCGCGCACGCAGACCTGCGGCGGCACCACCGCCTTCTCCAACGGCTACACCGTGCGCACGGCCGGCGCCGACACGTTCCTCGACGTGCAGTCCGGCACCCTGCAGTTCACCTTCAAGAAGCGCTGAGCGAGGCGGCCGCGCGGTCGAGGCGCTCGAACGCCTCGTCCAGGATCGCGCGCGGCACGTTGAGGGGCGGCGTGAAGCGCAGCACGCGCTCGCTCGCGACCGAGAGGAGCACCCCCTCGTTGCGGGCGGCGACCAGCAGCTGGCGCGCCTCGAAGCCTTTCTGCATCAGGAGCCCGCGGAGCAGCCCGGCGCCGCGCTCGCCCGCGAGGACCTTCGGGTGACGCGCCGCCAGCGTCGTGAGCCCCTGCGACAGGTGCTCGGCCATCGCGTTCACGTGCGCGAGCAGGCCCTCCTCCTCGATCGCGTCGAGCACCGCGTTGGCGGCCGCGCAGGCGAGGGGGTTGCCGCCGAAGGTGGTGCCGTGGGTGCCCGGCGAGAGCACCGCGTCGTGCTCGGCGCGCACCAGCATCGCGCCGATCGGCACGCCGCCGCCGAGCCCCTTGGCGAGGGCGACGGCGTCCGGCTGGATCGCCGGGTCGGCCTCGTACGCGAAGAAGCGGCCCGTGCGGCCCACGCCGGTCTGCACCTCGTCGAGCACGAGGAGCGCGCCGATCTCGCGGGTGATCGCGCGGAGCCCGGCGAGGAACCCCGGCGGTGCGGGGAGCACCCCGCCTTCGCCCTGCACGGGCTCGACGACGATCGCGCAGATCTCCTTGGGGTGGGCGGCGACGGCCTGGTGCACTTGCTCGAGGTCGCCGTAGTCGACGTGGGTCACGCGCTCGACGTCGCAGTCGAAGCCCTCCCAGTACTTGGGCGTGCCGGTCAGGGGCAGGGCGCCGAGGGTGCGGCCGTGGAAGGCGTTCTTGAACGCGACGAACCGGGTGCGGTTCGGCTCGCCCGCGAGGAACGCGCGCCGCCGGGCGAGCTTCACGCAGGCCTCGATGGCCTCCGTGCCGCTGTTGCAGAAGAACGCGCGGGCGAGGGCGCCCCCGGTCTTGCCGACCAGGCGCTCCGCGAGCCGGGTGGCCTGCGCGTTGTAGACCAGGTTGGTCGTGTGCAGCAGCTTGCCGACCTGCTCGGACAGCGCGGCGGTCAGCTTCGGATGGCCGTGGCCGAGCGTGGACACCGCGATGCCCGCGTAGAGGTCGAGGTAGCGCTGGCCGTCCTCGTCCCACAGCTCGCAGCCCTTGCCGCGGGCGAGCGCGATGGGGGCCTGGCGGTAGTTGCCGAGCAGGTGCTGCTGGGCTTGGGCGGTGACCTCGGCGTTCGTCGGCATGGGGCCGGCGTCTAGCGTCGCCGCGCGCGCGCGTCAGTCCTTCCGGACCTCGTGCTCCACGGTCTTGCCGGCGTGCTCGACGCCCTCGCCGAGCGCCTTGGCCTCCTTGGTGGAGACGATGGCCACGCAGTGCTGGTAGAGCGTGCGCTCCCCGAGCGGCACCGTGAAGAACGCGAGCACCGCGAGGCCCAGCACCACGAGGTTCACCGCCCGTTTCACCAGCTCCCCGAGCATCGGCGCGAGAATGCCCAATCCCCGCTTGCCCGGCCAAGTTCGTTCGAGCAAGTTGGCGGGGCGCCATGCACCACGTCTTCCTCATCCCCGGGTTCTTCGGCTTCGACGCCCTGGGCGACGTCCGGTACTTCCGGGCCGTCCGCGAGATCCTGGAGCGCAACTACCGGGCGGCCGGCGTCGAGGTCCAGGTCTCCGGCGTGGCCACGTTCCCGACCGGCAGCCTGCGGCGGCGCGCCGAGCGCCTCCTCGAGGTGGTCGCGGCGAGCGGCGCCCTCGAGCGCGCCGAGCACATCCACCTCGTCGGCCACTCCACCGGCGGGATCGACGCGCGCCTCGTCGCGTCCACCATGCGGGGCCTCGGTCACGACGCCGCGCGGCGCGCCCTCGAGAAGAAGCTGCGCACGGTGGTGACCATCGCCGCGCCCCACTACGGCACCCCGCTCGCCAACTTCTTCACCACCCTCTACGGCAAGAAGCTCCTCTACTTCATCACGCTGCTCGTCGTGATCGGCCTCAAGGGCATCCCCACCTCGGCCCTCGGCGGGATCGGCGGCGTGCTCGGCCTCGGCTTCCGCGCCTACGACCTGCTCGGGCTCAACGAGACCATCCTCCGTCAGCTCACCAACCAGCTGCTCCGCGGGTTCTCCAAGGAGCGCGACCGCGAGATCCGTGCGTTCCTCGACAGCGTGCTCACCGACGTGAGCCTGATGGTGCAGCTCACCCCCGAGGCCATGGACGTCCTCAACCAGTCCATCGAGCCGCTCCCCCACGTGCGCCAGGTGTCGTACGCCACCGTGTCGCCGCCGCCGCTGCTCGCCCTCAAGCGCTCGCGCTGGAAGGACCTGCTCATCCCTGTGGAGAGCATCCTCTACTCCACGCTGCACACGCTCACCTCGTCCCCCGAGCCCGGCTTCCACTACCACCCGCCGGTCGAGGCCCGCGAGGCGGTCACCGGCGCGCGGCTCGACTTCCCGGTCGACGACGGCACCTGCGACGGCGTGGTGCCGTCGCTCTCGATGATCCACGGCGAGTTCCGCGGCTTCGTGCGCGCCGACCACCTCGACGTCGTCGGCCACTACCTGCGCGGTGCAGCGGAGCGCGGCGACGGCGCGGACTGGTTCCTCTCCGGCGCCCACTTCGATCGGGCCCGCTTCGAGCAGCTGTGGGGCGACGTGACCGCGGTGCTCACTTCGCGAGCGCCGCCAGCACCACGCTCTTGAGGGTGGCGTACCCCTCGGCGGTCGACAGGATGGTCGAGCGGGGGCCCGCGATCGGGAGGTAGTCGAACAGCTTGCCGTCCTTGCCGTAGACGTAGAGGTCGTCCTTGTTGCCGCGGTGGTGCACCGTCCACGCCTGCACGGTGTCGAGATCCTGCAGCACGGCGAACGACGTCCGCTTGGTGAGCTCGCCCTGGTAGTCGGTCGCGTCGGCCTTGTTGACGATGACGAACTGCACGTCGTAGCCCGACTTCTTCAGGTCCAACCGCATCGTTTCCAGAATCCCAGCCTGGGATTGGCAGAACCCTCACCAGCCCGCCAGCAAGGCGGCCACCGTGACCTTCCCCTTGAACGGCGGCAGGCCGTAGGTCGCGCGGAAGCCGCAGGACAGAGGCTGCACGTCCTTGAGCGCGTAGGTCGGCGAGAGGCTTCCTGGCGTGCGCGGGTCCGTGAGATCGAGGCCCGTCTCGGCGTCGCTCGCGGCGTCGCTGCCGACGTCGTCGGTCGCATCCGTGGCGGCGTCCGTCGTCGAGACCAGCGGCCCGGCGGGCGCGCTCCACGCCGCAGCCGGTGGCGTCGGCCCCACGCAGGTGGCGCCGTCGGCCACCACCGCCGGCGGGGGTGCGGTCTCCTTCGCGCTGCACGCGAGCGTCGTGGCGACGCCGAGAGCCAGGAGCGATCGACCGAGGAAGCGCACCTCGAGAGGATACCGACGCGCCCACGGTCGAGCCACGCCACCTCATGACGTTTCGGCGGCCCGCCGCACAAAAAGCGACGAGGCCCCTCCAAGAGAGGCCCCGTCCAGCCCGAAGGTGATGTCGTGAAGAGCGTCGCCGATAGCGACGACGACCCGTGCAGCCCGAAAGTGACGTCGCGAAGGGGCGAAGCGCCGTAGCGGCGGCACGTAGGGCAAACCAACAAACCAGTCGCGAAGGGGCGCAGCGCCGTAGCGACGGCACGTAGGGCAAACCAGAAAC
>CAZUZY010000104.1:0-2658 GCA_964624885.1 uncultured Polyangiales bacterium | reverse complement strand
GTCGCGAAGGGGCGCAGCGCCGTAGCGACGGCACGTAGGGCAAACCAGAAACTCAGTCGTCGTCCTTGGACTTCTTCTTCTTCTTGTCGTCGTCGTCGTCGTCCTTGGACTTCTTCTTCTTGTCGTCGTCGTCGTCCTTGGACTTCTTCTTGTCGTCGTCGCCCTTGTCGTCCTTGTCGACCTTCTTGGCGGCCTTCTTGATGGCGTCCTTGAAGCCGTCGCAGTTCTTGTCGCACTTCTTGACGTCGTCGTACTCCTTGGCGTCGTTCACGCACTTGGCGACGCACTTGTAGACGTCGGGCGAGTCCTCCTTCATGGCGCCGAAGATCTTCGGGCACATCTCCTTCTGCTTCTCCCGCATCTTCTTGACCATCTTCTCGATGGCCTCGTTCTTCTTGTCGTCGTCGTCCTTGTCCTTCTTCTTCTTCTCGTAGTGCTCTTCCTCGAGCTTCGAGGCCTTTTCGCAGGTCTTTTCGGGAGAAGGCGTGCAGCCGACAGCGACGAGGCCGAACGCGAGAATGACGACGTGACGGATCATGAGGAGGCTCCCCCTTCAGGGTGGTGGAGCCCGGGAGGCTATACGAGTCCGGGCCCGCCCGTCATCCCCGGGCCATCCGGAGCTTCTCCTCCTGTCCCGCACGGAAGAACCGGCTCAGCGTTCGCCGCATCTCCGACGGCGCGCGGCCGCCGGCGTGACTGCGGGCAAGGCGGTGGGTGAACCGGGCGGCGAACGCGTTGGCCGTCCTGTACCGCTCGTCGTCGGACACGAACGTCACGTCCTCGAACAGCGCGTCGCGGAGCTGGCCGTCCTGCTCGGGGGGCAGCCGACCCGCGTTGGAGAGCACGAGCCACTTGTCGACCTCGGCCTGTAGCTCGAGCTCGAGCTGGGTGGTCGAGAGGTCGGCCCGCGCGCGCTCGCAGACCAGCAGGAAGTGACTCACGCCCTCCACGAGCTGGCAGCGGTCGTCGAGATCGAGGTCGCGCCACTCGGCGTCGGCGAGGCGCTTCGGCAGGTGCAGGGCGAGCTCGAGCTCACCCTGCTCCTCGCGCACCAGCAAGACCTCACGGGAGCCGTGGGTCTCGTCGGTGGCGAGGAACCCGTCCAGGGTCTCGGCGGCAGCGTCGTAGTAGCGCTCGAGGGCGAGGAGGACTCGCGCGACGAGGGCACCGGTCATGCGAGTCCGGTCTTGAGGTGCAGCGGGGCGAGGCCCGCCGCGGTCAGCTCGCGACCGAGCCGCTCGCTGCCGCTCTTGAGCCAGCGCTCGTAGAGCCGCAGGGCGCCGCTGCTCGAGCGCATCCCGAGCGAGGTGGAGTCGGCGATCTCGGCGATCACCGAGACCAGCGCGCGGAAGCGCTCGGCGAGCTCGCCGAACAGATCGAAGCCGTCGTCGGCACCGCCCCGCAGCATGCCGCCCGCGGTGCGGTAGGCGTAGCCGCCGATCGAGGCCGCGAAGTCGTCGTCGAGGCCCCTCCGCTCGAGGTGCTCGCCGAAGAACCCCGACACGTAGAGGGTGCCGTCGCCGAGCCCCTTCAGCTTCTCGAACCGCTCTTGCGGTGGGGTGGCGAGCGCGTCCTCGAGCACCAGGGTGAGGGGGCGCTCGAGCGCCTCCTGCAGCGCGACGTGCGCCTCGGGCCGCACGAAGTCGGCGAGCACGCCGGCGACGTACGACTTGGTGGCGGCGCTCGGCGACAGACCCTGGTTCTTGCAGGCGGCTTCCACTCCTTCGAGGAAGTAGCTGTCGAGGCTGGCGTTCTGGTCGATCCCCATCGGTCCTCCGGTCAGGTGAGCGAGGTGTTCGGCACGCTCTTCCACCTAGCCAGTTGGACGTCCCTTCGGCACATTTCGCGAGGAAGGTGCGCGTCGCACCTCCTCCCAGGGGCTCCTTCACCCCTGGCCAGGGCCCACGAAGGGTGCCAGGCCCCCGGTTGACGCGACGCGCAACCGAAAAAGGCAGCAAATTCAGGGTGCTTGACAGCCCGAACGGCGTGCCTATCCTGCCGCTCGGCTCGTTAGCACTCGCGGCTAGTGAGTGCTAACAATCGCCCCGAAGGGTGGCCCAGCTCACCTGAGCGCGTCCACGAGGTCCGATTCGTCGGGTCTCCGGCGCCTGGAGCGACCGCCCCTCTCGGCGCCGCCGACCCCGATCCACCAACCCACCCCCCCGTCCAGGGTCCGGGTGGCCCAAGGAGCACCGTCCCATGAAGATCCGCCCGCTGCAGGACCGCGTCATCGTGAAGCGCGTGAAGGAAGAAGAGAAGACCAAGGGGGGCATCATCATCCCCGACACCGCGAAGGAGAAGCCCATCGAGGGTGAGGTCATCGCGGTCGGCAACGGCAAGGCCAACGACAAGGGCGAAGTGCGCAAGCTCGACGTGAAGGCCGGCGACCGGATCCTCTTCGGCAAGTACAGCGGCACCGAGGTCAAGATCGACGGCGAGGAGCACCTCATCCTCCGCGAGGACGACATCCTCGGCGTGATCGAGAAGTGATCCCCCACGAGGCCGCTCGCTAGCGCGCCTCTCTTCCTCCAAAACCAAGACTACAGACTCACGAGGCTACATCCATGGCTGCCAAAGAAATCGTCTACACCGAGCACGCGCGCAACCTCATCCTCGCGGGCGTCAACGCCCTCGCCGACGCGGTCAAGGTCACCCTCG
>CAZUZY010000103.1:0-21700 GCA_964624885.1 uncultured Polyangiales bacterium | reverse complement strand
GGCGCGAGCGGGGCCGGCGCGAGCGGCGCGGCGGGGGCGGTCGTGGGGGCGGTGTCGGAGGGGTCCACTTCGGTGTCCGCGTGCGCCACGGCCGGAGCGGCGAGGGCGAGCGCGAGCCCGAGGGTCAGGAGGTGGTTCATGCCGAAGAGCACAGCAACGGCGGTGCCAGGCGCGATTCAGGCGGATCTGCTGCGGGCGCGTGAACGCACCCCTCGGATAGGGCCACCGGGGAACGGTGGACTGTGGCAGGCGCGACCCGGTGCGAAGCCGGGTCGGCACCTCGGCTCACGGACCGACGATCCGCGGCGGCGGCGAGGTGGCCACGGTCCCGACGTCGAGCGCCTCGCGGACCCGACGCGCCAGCGTCCGCCAGTCGAACGGCTTGCGCAGGATCGGGGCGTCGAGCACGCGGTGACGCTCGAGGTCGTCGTCCGTGTAGCCCGACATGAAGATGACCCGCGCCGAGGGGCACTGGGTCTCGAAGCGCCGCACGAGCTCGGTGCCGCTCATCCCAGGCATCACGACGTCGGTCAGCACGAGCTGGATGCGGTCGCCCAGCTGCTCGCAGATCAGGAGCGCCTCCCCCGCGTTGGCCGCGACGTGCACGTCGTAGCCGCTGGCGACCAGGATGCGGCGCAGAAGGGCGCGCAACGCCGCCTCGTCCTCGACGACGAGGATCGTCTCGTGACCGGTCCGCGGCCGCTGGGAGAGCGCGGGGGCCACCACCACCTTGTGGGTGCCCCGATCCGCAGGGAGGAAGATGTCGAAGGTGGTGCCCGCACCCGGGGCGCTGCGGACCTCGATGGCCCCACCGCTCTGGCGCACGATGCCGTAGACCATGGAGAGGCCGAGCCCCGTGCCCTTGCCCACCCCCTTGGTGGTGAAGAACGGCTCGAAGATGCGCTGTCGCACGGGCTCGTCCATCCCGCAGCCGTCGTCGGTGACCGAGAGCAGGGCGTAGTCGCCGGGCGCGAGCTCGTGCGCCTTGGCCTCGCTGCCCTCGAGGCGGACGTTGCGGGTCTCGATGCGCACGTGCCCGCCCTGCGGCAGGGCGTCGCGCGCGTTGACCACCAGGTTCATGAGCACCTGCTCGAGCTGCCCGCGATCGGCGCGCAGCGGGTGCAGGCCGGCGCCGGCCCGGATGTCGAGCTCGATGTCCTCGCCGATGAGGCGCCCCAGCATGCGCGCGAGGCCGGCGACCAGCGCGTTCAGCTCCACCGACTCCACGTTGAGGACCTGCTTGCGGCTGAAGGCGAGGAGCTGACGGGTGAGGCCCTCGGCGCGCTGGGCGGCCTCGAGCACCTCCTGCAGGTCGGCGCGCAGCGGATCCTCCGGGCGCAGATCGCTCACGGCCAGATCGGTGTACGAGAGGATCACGCTCAGCAGGTTGTTGAAGTCGTGGGCGACGCCACCGGCCAGGCGGCCGACGGCCTCCATCTTCTGCGCCGCGCGCAGCTGCTCCTCGGTCTCGCGACGCGCGCTGAGGTCGACCGCGACGAAGGTCACGCCGACCTGCTCCTTGTCGACCAGCTGGGGGCGCGCGAGCACGCGGGCGACGCGCGGCTTGCCCGCGGCGTCGCACAGGCGGACCTCCCGGGGGACGAGGTCGCGGACGAGATCGTCGACGAGGCCGATGTCTTCGGGGAACACGAGCTCGAGGAAGGGGCGCCCCAGGAGCTCGAGCGGCTGGCGACCCAGGGTCGCGAGCGCGCGATTGGCGAAGGTGATCCGCCCGCCCGCCTCGGTGGAGAGGACCATGTCCTCGAGGTCGTCGACGAGCGAGCGGTACCGATCCTCGCTGGCTCGTAGCTCGTCCTCGGCCTGGCGGCGTGCGCTCACGTCCTGCTTGATGGCGATGAACCGCTCGCGGCCCTCGGCGTCGCGCAGCGGCGTGATGGTCATCTCCTCGTGGTAGAGCGAGCCGTCCTTGCGCCGGTTGACGAGCTCGCCGCGCCAGACCCCGCCGTCGAGGATGGTCCGCCACATGGCGGCGTAGAAGTCGGGCGCCTGGCGGCCGGACGAGAAGATCGACATCTTGCGGCCGACGATCTCGGACTCGTCGTAGCCGGTGAGCTCCGCGCACGCCGGGTTCACGCTCTCGATCGTCCCGTCGCGGCTCGTGATGGCGATGCCGTTGGCGGCGGCGCGGAACGCGCTCGTGTGCACGCGCAGGAGCGACTCTCGCTCTCGCCGCTCGGTGACGTCCTCGACGATCGAGATGGCGTGCGTCGGCTCCCCCGCCGACTCGGCGAGAGGACGGGTGCGGGCCCGGATCCAGGCCACGGACCCGTCCGCGCGGACGAGGCGGAGCTCGTGAGGCTCGTCGACGGTGGGACCGTGGAGCCGCTGCGCCGCCGACAGCACCGGCAGCAGCTGGTCGTCGGGGTGCAGCAGCCTCCGCGCCGAGGAGAGGGCGTAGAGGTCCTCGGCGGACTGGCCGACCAGGCGGGCGAAGTGGCCGTTCACCCAGCGGATGCGCCCGGTGGGGAGGTCGGTCTCGACGATCCCGACCGGCGCGAGGTCGAAGATCGTCCGCAGGTGCACCTCGCTCGCGCGGAGCGCCTCGTCGGCGTGGCGCCACGCGGTCACGTCGTGGAACAGACAGACCCAGCAGGACTCGCCGCCGATCTCGATGCGGCCCCGGGTCACGAGGAAGTGCCCCTGCTCACCGTTGCGCAGCCGGCACCGGGCCGGGTGCGCGTGCGTCGACGTGGTGCCGGAGACCGGCATGAAGTCGTCGTCGCCGAACAGCCCGAGCTCCCCGGGCGTGGCCCCCACGACCTCGTCCCGAGCCCAGCCGAACAGCTGCGTGAACGACGCGCTCGCGTCGACGATCCGGCCGTCGGACACGCGACCGATCAGGAGGCCGGCGAGCGACGCGCGGAAGATCGTGGCCAGGCGCCGCTCGCTCTCCTGCAGCGCCTGCTCGGCGGCCTTGCGCTCGGTGACGTCCTCGAGGATGACGACCTTGCCGACGCTGACGACGGACACGGTGACGCGTCCCCAGACGATGACGCCGTCCGGGCGCACGAACCGCTTCTCGTGCGTCACGCTCGGGACGCCAGTGCTCTCGAGCCGGCGCATGTGGCCGAGGCTCATCGGGAGGTCCTCGGGGTGGGTGAGCTCCATCCACGTCCGCCCGAGGAGGTCGTCGCGGCCACGGCCGACGATCTGGCAGAACACCTCGTTGGCCCGCAGGATCTGGTTCGCGGTGCGATCGACGTGGGCGATGCCGACCCCCGCCTGCTCGAACAGCGACTGGTAGCGCTGCTCGGACTCGTCGAGCGCGGCGGCGATCTGGCGGGCGTGCGTGATGACCTCGCTGTAGAGGACGATGCCCCCGATGGTCCCGTCGTGGTCCCGCCACGGGCGGATCTCCCAGCGGACCCAGTCGGTCCCGCCGTCGGCGCGCGGGAAGGCGTCGGCGTCGCAGCGCTCGACGGCGCCCTCGAGGCAACGGCGATGGATGACCCGCCAGCGCTCGGGGATGTCGGTGAACACCTCGTAGTGGCTCCGCCCGACCACCGCGGACCGCTCGAGGCCGTACTCCTCGAGGTAGCGCTGGCTGACCAGGAGGTAGCGCATGCTCCGGTCGAACACGGCGATGCCCACGGGCGCGTGCTCGATGAGCAGCTGCTGCCGCGACTCGACGTCGTCGCGGTCGACCTCGGCGCGGTGGCGCGCGGTGATGTCCCTGACCGTCACCACGAAGCTCGGATCGCCCACCGCGTGGGTCTGCCGTTCGATGGTCACCGCCACCCACACCTCGCGCCCGTCCTTGCGGCGGAGTCCCTTCTCGAGGGTCGCGCGCGGGAGCCCCTCCACGAGCGCGCGGTGCAGCACGGCGTCGGTCTCGGCGTGGTCGGCGTGGGTGATGGACTGGTAGTCGAGGCCGGCGAGCTCGTCGGCCCCGTAGCCCAGCATCTCGCGGAGAGCGCCGTTGCTCGCGAGGAAGCGCCCCTGCGCGTCGACCTCGGCGACCCCGAGGCCGAGCCGGTCGAGCAGCGTGGACGCGACGCCGACCCCGCAGCCGTCCACCACGGCCAGCGTCTCGACGAGGTCTTCGAGCTCGTTCCGCTCGGTGGAGGAGAACGGCGTCGCGCGTCGGCAGCGCAGCGCGTGCTCGGGGCGGAAGGGGAAGACGGCGTCGCCGGCCGCCGAGGGCTCGCCGTCGGAGACGAACCGGGCCTCGATCCCGAGCGCGTCGAGGGCCCGCAGGACCTGGGCACCGGTGTCCTCGACGGGTCCGTGGGTCCGTAGCGAGGAGAGGATCGTCCGACGCAGCGCTCGCAGCGGCCCCGCCGCGTCCACCGGATGGCTCCCCGACCCTCCCTGTCCGGTCCCCCCTGGGTCCATCCGACGCGCTGTAGCAATTGCGGGGCCGTTGCGTAGTTCGTGAACTCTGTCAGACAAACCGCGCAGCCGTTGCCGTCGACGCAACCGGCGCACGGCAGCAAACCCTGCGCGAGCGGACGTTGACCGTCGTCGCCGTGTGTGGTGTCTGAGGCGTCCGTTGGCCTCCATCGACGCGCCTGTCTTCGCGCCCCCCGAGCTCCTGCCCTTCCCCGCGGGCACGGGGCCGTTCCGCCAGAAGGGCAACGGCTACCTCGGCGACTTCGCCCACTTCGACCTCTGTGTCCCCGGCGGCGCCAAGGCCGTCGTCGCCGCGCTCCCGGAGGCCAGCCGCGCGTTCTTCTCGCAGCGGCTACGCCCGTCGGACTGGTACGACGCGTTCCCGGGGGCCACGCTGCACGCCGTCGCGGCCCGCCTGCGCAGCGTTCCTTACGCCGAGCACCGCAGGCAGGTCGGCGTCTACCACGCGGGCGCGGCGGGGAGCGTCTACCGCGCGCTCCTGCGCGTGGTGTCGAACGAGAACGTCGCGATGTGGGGCCCGCGGGTCAGCTCGCTCTACTTCGAGTTCGGGCGGTTCGAGACGCGCGTCGCCGGGCCGCGGTTGGTCGAGGGCACGCGGCGGGGCGTGCCGGCCGGGCTCGTGCAGTCGGTCCTCCACGGCTCCAAGGGCTTCACCGAGGAGACGTTGCGCCTCGCGGGCGCGAAGACGGCCTCGTTCGAGATCGGCGAGGTGCTCCTGCAGGGCCGCAGCTACGGGCAGGATCTCTACGACGTCTCCATCCGCGTGGCGTGGGTGTGAGCGGCTTCGCCGCCGCGCGCCCGCGGAGAATGCCCCTCGCGTTCCCGCGAACGGACAGGCGGCGTACGCTCGGCGCGTGAGCCCGACCGGCACGGCCGTGACGCCCGTACGG
The DNA here is from genome assembly GCA_964624885.1 of uncultured Polyangiales bacterium. Classification (GTDB taxonomy): domain Bacteria; phylum Myxococcota_A; class Polyangia; order Polyangiales; family JADJMO01; genus JADJMO01. Next base: position 16,436 of record CAZUZY010000103.1, on the reverse strand, counting down.
CGACACTCGTCCGAAGCGCCGACCGAAGCCGCGGGCGCACCCTCGCCGCACGGTAGGCCGGAGGGCGGCGCGCACTGGCTCCACTGGGTCGTGCACGTCGTGGCCGTCGTGGCCCTGGTGTTCCTCGCGCACTACGCGGTGACGTTCGTGTTCGCCGCCGAGCCGCCGCCCACCACGCTGTTCCATCACGTCGTCGTGCCCCCGCGCGGCGAAGGCTCGCTCACCCGGCTCACGGCGGCCCTCAGCTCACCGCGCGCGCAGTACCTGAGGCCGCTCGTGGAGTCCCTGTTGTTCACGACCGCGGGCGTGCTGCTCGCCCGGAGGAGGCCGGGCGATCCGATGCTCCAGCTCGTGGTGCTCGTGATCCTGTTGATGGGCTCCAACAGCGCGACGGTCGCCACGCTGACCACCGTGCCCACGCGCGCGCCGTCGCTGCCGTTCCGCCTGCTCGCCTTGGGGCTCTACACCCTCGCACCGATCGTCTCGCTGGCGGTGCTCGCCACCTACCCGAGCGGTCGACCGGTCCCCCGCTGGGCGCCGATCTACTGCGCGTTCGGCGCGTTGCCGTTCCTCGCCCTGGCCGGCGTGATGTTCCGCGAGCACCGCTTCTCGAACCCGCTCGTGCTCGCGGGAATGGCCGCCGTCGGGGTCGCGCTCGCCTTCCCGCGCCACCGCTACCTCCACCACGCGACGATCCGCCAGCGCCACCAGATCCTCTGGATGGCCTACGGCGCCGGCTTGTTCCTCGTCATGGAGGCCGTGACGCTGGCGATCCTCCCTCCGATGCTGGACCCCTCGCGACCGAGCTTCCCGTTCCTGCTGATCCTCGAGGAGGCCTGCCTCTTCGGCGCCAACATCGTCCCCCTCACCGCGATGGCCTTCTCCGCCGCCGAGTACCGGCTCTGGGACGTCGACCGGCTCATCGGACGCAGCCTGGTCTACGCCGTCCTCACGGTGCTCCTCGCCGGCGCCTTCGGGGTCGCGTTCTTCGCGGTGCGTGGCGTGCTGCTCGCGCTCTTCGGGGTGGGCGACGTGCCGGGCGCCTTGGCCGGCGGTGTGTTCGTCGTCCTGGCCTTCGTCCCCGTCCGACGCCGGGTGCGCGCGTTCCTCGACCGCCACTTCTGGGGCATCGGCGTCGACTACGAGGCCCTCGCGCGACGCGCGGCCGCGGTGGCGCCGCTGCCGGTGCACGGCGACACCTTCGCCTCCTTCGCGAGCCTCTCGCTGCTGGGTCGCGGCGGCATGGGCGCGGTCTACGCGGCGTCCCACCCCGAGCTCGGCTCGGCGATCGTGCTCAAGGTGATGTCGCCCGAGGTCGCGAACGAGCCGGACATGCGCGCGCGGTTCCACCTCGAGGCCGAGATCCTCGAGCAGATGGACCACCCCAACATCATCCCGTTCCTCGCCCGCGGCGAGAACTACCTCGCCATGACCCACGTGGCCGGCCGCGACCTCGCGGCGCGCATCGCCGAGGGTGCGATGCCGCTCTCCGAGGCGCTGCCCGTGCTCCGGGACCTCGCCTCCGCGCTCGACGCCCTCCACGCGCGCCGCATCGTGCACCGCGACGTGAAGCCGTCGAACGTCCTCCTCGCGGACCAGCGCGCCATGCTCCTCGACTTCGGCGCCGCGCTGCGCCTCGACGCGGACGGACCGCCGGGCGACGTGGTCTGCACGCTGGCCTACGCCTCCCCCGAGCAGATCCGTGGCGACGCCGTCGACGGGCGCGCGGACGTCTACGCCCTGGCCGTCACCGCGTACGAGATGCTCACCGGTCGCCGTCCCTTCGCCGAGCTCGAGAGCGAGCCGCTCGGCCTGTCGCTGGCGCAGCTGCGCGATCCGCCACCCGATCCCCGCACGTTCGTCGCTCTGCCCGAGCGACTCGCCGCGGCCGTGCTGCGCGGGATGGCGAAGCGGAGAGAGGACCGTCCCGAGGACTGCGCCTCGTTCGTGGCCGGACTCGACGCGGACGCGGCCTCTTCCCCTATGCTGCCCGCATGACCGCTCCCTCGATCGCCCCCGAGGACATCCTCCACTTCTGGGTCGGCGCGCCCGGAGAGCCCCCGCTCGCGCGGGTGTCCTCGTGGTGGAAGAAGGACGCGGCCTTCGACCGCGAGATCGTCGAACGGTTCGGCGCGGCGATCGAGCAGGCGGCTGCGGGCGCGCTGGCCTCGTTCCGGGTCACTCCACGCGGGCGGCTCGCGCTCGTGATCCTGCTCGACCAGCTGTCCCGCAACGCGTTCCGCGGCACACCGCGCTCGTTCGCCCAGGATCCGCTCGCGCTCGCCGTCGCCGAGGAGAGCTTCGCCGCCGGCGACGCGGCCACCCTCGGCGCAGTGGAGGTGGGCCTCCTCTTGATGCCGTTCATGCACGCCGAGGACGCGGCCCTGCAGCGTCGGTGCGTCGACGGCTTCGTCGCGCTGCGCGACGCGGCCACCGACGAGGCCGTGCGCGCGCACCTGGCCAACTGCGCCGTGTTCGCGGACAAGCACCGGGTCATCGTCGAGCGCTTCGGGCGGTTCCCCCACCGGAACGCGATCCTCGGACGGACCTCCACCCCCGAGGAGCTCGCGTTCCTCGAACAGCCGGGCTCGTCGTTCTGAGCGGGGCTAGCCCGCCGTGGGCAGACCGGCCAGCGCGGCGAGCAGCTCGCACGAGCGGCGCCGCGCGGCGTGGTCGTAGATCATCGACACGGTGATCAGCTCGTCGACGCCCGTGTGGGCGACGAACCGCTCGAGCCCTTCGCGCACCGTGCTCGGCGCGCCCACCATCGAGTGGGCGAGCATGCGCGAGGCGCCGAGCTTCTCGGTCGGGGTCCAGTACTGGTCGATGTCGTCGATCGGGGGCTTGCCGAGGCCACGCGTCCCGCGCTGCAGGTTGGTGAACGCCTGCTGGACGGTGGTGAAGAGCCGACGCGCCTCCGCATCGGTCTCCGCGACGACCACGTTCACGCCCGCCATCGCGTACGGCGTGCGCAGCTGCGCCGAGGGCTGGAACCGCGCGCGGTAGAGCCGCAGCGCTTCGTCGAGCGACGCGGGGGCGAAGTGCGAGGCGAACGCGAACGGCAGGCCGAGGGCCGCCGCGAGCTGCGCGCCGAACAGGCTCGAGCCGAGGATCCACAGCGGCACGTGGAGCCCGGCGCCGGGCACGGCCTGGATGACCTGTCCCTCCTCCACCTCGTCGAAGAGCGCCAAGAGCTCCTGGACGTCGTCAGGGAAGCCGTCGGCGGCGGCGGGGTCGGTGCGCAGCGCCCTCGTCGTGAGCGGGTCGGTGCCCGGGGCACGCCCGAGCCCGAGGTCGATGCGTCCGGGGAACAGCGACTCGAGCGTGCCGAACTGCTCGGCGATCACGAGCGGCGAGTGGTTGGGGAGCATGATCCCACCGGCCCCCACGCGGAGGGTCTTCGTGCCCGCGGCGAGGTGGCCGATCACCACGGCGGTGGCCGCGCTCGCGATGCCGATCATGTTGTGGTGCTCGGCCACCCAGTAGCGGCGGTAGCCGAGACGCTCGGCGAGCTGCGCCAGATCGAGGCTGCGCTGCAGGGCCTCGCGCGGGGTCGAGCCTTCGGTGACGGGGACCAGATCGAGGATGGACAGCGGGACCACGCTCGACCCTACCGCGCGTCCGGGCGGGGTGCTCTGGTACACTGCCGACGTGCCCCACCCGCAGCGCTCCACGGCGCAGCTGCTCGCCGACGGAGATCCGATGGGTGGACGCCTCCTCGCGCTCGCGCTCGCCGCGGCCGCGACCTTCGCGGTCGGCGTCGTCCTCCAGATCCACGCCCTCCGCCTCGCCAGCAAGCCCTGGCCCGTGGTGCTGCTCGCGCTGTGGGTGTGGCGCACCCGCCGAGCCGATGGCTACCGGCGCGCGTTGGTCGCGGGGCTCGCCTGCTCGCTCGCGGGCGACCTGCTGCTCGAGGCATCGCCCCGTGGCCTGTTCGTGCCCGGGCTCGTGGCGTTCCTCTTCGCGCACCTCTGCTACGTGGCGGCCTACCTCGCCGATGCCCGTGCGCTCGCCCCGCTCCGTGCCGTGCCGGCCTACGCCTACGGCGCGACCCTGCTGGCGCTCCTGCTCGGCGGGCTCGGCCCGCTCACGGTCCCGGTCGCGGTCTACACGGTGGTGATCTGCACGATGCTGTGGCGGGCAGCGGCGCGGGTCGGACGCGCCGACCCACAGAGCGCGCGCCTCGCCCTGCTCGGCGCCGTGATCTTCACGGTGAGCGACTCGCTGATCGCTGTCTCCCGGTTCGGTGGACACCTGGTCGCCGAGCCGCTGCGGGTGAGCTCCGCGTGGCGCCTCTCGATCATGGCCACCTACTGGCTCGGTCAGTGGGCGATCGCGTCCTCGGCGGTGGTCCGACCCGCGCCCGCCACCGCCGCCGCCTAGTCGAGCAGCCGGCGCATCGCCTGCAACAGCTCGTTCGGCGCGAAGGGCTTCGCGAGCAAGTGGGGGTGGGCGAGCGTGAGTGTACCCGGTGCATAGCCCGACAGCAGGAGCACCGGAGGGCCTCCGCTCGCGGCCAGCGCCTCGATCAACGCGTCGCCGGACAGACGCGGCATGACGAGGTCGCTGACCACGGCGTCGAACGGCGCGGCACGCACCGCCGCGAGGGCCTCCTCGCCGTCACCCGCCACGGACACGCGATACCCGGCGTTGGCGAGCACTCGCCGCAGCATCTCGCGGACCTGGGCGTCGTCCTCCACCACGAGCACGCGCTCGGTCCCACCGACCGGCGCCACCCAAGAGGGCTCGGCGGGGACGGCCGGGCGCTCCGAGCGCGGCAGGTAGACCTGGAACGTGGTGCCCTGCCCCTCCGCGCTCTCGAGGTGCACGAATCCGTCGTGTCGGCGCACGACGCCGTCCACCACCGCGAGGCCGAGGCCGGTCCCGATGCCAGCCGCCTTGGTGGTGAAGAACGGCTCGAACACGCGGAGCTGGACGTCAGGGGTCATGCCGCGGCCGTTGTCGCGCACGGTCAGGAGCACATAGCGGCCGGGGCGCGCGAAGGGGTGGTGGGCCACGAAGTGATCGTCGACGTCGACCCGCCGGAGCGAGACTTCGATCGCGCCCTGCGCGTCGATCGCGTCGCGGGCGTTGATGACCAGGTTGAGCAGGACCTGCTCGAGTTGCATGGCGTCGGCCGGGGTCGAGCCGAGGTCGTCGTCGGCCCCGACCCGGAGCGCGATCGAAGCCGGGAGCAGCGTGCGCAGCATCGGCACGATGCGGTCCACCAGCTGGCGCAGGTCGACGTCACGCTGGACCAGCGGCTGCCCTCGCGAGAAGGCGAGCAGCTGGCGCGTGAGGCCGGCGGCCCGCTGGCCGGCGAGGCGGATCTCGTCGACGAGCTCCGCGGCCGGGTGGCCCTCCAGCAGGCTGGTCGCGATGGCCGCGTTGCCGAGGATCGCCGCGAGGACGTTGTTGAAGTCGTGGGCCACCTCGCCGGCCATGCGGCCGAGCGCCTCGAGCCGCTGCACACCCTGGATCCGCTGCGCGATGGCCTGCTCCGCCGCCTCGGCCCGCAGCCGCCCGGCGACGATCGAGACCAGCGTGGCGACCTGCACGATGAAGTCGAGCTCCTCGGCGGTCGGCGGCAGCACGCCCTCTGCCGCGAAGGTGCCGACCACGAACACCCCGACGCGCTCGCCGACCCGCAGCATGGGGATGTTGATCGACGTGCGGTTGCCGAAGTGGGCGACCTGCGCCTGGTCGGCCTCCTCGCACGCGCGCAGGTCCTCGATCACCCACGGCTCGCTGGTGGTCAACATCCGGTGCAGCAAGCGATCGGCCACCAGATCGGTCTCGGCCATGCGCAGCGCGACGCCCACCGGATCGGGCACCGCATAGCCCACGACCTCGAGGCCCCGCGTCGGCGACAGCGGCAAGAGCAGCCAGGCTCGCCGGTAGCGGGTCTGTCGGCCGACGGCCTCGACCACCCGATCCATCACCGCCGTCAGCGTGGTCGCCGGGTGCAGCTCGCGCGAGAGTCGCAGCAGGGCCTCGGCGGACACCTCGGGGAGTCTACGCCCTTCTCGCGGGGACCAACGCCGAACTTCCTCGACGGGTCCCCTTCCGAGCTCAGATCACCCACTGATCGTGGAGGACCCCCACCAGCCACCAGCGCTTCGCGTCGGGGGCGAACACGAGTCGCAACGCGCCCCAGTCCAGCCAGCCCGGGCGCGCGGGCACGTACCACTCGATGACGCGGGCGCCGGGGTAGACGGTCGCGACGTTGTCGGTGGCGAGGCTGCTGCCGCGCCGCGCGTCGAGGAGTGGCTTCGACTTCGCGTAGTCCTTGTTCCAGACGAACTCCGACCAGTAGCCGGCGGCGGTGACGCGGATGGGCTCGCCGCTGCCGTCGCGCGACCCCCAGGTGCGCACGGTGGGGTCGGTGAGCGCCGTCTCGAGCTGGGACTGGGTGAGCACCACGTCGGCGGTCGTGTCGACGGACGTGTAGGGCGTGAAGCGCACGCCCCACTTGGGGTGGACCATCGCCGACAGCCCGTGCAGGTCGCGTGCGGCCATCAGACGCAGGGCCTCGTCGCCGAGGGCGCGGACGTCGTCGGGGGCGACCGGGGGACGCGCGGGGGCGACCGGTGCGAGGGTCGACGGCGCGAAGGCAGGAGGCGGCGCGAGGACCACCTCCGGCCGGGCGTCGCTGGTCGTCGTCACCGGCGCCGGGAGCGGGCGAGCGGCGACGGGGTCGGCCTCCGCCGGCTCGGTCGCCGGGTGGGCACACGATGCAGCGAGGACGGCCACGAGCGCGAGCGGGAGACGCATGCGTTCCTGGATGGCAAGCCCCGGACCACACGGGACGGGCGCGGATCGCGTGCCTTCGTCGTGCGATCGCGTGTCTCGCGACACGCAGGGCGTGGGCGCTACGACCGCTCGTACGACCCGGACTCGAACTCCGTCCGGAACCCGAGGCGCGCGCAGATCGGCGCCGACGTGGTCGTGCGCGCGTGGACGAGCCCCACCGCCGCGCCGGCGTCGCGCAGCACCCCCAGGCGGTGCGCGACGAGCGCCCGGTAGACGCCGCGCCCACGGTACGCCGGGTGGACGGCGCTCCCCTGGAGGTAGCCGACGCCGTCGTCGTAGACGCGGACGAGGCCGGTGCCGACCGGCACGCCCCCGAGACGCGCGAGGAAGCCTCGGTAGGCGTCGAGCCCCACGTAGCGCGCGACCGAGTGACGGAGGGCCTCGCCCTGGGATTCGCCCATCGACCAGCCGGCGATGCAGGTCGCGCAGTACTCCTCGAGGGTCTCCCGCCGCAGCGGCTCGACCACCACCTCGGCGGGGCCCTGGATCGCCGCGGAGGTCGGCGCCCACATCGCGGCCAGCTCGCTCGCGAGCACGAGGCCGCGTTCGAGAAGGCGCCGCGGGAGGTCGGTCGGCCGCGCGCTCGGTCCGACGAGGAACCGGTAGGGCCGGTCACCGAACGCCGCCAGCACCCGGTCGAGATCCTCGTCGACGAACCGGTAGACCGCGTTGGCGTGGGCGAACGGGATCGACGGCGTGACGACCTGCGCGAGGGTGGGCGTGTCGACGACGGTGCAGCCTGGCTCGCGCCACGCGGCGCGGAAGATGACCTCCTCGAGCGCGCGGCGGACGAGGGTGGAGTCCATCAGGTCCCCGGAAAGCGCGCACCGGGGCGGCTCGGACGCGCGCCCACGCGAGCAATGGCGTCGACCGGCGTGGCGACCACCTCGACCCTGCCGCTCGCGAAGGTGGCCGCGACGAGGTTGGCCGTCTCGATCGCCAGGCGGAGGAAGCGGTTCTGGGTCTCGAGGACGACGACCGCCGCGCGCAGGTAGCCCTTGGGTCGACGGCGCATGCGCTCGACGAACTTCGCCCGCGCCGCGCTGTCGTGGGTCTGCAGCGACCGGAAGTCGTGGATGCACACGAGGCCCCCCACGGCCTCGATGGTCGGCGACGCCGCGGCGCGGACCTCGTCGATGAGATCCTGGAGGGCGATGGCCCCCGCGACGTCGGCGTGGGGCACGGCGCTCTGGAACACGAGCACGGCCGGCTCCGCCCACCACGCGTGCCCGAACTCGGCGAGCGTCCGGTGCGCCGGCCAGGTGTCGAACGGCGCCCGCGGCGGCTTCATCGCCTCAAGGTAGCGTGCCCACGGCGCCACGTGGGCGGACGCGCCGAAACCCCCTACCCTCCCGGCGATGCCCGACGACCCGTGGGAGCTCGCCGAGTGGGACGCCGTGGAGACGCGGGACCGCATCCGCCGTGGCGAGGTCTCCGCCGCCGAGGTCGTCGACGCCGCGTGCGCCCGCGCGGCCGCCGTCGGGGCCCTGAACGCGATCGTCACCCCCACCTTCGAGCGCGCGCGCAGCGCGGCGCCACCCGCCGCAGGCCCCCTCGCCGGCGTCCCCACCTTCGTGAAGGATCTCGCCCAGGTGCGCGGTGTGCGCACCACGTGGGGCTCGGCGAGCACCGGCGAGTACGTCTCGCGTCGCAGCGACCCCATCGTGCGCGCCCTCGAGGCCACGGGGCTCGTGAGCCTCGGCAAGAGCGCGACGCCCGAGTTCGGGCTCACCGCCACCACCGAGCCGCTGCGCGCGGGCCCGACCCGCAACCCGTGGGCCCTCGATCGCACGACCGGCGGCTCGTCCGGCGGCGCCGCCGCCCTCGTCGCGGCGGGCGTGGTGCCGATCGCGCACGCGAGCGACGGTGGGGGCTCGATCCGCATTCCCGCCGCGTGCTGCGGCCTCGTGGGTCTGAAGCCCTCTCGACATCGGCTCGACATGGAGGGCTCGAGCCTCCTCCCCGTCAACATCGCGTCGGACGGCGTGGTGACCCGCACGGTGCGCGACACAATCGCTTTCTTCGACGCCATCGAGCGCGGGCGACGGCGCCTGACGCCCATCGGCCCGGTCGCCGGGCCCCCGCAACGGCGCCTGCGGCTCGGCGTGTTCGTCGAGTCGCCACGACACACGCCCGTCGACGTGGCGGTGCAGGCGGCGGTGACCCGCACCGCCGAGCTCTGCGAGGGCCTCGGCCACGAAGTGCACCTCGTCCCCTGCCCCTTCGACGGTCGGGTCGTCGACGACTTCACCCGCCTCTGGGGGCTGGTCGCCTGGCTCCAGGTGACCGGGGGCGCGCTCCTCACCCACCGCGGCTACGATCGCGCCCGCACAGAGCCGTTCAGCCACGGCTTCGCGCGGACGTTCACCACCGAGCCGCGCGCGGCCCTCTCGGCCGTTCGGCGTCTGCGGGCGTTCCCGAAGGAGTACGCCGCGGTGATGGCGGGGTTCGACGTGCTGATCGGCCCCACGCTCGCCGAGCTACCGCCACGCCTCGGTCACCTCGCGACCGATCGGCCCTTCGAGGAGACCCTCGCGCGGTTGCTCACCTTCACGCCGTTCACCGGGCTCCTGAACGTGGCGGGCGCACCCGCCGTCTCCCTGCCGATGGGTCGCACCACAGAGGGTGTCCCCATCGGCGTGCAGTTCGCCGCCGCGCACGGCAACGAGCGCACGCTGCTCGAGCTGGCCCTCGAGCTCGAGTCCGCGGCGCCGTGGCCGCGGTGCGCGCCGAGGCGCGCGTTCACCGCGGCCTGACCGCTCACACCTCGCGGACCCGGACGGCCAGCACCGCGACGCCCCCCTGCGCGCGGATCGCGACCGCGAGCCGGTCGGAAGGGCTGGCTGGCGTCCAGGTGACGCTCGCGCCGTCGCCGACCACGGCGCCCTCGGCCTCCCAGCGGGTGCCGATGGCGGCCGGAGCGCCGACGATCTGGACGTGGACGAGCTCTCCCTCGCGGGTCGCCCGCAGCGAGGCGCCGAGCGGGCGGTGCAGCGGCAGGTCCGCGGTGCGCTCGGAGCGCTGGGGCGCCGTGTCGCGGAAGCGATCGATGCGACCCACGGTGGTGTCGGCCGCGTCGCTCGCGCCATCCGTGGCGTCGACGGTGGCGTCCACGCCGGAGTCGATCGGCGGCGGATCGACGGGGCCGAAATCCATCCCCGTGTCTTCGGGGAGCGGATCCGCCACCATGGAGTCCACCCCGGTGTCGGTGGGCACCGGGTCGGCGACCATCGAGTCCTTCTTCACCCCGGTGTCGGCCGGGACCGGGTCGACCACCTCGCCGCCGCACCCCGCCGTCCCGGTCGACCACAGGGCCAGCGCCGAGGCGAGGGCAGCGTGCTTGGCGAGCGCGACCAGCTTGCGCGCGGGCGGCCTCCGCGGCGGCGGCGTGGCGCTCCGCGTGCAGGCGCGCATCTCCCCGTGCAGGTCGTCGATCGCCCGGTGCCACACGCGGTCGAGAGCCGCGATCTCGAGGCCGAGCCGCGCTGTCTCGCGCTCGATGCGGTCGTGGTCGGCGAGGTCCACCTGCGTGGCGAGGTCGGTGGCGCGCTCGAGGAGATCGGCGGTGTCGAGCACGATGCGGCGGGTGAGCTCCGTCGCGCGCCGCGCGAGCGAGGTGGCGCGCGACCCGGGGTAGAACCGCTGCAGCACCTTCGCCGCGTAGCCGAGGCTCATCGTGCGATTGGCGACGCCCTCCGGCGCGTAGTTGCGCTCGCGGAACGCCGCCGCGCAGATGCGGAACAGGAGCTCGGTACGGTCGTCGGCGATCCGGTAGTCCCACCCGAGGTGGCTGCCGGACAGCGCCGCCCGCGCCTCGAGGCCGCGGTGGAGCGGCGTGCCGTGGTACGGCTCGGCGCGGCAGAAGTTGACCGGGTGCTCCGCGTGCTCCCGCATGAAGGCGAGGTTCTCGCGCACGTCGGCGAGCGTCGCCTCGGGCTCGAAGAGCAGCAGGTTGTAGCAGACGAAGATGTCGGCCTCGCGGGCGGCGGCGAGCGCGGCGCGCACGCGGGCGGTCTGTGTCCTCCGGTTGAGGTCGTCCGCGCCGTGCTGCGAGGCGTTCTCCACGCCGATGTAGAGCCGGATCACCCCGAGCGCCGCGAGCTCGACGAGCAGCTCTCCGGTCACGCAGTCGGGGCGACACTTGCCGATGATGGCGACGTCGGGCGCCCCGTATTCGTCGAGCCGCGCGCGGATCGCGCGCACCCGGGCCAGCGTGTCTTTGGGGCGCGGCAGGAGGAAGTTGTCGTCGTGGAAGCAGAAGATCGCCCGGCCGCCGGCGGCCTCGGCGAGGCAGGCCATCTCGCCGGCCACGTCGTCAGGGGAGCGCAGACGTACGGTGCGGCCGCCGCCGTGGGCGCGCGCGTCGCGATAGAACGTGGTGATCGAGCAGTAGGAGCAGGCGCCCCAGCACCCGCGGCCACCCATGATGGGCACGAAGGGGATCCCGAAGTGCTGATCGTGCGAGCGGTACCGCTTGGGCCACGGCAGCGCATCGAGGTCCGCGAGCGCGCGCCCTGCGGTGCGGCGCGGCAACCCCCGCTCGGGCAGGGCGAGCCCGGCGACGGCGGCGAGCGGCGTGTTCGCCTCCAGCGCGGCACACAGCTCCACCACGGTCTGCTCGCCCTCGTGCAGCACGACCGAGTCCACGCCCGTGCCGCGCTGCAGCACCTCGTGGAAGGCCATGGTGGGGAACTGTCCCCCCATGGTGAGGTGGCCCTCGAAGCCCCTCGCGCGAAGCGTGCGCGCGAGGCGCAGGAAGTCCGCGGCGCGGTGCTGGAACTGGGCGCTGAGGCCGACCATCCCCGGGCGCGCGGCGAGCACCCAGTCCGCCACCCGTGGCAGCGCCTCGGTGGCGTCGAACGCCACCACTTCGACGCGGTGTCCAGCGGCCTCCAGCGACGCCGCGATCATCCCGACCCCGAGGTTCTCTTCGAGATCCGCCCCTACCAGCACGATGTGCATCGCGACCTCCGAGGGCGGAGGGACAAGCGAGAGGCGTGCCGCGCCGGAGGGGAGCGGAGCCGCACCCTCACTTGACCAGGAAGCTCGCCTCCGTGCTGGTCGCCTCGGCGGACGAGCGCGTCGCGAACACCCGGACCGGCGACAGCGAGAACGCGCCCTTGCGCGCGCCGAGGAGCGGCAGCGCGAAGGACTTCTTGCCGACCGGCACGTCACGGAGGGACACGAACAGCGCACCTCCCTCGCGGTAGGCGTTGATCGTGCCGGCCTTGACCAGGGCGTCGAGGGCCCGCGTGTCCACCGTCACGCCCGCGGCGAGGGGCACCTCGAGGGTGAGCTCGGGGCGGGCGATCTTGGTGTCGACGGTGATCTGGGCGCTGAAGGTCGCGCCGACGACGCCGCTCGAAGCCGAGAGGGCGCGCTCGATGGTGAGGCTCGGGTCGTCCTTCTTGGCCAGCGTCCAGCGCTTGAGCGACACGCTGGCGGGCACGGTGAGGTTGCCGTCGTAGGCGAGCCGCACCTCGTGCTTGCCCTCGGCCATGAACGGCGAGAGGTCGACCGCGCGCAGCGCCGCGGCGCTCGTGAACGGGTCCTCCGGGTCGATCTTCACCGTGCGCACGAGCTTGCCGTCGACCGCGATGGTCACGGTGGCGCCGGCCTTCTCGGGCGGCGTCGGATCGAGGAACGTGAGCGCCTCGATGGCCGCCGCGGTGCCCCACGCGTTGTGCCAGGCGCCCCAGGAGGGCTTGGTCTGGAGCAGGAAGTCGACCGCGTCGTGCAGGTCGGCGTCGTACGCGCCGGGCGCCACGCTGGTGAGCAGCTCGACCACCCCGCGCGTGGCCTCGATGCGCCCGCCCCAGGCGTGGAACCACGACGGCTCCCAGTAGCCGCCGCGGTAGCTCGCGAGCAGCGACTTGACGCCCTGGTCGACGAGATCGGCCTTGGGCTGGTTGTTGGCCTGGCCGTGCAGCCAGAGCCCCATCACGGCGCTGGTGAGGGTGAGCGGGTCCTCGCTGCCCGGCCCGCCCTTGACGATGTCCTCGGCCTTCTTGGCGAGCGTGTTCATGCGGGTGAGCTGCGCGCCCCACAGCTTCTGCTGCTTCTCGGTGAGCGCGATGGCCTGGAACGCCGCCATCGTGGCCGCGCGCCGCTTGCTCGGCCCGTCGCCCTCCCAGAACGCGACGTTGCTCACGTCGACGTCGGTGTTCTGGTCGAGGTGATCGAGGAGATAGGTGCGGCCGCTCGCGATCGCGCTGTCGGGCACCGGGATGTTGGTGAAGCGGAGCTTGGCGAGCGCCTGCAGCGCGTGGGTGGTCACGTAGGGCGAGCTCCCCGAGCCGAGGCCCTGCTGCGCCGCCCAGGTGTCCCAGCGCCAACCCCAGCCGCCGTCGGGCTGTTGCTCGATCAGGAGCTCCGCGGTCGCGCGCTGCAGCTTCTCGTGCACCCGCGAGACGACCGTGTACGGCGCCTTGGTGCGCACGAGGTACCCCTCGATGGCGATGGCGGCGAGCACGCGCGAGGCGTCGGGATCGACGCCCATCAGCTTCTCGTCGGCCAGCTCCTCGAGCCCCTCGATCAGCGGGACCGCGCTCGGGAACGCGACGGAGAGGTCCGCCTCGAGGTGCAGGTCGTCCTTGGTGCGCACGACGTCGAAGGCCACGATCTTCCCCCCGGTCAGCGTGGCGGCGACGCGCTGCTCCGAGGGCGCGCCGTGCGGCTTCACCCAGAGCGAGCGCTGCTCGGTGTCGACGCGCCCCTTCTGCGCGGCCTCGGTGAAGGTGACCGAGAACGGGGTCTTGCCGACGGCGCTGGCGCGCACCTTGAACCGGACGGCGGCGCTGCTGCCGGCCGGCACCGTGATCGGCGCGGTGCCCGCGCCCACCAGCGCGAGGCCGGTCGAGGAGAGGCTCACCGTGCCGCTCACCGGCGTCTTGCGCGTGTTGCGGACGGCGACGCCCACCTCGACCTCGTCGCCCATGGTGAGCTCGGCGGGCAGATCGCTGCGCACCGAGACGTCCTGGTCGACCTTGATGAGCGCCTTGCCGATGCCGACGGCGCCGCGGTCGTCGGTGGCCACCACCGTGAGTCGCTGGGTGGTGATCGAGTCGGGGAGCTTGGCGTCGAAGCTCTTGGTCGCGACGCCGTCCTTGCCGGGGTTCAGCACGAGATCCGGGATCCACAGCGACGTCGGCGAGAAGTCGGTGCGGATCGTGATGTTGACGTCCTTCTTCGGGATGCCGGGCACCGGCACCGTGGCGTAGACGTCGGGCTTCGGCTCGCCGGGCGCCTTCTTCGCGGCATCCCCTTTGGAGGGCGCTGCCGTCGTGGTCGCCATCGGCGCCGCCACCGAGGGAGGAGGAGGAGGAGCCTCCTTGGCCTTGGTCGCGAGCCCGCCGACGGAGCCGCTGCCGACCCCGTAGCCGTAGCCACCTCCGCTGGCCTCGGCGTCCGCGACGGGCTGGCCCCAGCCCCCACCGACGTTCTTGCCGTTGTAGACCGGCGGCAGCCCGCCCGGCCGGAAGCCGAACGGCGGCAACGCGATGTCGTAGTTCCACGAGCCCCACGTCTTCTGCACGACGGGCCAGGTGAGGATCTGGGCGCCGGTCGACGCCATGACCTTGCGCTCGGGGTTGTAGAGCACCTGGGTGGGCGTGCGCTCGAGGGGGTCGAGCAGCGCGAGCAGCGCGTCCTCGCTCATCGAGACGCCGACGGCGAACGGTCGCTCGGCCTTGCCTGCGATGTCGGGCCCCTTGACCGAGAGGTCGACCTTCACGGTCTGCCCCGGCGTCGCCATGCCGGGCGCCTTGAGCGTCACCGCGATGGGGCGCGAAGCCACGACCGGCAGGTTGGCGCCGTCGGTGAGGAGGCCGATGGCCGTGGGAAGGCCCTGCTTGCCCTTCTCGGCGCCGATGGCGAAGAACGTGATGAGCATCGAGCCCCACGACGGCGCGGGGAACGTGCCGCGCGCGACGTACTCCCCCTTCTCGAAGGTGATGGGCACGAGGAACGAGTGGATGAGCGCGCCCGAGGAGTCGACCACGTCGGCGTGCACGACCTTCTCCGACGGCGCGTACCCGGAGGGGAACTTCACCTCGATCGGGGTCTTGGCGCGCTCGGTGACGCTCGGCACGGGCACGTCCGCGAACATGGCGCGCGGCGGCGACACCGACACGTACCCCGCGCCCATCACGCTCGGCGCCTTGACCAGCTTGGCCTGGATGTCGAGGTAGCCCTTGGGCATGGTGAACGTGGCCTTGCCCAGGCCGTCGGCGTCGGTCTTCACGACGACCGACTTCTTGCCGGTCGGGTCGCCGTCCTCGGAGTTGCTCGAGTGCGCGGTGATCTCGAGGTCCATGCCGGGCGCCGGCGACTGCTCGAGGTCGGTCGTGTGCACCACCACCTTCACCGTCTCGCCGGCCACGTGCTCGTTGCGGTCGGTCTCGACGACGAGGCGCCACGGCGCGTGCGAGATGCGCAGATCGCGGCGCAGCTCGTCCTTGCGACCGGTCGCGGCGTCGGTCACCTCGAGCACCACGGCCGCCAGCTGGTCGTCGGCGAACGCGCTGCGCATCGAGTCGAGCTTGGCCTGATCGATGGAGATCTTGTGCGGCCCGGAGCCGGTCACGGCGCGGGTCTCGCGACCCACCTCCTTGCCCTTCGGATCGAGGTAGCGGGCGACGATGGTGCCGCTCTTGAACGGCTCGCCCGTGGCGCTCGCGAGGTTCACCTCGAAGGCCATCGATTTCTCGTCGCGCGTGAGGAACCGGGGCAGCGTGTGCTCGATCTTCACCGCCGGCGCGACGATGCGCTTGATCTGGAGGCGCCCGGTGGCGCGCTCGCCGAGGTGCTCGACGGCGATCTCGTAGGAGCCCTCCTGCGCCGTCGTGGGCAAGGGCACGTCGACGAACGCGACACCAAGCTTGTCGGTGAGCACCCGGCCACCGCCGATCAGCTTGCCGTCCTTGCGGAGCATGACGTTGACGGGCGCGCCGGAGAACGGGCGGTAGTCGCCACGCAGGCGCCAGGCGAACGCGCGCACCTTCACCGTGTCGCCCGGCGAGAACACCCCGCGATCGGTGTACACATAGAGGTTCGCGCGCTCGAACGAGGCGGTGCGCGCGTAGGCGTTGTAGTTGGTGCCGCCCTGCACGCGGCCCTGACCCGCGCCGGCGAGCACCATCACGTGGTGGGAGCCTCCCCCGGCGCCGGTGGCGTCCGGCACGTCGCGGAACACGAACGTGCCGGTCGCGTCGGTCCGGCCGCGGAGCTTGCCGTCGACGAACACCCGCGCGCCGGCGGCGGGCGCGAACGAGGGCAGCCACGCGGCGACGTGGATGTAGGTCCCCACCTTGCTGAAGATCTCGTACGGCGAGTCGACGACCAGGCGCACGCCGCTCGACACCTTGGCGAGGTCGGTGTCGGGCACCGAGTCCTTCTCCTGCGCGCCGGGGGCGGTGCCGAGCAGCACGTCGACCAGGGCCGTCTCGTCGCCCGAGTCGTCGACGGTGCCCTTGGTCTTGGGGGGCGGGGTGGCCGAGGGCTGGGGCACGAGCGGCCGCCGGGCCTCGAGGTCGTGCTTGCTGTCGAACGCCTTGTAGGCGAGCGGCTTGGGCGCGGCGGCCGGGGGTGGCGTGTCGCCCGCCTGGGCCAGCGCCACGTGCTCG
>CAZUZY010000102.1:6183-21742 GCA_964624885.1 uncultured Polyangiales bacterium | reverse complement strand
CCGCCTCCGAGCCGTTCGCGCGCCAGGCCCCGGCTCCGCACAAGCCGGCCGCCACCGCCGCCCATCCGCGCGGCTATGCGGGGACCAAGCACAAGCCGCCGAAGCCACCGGCCCCGCAGCGGCGGGACCTGCGAACGTGGCTCACGAGCCCGGCGGATCTGGCGCGCATCCTCGGCTGTCACGACGAGGCGCACTGGACCGAGGCGCGGCGCGCGCTCGTCGCGCTCGGCCACGACGAGACCGCGATCGACTTCGCCCTCGTCGTCCTCGAAGAGCTCCCCACCTTGCCGCCCACGTTCACCCGCTCGCTCCTGCCCTTCCTCCGCGGGGCCCCGCGCGCCACCGTCCGCGCCGTCGCGGCCCGTCACCGCGCCCTCGGGCTCGACGACGATCCTCCCGTGCGGGCAGCTCTCGCGCGCCTCTTCGCCCGCGGCGCGGCGCGAGACGCGCTCGGGTGGTGTGACTGGTTGCAGCAGCGCCCCGCGGAGCACCGCGCGCGGGCCGTCACGACCGCGGCGATGACCACCGGGGCCGCGCGCCTTGCCGCGGCCGACCTGCCGTCGTCGGAGGGTCCTGTCGGGCGGTTCGACGTCGCGCTCCGCTGGCTGCTCCGCGGCGCCGATCCCCGCTTCGTCGAGAGCGGGCTCGCCCTGGCCGACGTCTTCGCGCCCGACCATGCGTTTCGCGACGAGGACCTCGGAGGGCGTGGCGACCCGGATTTCGACGCCGATCTCGTCTTCGACGTCGCCGCGGCGCTCGGCGGCGCGTGGAGCCGCCACGGCCCCCTCGCGATCTGGGAGGCGTGCGGCGCCACACCGGGCCTCGGGCGTGCGGTCTCGACCGTCGCCCGGAGCGGACTGCCGGACGCCGTGCAGGCGCGCGCGATCCAGCTCTACACGAACCTCCGGCACGAGGAGCCGCGGCCCGAGAAGATCGCGGCGCTGGTCGCGGAGGCTCCGACCCTGGCCTCGTTCCTGCGAGGGTTCGACGAGCCTCGCGCGCTCGTCGCGTTGCAGCAGCTCGACGAGTGCAGCGAGTGCCTGCTCACCGCCGAGCAGGTCCGCACCCACCTCCCCACGGTCCTCGAGCTGGTGAGGCGACAGGTCCGCGATCACGCGGGACCCTTCGACGGCCTTGCCCTCCGCGGGCTCGTCGAGGGCCTTGGTGCGCACCTCACCGAGGCCCTGACCGCGAAACCGGAGAGCTTCCGAGCATTGCATGCGAGCTGCCGACGCAAGAACGACGCGTGGCTGATCTCGATGGGCCTCGCCGAGCTGGGGCGCGCACGACCGAACTTGCTCGCGGAGGCCTGGCGGCGCCACCCGCGAAAGCTACTCCGTGCGGCGGGCACCCTCGGCGTCCTCGGACGCCCGTGGGCCCGCGCGACCGCGCTCGGGCTCGTCGCTCCGACCGTCGAGGGCGTCCTCGACCAGACCGTCCTGCGCTGCGCGGGTCGCACCAACCCCGTGCCGCGTCGCCTGCGCGCCCACCGCGAGGGAGGCGCGGCGCTCCGTGACGGCCAGCTCGCGCGTCACCTGCGGGTCGTCGCGGAGCGGCTGTGTGGCGTGGCCCTCGACGACGTGGTGTCGGCGGTCCGGCGGGAGCTGCGGGCGAGCGCGTCCTTCGAGCCCAGCGGCCCGGCGCAGGAACACGCGCTCGCCATCGCTGGCTGGGCGCAGGAGAACCGCCGTCCGCTCCGCCGTCTCCTGCAAGACCCTCACACGCTCGCGGGCAACGACGCCTATGTGTTCGCGCACCCGGCCACGCGCGCGTGGATCGAGCGCCATCCATTGCTCGCGGCCAACCTCTCGATCTGGCGCGCGGGCGTCCCGCTCGCGGCCGTCGTCGATGGTCTCGGACGCGTGACCCTCGCGACGACCAGCGACCCCCTCGAGGTCCTGCGCATGGGGACCTACGTGGGCTCGTGCCTCGGCCTCGGCGGTGGCCTCGCCTACTCCGCCGCGGCGGCGGCGCTCGATGCCAACAAGCGGGTCGTCTACGCGCGCGACGAGGAGGGACGGGTCCTCGCGCGCCAGCTGGTGGCGTTCAGCGAGGACGACGACCTCGTGTGCTTCACCCCCTACCCCCTCGGCGTGTCCCCGCGATTGCGAGAGCTCTTCGCGACCTACGACGCGCGCTGGGCAGCCGCCCTCGGGGTGCCTCTGCGCGACGTCGCCCGGAGCGACTACGTCGTCGCCGACATCCTCTCGCACGGATTCTGGGACGACGGCGCCTGGACCCCCGAGGATGACACGCTCCCCGAGCGCAGCGCGCAGCGAAGCTGACCGCTTTCACCGCGGCCCGAGTGGCCACCCGGCCTTTCGTGCGCGACGAACGAGTGGCGTGCGGGTGACGGTTTGGTTGCTACTCTGGGTGGAATGCTCGGGCGCACGATCGCTGCGGCGCTGTTCCCCTTGTTCCTCGGTGGCCTGTTCGGCTGCGGCTCCACCACCGACGCGCAAGACCCGTGCGCGTGTCCTGCGGGGAGCACCTGTCGCGACGGCGCGTGCGTGGCCGACTGCCCCGTGGGCCAGATCCGTTGCGGCGCCTACTGCGTGCGCAACGACACCATCGAGAACTGCGGCACGTGCGGCCACCTGTGCGCCTCCACCGAGCTCTGCGCCGCGGGCACCTGTGAGGCCCGCTGCGACAGCCCGAAGACGGTGTGCGGCACCACCTGCACCGACCCCGCGACCGACCCGGCCCACTGCGGGTCGTGCGACAAGGCCTGCGCCACCGGCATGCAGTGCGTCGGCGGCGCGTGTCGCTGGCCCGGCACCAACGTCAAGCACGTCGTGCTGATCGTGCAGGAGAACCACTCGTTCGACAGCTACTTCGGGCGCTACTGCCAGGCGAAGGCGGGCTCCGAGCCGACCTGCACCACCGGCCCCGACTGCTGCGAGTCTCCCACCAAGGACGCCGCGGGCAACTACGTCGACCCCACCGGCGCGAAGGCGGGCGACCACACCGACAGCTCGAACTTCGGTGGGGATCGCAACCACGATCAGGTGTGCGAGCTCGACCAGATCGACGGCGGCAAGATGGACCGCTTCGTCAGCGGCATGGACAGCTCGACGTCGTCCTGCCTCGGGGTCAAGGGCCCGAAATGCGCGGCCGCGGCCAACTGGGAGATGGCGAAGGGCCAGGCCGCGGGCGACCCGGCCTACTACTACTGGCAGCTCGCCGGCAGCTACGCGCTCGGCGACCGGTACTTCCAGCCCATCGCCGGCGGCACCGCGTCGAACGACATGTACCTCGCCGCGGCGCGGTTCCGCTTCGTCGACAACGACGTGCTGCCCGGCGTGGCCGTCGGCACGTCGAGCAAGGGCCTCTGCCTCGACCCGATCGGGTGCATCACCGGCAAGAAGCAAGCGGTGCCCTACGCCGACAAGACGGTCGCCGACCTGCTCACCGCCGCGGGCCACACCTTCGCGAGCTACGCCGACGGCTACGGCGCGGCGGCCACCGCGGCCGCGAAGGGCTCGTGCCCCTCGGCCTCGGCGGCCTCGGACTGCCCCTACAGCAACTGCCTCACCCACCCGGTGGCCTGCAACGGGTGCCTCTACGATCCGTCGGACCAGCCGTTCCTCTACTTCGCCGGCTTCGCCGACAAGGGCGGTGCGCCGAGCCCCGCGGTGAAGGACTACGCCCGCCTGTCGGAGGATCTCGCCAGCGGCACCCTGCCCTCGTTCTCCTACGTGAAGGCGCGCGTGTTCCGCAACGAGCACCCGAACCTCTCCACCATCACCGACGGCGTGAAGTTCGTGAAGGCCACCGTCGACGCCATCCTCGCCTCGAAGTACCGCGACGACACGCTGATCCTCCTCACCTGGGACGAGGGCGGCGGGTTCTTCGATCACGTCGCGCCGCCTCCGGCCTGGCCCGTCACGGTCGACGCCGACGCCGCCGGCAAGCCCGTGCCCTACGGCACGCGCGTGCCCATGCTGGCGATCGGGCGGTTCGCCAAGAAGAACCACGTGTCCCACCGCCGCACCGAGCACTCGTCGATCGTGGCGTTCCTCGAGTGGAACTTCCTCGGGCCCGAGCAGATCGGCGCCCTCGGCGCGCGCGACAAGGTGGTGGCTGGCCTAGGCGACCTCCTCGACGCGGCCGAGGTCGGCATCGCCCCGCCCTGACGATCGACGACGCCCCACGTAGGGCAGCACGAACAGGTAGAGCCCGCTCACCAGCAAGAGCACGAGCGGTCCGAGCGCCATCACGCCGGCCCAGGCCGGGTACACGGGGCGCTTGCTGACGAACAGGTTGACGATCACCCCCACCGTGAAGGCGATGGACACCCAACGGTGACCCTTGCGGATCCACGCACTGACCATGGAACGTTCCTCCTCGAGCGGCGCCACCGCGCCGCGCTCGAGGAGGTTGATATCGCCGGCCGGAGACCGTCGCTTCTCCGAAACTGCGAACGTCGGGTCAGGGCAGGCTCTCCTTGGAGAACACCTCCCACAGCACGTCGGCCATCACGAGCGGGTGGTTCTTGCCGTTCGGGTACTCGTGGGTGCTGCCCTCGAGGAGGGCGGTCACGAAGCGGTTCTTGGCGCCGACCGTGCTGGTGCTCCAGGTCCAGCGGGCGATGTCGGCCCGCGGCTTGTCGTAGACGTAGGTCGGGGCGAGCTGCCCTTGCGCCAGGTAGTCACTGGTGATGCGACCGAACATGGGGCTCGTGACGGTCGACTCCGCGAGCGGGATCGACGTGCCGCCCATGTAGGCGAGGAAGCGGTCGTCGAGGTTGCCGACGCTGAACACCATGGTGAGCGGACGGGCGGGCTTCGGGTCGGTCCACATCGGACCGGCGTGGGCCGCCAGCGCGGCGAACCGGTCCGACAGATCCACGGCGAGGCGCGAGGTCATCTGACCACCGTTGGAGAAGCCGCTCGCGTAGACCCGCTTCGAGTCGGTCGCGTAGTCGGTCGCGAGGCGGTCCAGCATGGCCTTCACGAACGCGATGTCGTCGCGCAGCGGGTGGTCGGCGAGGGCCCGCTGGGGCGCGGGCAGCGCGGCGATCTCGGTCGCGGTGCAGAGCGGCATGACGGCCGGATCGCCGAGCTTGCCTGCGCTCCACTTGGTGGTGACCTTGCGCTCGCCGGGGTCGGTGAAGTCGCCGTCGCCGTTGTCGTCCTCCGAGAGGCAGTAGGTGAGCGCGCTCGGGAACACGGCGATGAACCCCTGCGCGTCCGCGGTCTCCTTCCAGTGCGAGATGTCGTAGAACTTCTCGCCGTCGCCGCTCGTGCCGTGGAACATGAACACCACCGGGACCCGCGCGACGCCGCGCGCCTTCTCCGGCACGTAGACGATGAACTCCCGCTTGCTCCCCTCGAGGTCGAGCGTGCGCACGTACTTCCCCGGGACGTTGGCGGGCGCGGCGGGCGCATCGCCACCGTCGAGCGAGTCTCCGCCGGCGTCGCCCGTGTCGAGAGCGCCGCTGTCCGCGACGCCGGTGTCCTCCGCCACGCTGGGGGAGGGGCCGCTGGAGCAGCCGAGGAGCAGAGCGAGGGCGAGCGACGCGGGGACCTTCATGAACACACCTCCCTGAGCGCTCCACCATGCGTCGCCGCTCCGAACTCGACAACGGCCCCGCGCCAATCTCCGTTAGCCAGTGGAATACAGGTCGAGTCGCGATCGTGGCGGAGCCGCGGGGTCGAGCCCTCCGGTATCCTCGCCGCGTGGCCGAGTACCTCTGTTACACCGACGGCTCCTGCAAGGCCGGCGACGGCGCGCCCGGCGGCTTCGGCTTCTGCATCAAGCCGCCCCAGGGTCTGCCCATCGAGGGCTACGGCAAGGCCTTCGACACGCTCGCCAAGATCATGGAGTACCGCGCCGTCGCCGAGGCCCTGGCCGCGCTGCCCGAGGGCGTGCGCGCGGTCGTCTTCTCCGACAACCAGTCGCTCGTCGACAACCTCGAGAAGCGCTTGCGCGACTGGCAGGCCAACGGCTTCGGCAAGGTCGACACGGACATCGTCGAGAGCGTGCGCGCGATCGCGAGCAGCATCGCCGACAAGGGCCTCGTGGTGCGCTTCCAGTGGGTCCGGTCGCACAACGGCAACGCCGGCAACGAGCGCGCCGACCAGCTCGCCGCCCAGGGGGCGCGGGAGGCCAAGGCGGAGCTCGAGGCCGCCCGCCCGGCCCTCCGTCGCCGGCGCTGATCGGGGCGTCGGGACCGAGTGCCTGGTCCAGTCCACGAACACCCAGCGTGAAGCTGCGGTACCCTGGGTCGATGTCCACCCTTCGCGCGATCGCGCTCACCACGTGTCTCTGTGCGTGTGGCTCCGATGCGACCGAGGGCACCGACCCCGACGCCTCGACCGACGCGGCCGTCGACGACACCGCCACCGTCGACGGGACGACCGACTCGGGGACGGCCGTCGAGTCCGGCGCGGACGCCGCGACCGACAGCGGCGCCCCCAAGGACACCGCCACGCCGCCGCTCGACGCGCCGGTCGACGGCGGGCCCAGCTGCAAGTTCACCAAGGACGCCGACGGCTTCTTCTCGCTCACGAGCCCGAAGTCCGACTACTGGGTGCGCCTGCCGCCCGCCTACGACGCGACGAAGCCCACGGCGCTGGTCTTCGGCTTCCACGGCTGCGGCGACAAGGCGCGCAACTTCGCGACCTGGGCCATCGTGCCCTACGCGCTGCGCGCCACGCACACGTACATCGGGGCTTCGCTCGGTGGCCGCGAGGGCGAGTGCTGGACGGTCTCGACCGACACCGCGGTGGCGATGGCCGCGCTCGACCACCTGCGCGCCTGCTTCGCCGTCGACCCGAAGAAGATCGTGCTCGCGGGCTACTCGAGCGGTGGCGCCATGGCGTTCAACATCGGGCTGAAGAACGCGGCGAGCTACGCCGGCATCCTCATCGAGAACTCCGGACTCTCGCAGGCCGTCGGCGGCAGCAACGTCGCCACCGTCCTCGGCGCCGCCGCGTGGAAGCTGCACATCGGACAGTCGGCGCGGATCGGCGACGGCAGCTACGCCATCGCCGGCATCCGCACCGACCGCGACAAGATGCTCGGCGCCGGATTCCCGCTCGAATACCGCGAGCTCGACGGCACCCACGACGGCACCTCGGACGACTGGGCGCTGTTCCTGCTGCCGAAGATCGCGACCTGGACCGCTCCCTAGCGGCGGCTCGCGACGGCGCTCGCCCACGCGCGCTCGAAGGACGCGCGCGTCGAGTGCACCTGCAGCGGCTTGCGCAGCACGATGGCCGCGACGGCGAGCCCCATCGACACCAGCTTGGACCCCGCGAGGACGTGGGTCTCGGGGATGCGCAGCTGGTGCCGCTCGGTCCAGTCGGTCAGCCGGATGCGCACCTCGCTCTCGTAGCCGGTCGCGCGCTCCCAGTCGTCGAACACGGCGAGTCGCTCGTGGCGCTCGAGGGCCCGCTCCAGCAGGTACACGATCCGCTGCGCCATCGCAGCGCTCGCGCGCCCCTCCACGGTCATCCGGACGAGGCCGGGATACGGGAGGACGAAGCTCAACGTGCCGTGGCGGTCCTCGAACCGCTCGGGGCTCGTCGCCTGTCGCTCGACCTGCATCGGTCCTCTTGGGTAGCAAAGGACCCGCGCGGCGTCTCGACCCGCGGCGTCGTGTCCAGCAGCCCAGTTGCGCCAGCTGCGCCCGCGCACGCGGGAGAGCGTAGAGAGACGCCCGACGTGGGCTGGACCCGGCGGTTGGCTGGAGCGGCCACCCGGGGAGGCTCGCTCCTCCGGTCACTTCTTGCCGGCGATGCAGCAGCAGTGCTGGGCCTCGTACTTGAAGGAGTTCGAGCCGGAGGTGATGGTCTTCGGCGGCGTCTCCGCGCAACCGAGCGTGCGGTAGCGCGAGGTGTGGAGCGTCGTGCTCCCGAAGATGTACTGCGCGAGCCCACCGTGGATGAAGCTGATGGGACCGGCGTCGGTGCCTGCATCGGCGGGCGGGCCGTCGTCGTAGAGCAGCGCCTGATCGCCGAAGCCCGTCGTGGTGGTGGTCCGGCAGATCGGCGCACAGACCATGGGGCGTCCCTCGTAGGTCGCGGCGGCGCAGATCGCGTCGCAAGAGAGGGGCGTCTTGGTGCCGGCCGCCCCCGTCCGGTTGTCCGGCGTCGACAGACCACAGTGCTCGTGGGCACACGTCGTGGGGCTGTCGAGGGGCGTGCCCACCTTGATCGTCGCGGTGGTGCACTCGCTCGAGCTGCCACACTTGGGCAGATCACCGAGCGTGTCGGGCGGCGCGTCGGACAAGAGACCCGTGTCGGCGATGCCGGTGTCGTCCACCGGCACGTCGGGCACGCCCCCGCTGTCCACCAGGCCCTCGTCGCCCACGGTCCCGTCTCCACCCCCGACGTCCACGCCCCCGTCCTCGGTGGCCGCCGGTGTCGTCGACGATCCGCCGCAGCCGCTTCCGACCAGCAACGTCGTGAGCACACACACGCCTCGCATGGTGACGAGTCTTCCCACGGCTCCCTCCCTCCCTCGCCGACGAGTCTGGCCCCAGCTTCGTCCACGCGCCAGCGGCTTCTCGGCTCGACGGCTGAGCTCGCTGCTAGGATGGGGCGGATGGAGGCCCTGACCCGCGTGCTGGCGGCGATCCGCGCCCACCGGGGCGCCCGCATCGCGCTCAAGAGCGTGATGGTCCTCGCCGCGACCGCGCTGTCCATGGGCTTCTTCGGGCTCTGCGTGCCGATGTTCCTGCTGTCGATGGAGGTGTTGCCCAGCCTCGGCGTCGCAGGCGTGCTGTACGTCTTCGGGGGTGCCGCCTTGGGGGCCGTCGGTGGTGGCGTGTCGACGGCGGTGAGCCTTTCTCGGAGCGACGGGCTCGTGACCAGGTACTATGCGGTCCTGTTCGTCACGCTGGCCGTCCTCTCGGCGACCTACTACGTCGCCTACCTGAACGTGGCCGCGCTGCAGCGGAATCTGTGACGAGTCTTCCGAGACCCCTGAGCCCAAGGTCCATGGCAGCCAAACGCGCGAGCTTCCCGTCGACCGTGAAGGTCGGCGGCGACATCACCTACTCCGGTCGGATCCTCGAGGTGGCGCCCGACGGCACCGAGCTGCTGTACGGCGACTCGGCCTCCCTCTTCTGCCTGCGCCGGGGAGAGAAGGCGTTCCGCAAGATCGACACGCACGGACGGAGCATCGAGTCCGGTTGCGCGCTCGGCGGCGGACAGCGGGTGCTCGCCCTCGGTGGGCTCGAGGACGACCCTCCCCGCATCGAGTGGGTCGACGACGAGGCGACCCTCGCGACCTACCACCTCCCCGCAGACGCCACGCTCGCCGGCTGCATCGCCGCGCGGCACGCCGAGGCCCTCGTGGCGTGGGGGACGCCCTCGCTGGAGGACCGCCGGCTGCAGCTCTGGTGGTGGCGCCTCGGCGCGCCCGAGAAGCCCCCCGTGACCCTGGAAGTCGCGACGGAGGGCATGGTGTCCGGCGCGGCGTTCGTCGGCGCGCAGCTGTTCGTGAGCGCTCAGGACCGACTGTTCGCGGCGACGTCGTCCGCGATCACCGCCTTGGACCTCGCGGGGCCAGGCAAGCTCTCTGGCGCCCGCGCCGGCACCCACCTGCTCGCCCGCGTCGGTCGAGCCTTCGCGACCCTGACCAGCGAGGGCAAGGTGCTGCACACCTTGCCCCCCGTGCTCAAGCTCGCGCAGCTCACGGCGGACGGCCGGCGCATCGTCGGCTACGGCGCTTCGCTCGACGTCAAGACACCGATCGAGGTGCGCGACCGGTATCCGGAGTGGGCGCGCACGGACTTCGTCGCCCAGTTCGACGCGGTGACCGGCGAGCACCTGGGCTGGGGGAAGATCGCCGACTCCGTCGATGCGCTCGCGCTGCTCGACGACGAGCTGATCGTCACCAAGAGCGTCAAGCGCATCGCCTTCCACCCGTGGAAGCTGCTGTCCGAGAGCTGAGCCAGCAAGCTCATCGCCGCGACAGGTAGCCTCCCAGGTTGTCGAGCGTGCGAGCGGTGCCGTCCGCGACGCCGATCTTCACGAACTGCTCGAAGTGCTCGAGCGAGGCGCAGCGGATGGTCACGGTCATCTGCGTGCCCGTGCCCGCGATCTCCAGGCGAACCGTCCCGAGGGCGCCGAGCGCGTCGAACGCAAGGAGCGCCGGGCGATCCACGGTGCGATAGATCCCCGCGAACGGCGGGGCGTGAGCATTCCCGCGGTTCGTGAACTTGAACGCGCCGCCCGGGCGCGCATCGATCTCGCAGGCCTCGAGCGGCGTGCCGCTCGGGTCCCACCACTCGGTCACGTGCTCCGGCTTCGTCCACGCCTCGAACACCAGCTCGCGCGCGACGCCGAGGCGCCGCTCGAAGGTGATGGTCAGGGTCTCTCGGTCGAGGGTGGTGGTGGTCTTCGCGTCGATCACTTCGGGCTCCTTCGTTGGTGGGGTCACGGCTTGGTCTTCGGGTTCTTCGGGGCGGTGGTCGCGGACGCGGCGGCCATCCGCGCGAGATGGGCCTCGAGGTTGTCGAAGCGGCGCTCCCACTGCGCGCGGAACGGGCCGAGCCAGTCGTCGACCTCCTTGAGCGGTCCCCCGACCACCAGCCGCCGTGGCCTTCGCTGCGCGTCGCGACCGACCTCGACGAGGCCCGCCTCTTCGAGGATGCGCAGGTGCTTCGAGATCGTCGGCTGGCGCACGCCGAACGGCGCGGCCAGCTCGGCCACGGTGGCCTCCCCCTGCGCGAGGCGAGCGAGGATGCCGCGCCGGATCGGCGCGGCGAGGGCGGCGAAGGCGAGGTCGACGCGGTCGGGCTGTTGCATCTCCCAGTAGCTATATAGCCGATCGGCTATCTACACAAGACCCTTCTGGCGAAGAAGATCCAGACGGCGCTTGACCGCTCATCGGTCCGTCATTACTAACGGTAAGTGCTCACTAACCATTCGGATCCGTGGGACGCGCTCGGCGACCCGACGCGGCGAGCGATCTTCGAGCGGCTGCTCGAGGGCCCCCGCGCGGTCGGGGAGCTGGCCGCGCGCCTCCCGATCAGCCGGCCCGCCGTCTCGCAGCACCTGCGCGTGCTGAAGGACGCCGGCCTGGTCACCGATCGGGCCGAAGGGACGCGTCGCCTCTACACCGTCCACGCGGCGGGGCTCGCCAAGCTCCGCGCGGATCTCGACCGCTTCTGGGACCACGCGCTCGCCGCGTTCAAGCACGCCGCCGAGGCCGCCGAGCGCGCCCACCGACACCGCAACGAGGAGCCCTCATGACCAACGTCGCCACGTCTCTGCTCGTGAAGAAGAGTGTGTTCGTCGCCGCCGCCCCCGAGCGGGCGTTCGACGTGTTCACGCGCCAGTTCGGCACGTGGTGGCCGCTCGTGTCGCACCACATCGGCAAGGTCGACGCGAAGGAGGCGGTCCTCGAGGCGAAGGTGGGGGGCCGCTGGTTCGAGCGCGGGGTCGACGGCAGCGAGTGCGAGTGGGGACGCGTGCTCGCATGGGACCCGCCGCGTCGCGTGGTGCTCGTCTGGCAGATCGCGGCCGACTGGAGCCACGACCCACAGCTGCACACCGAGGTCGACATCTCGTTCGTGCCCGAGGGAGCCGGCACCCGCGTGGAGCTCGAGCACCGGCTGCTGGAGGCCTACGGCCCGCGGGCGGCCGAGATGCAGGGGATCTTCGGGTCGGACGGCGGCTGGACCGGACTGCTCGCGGCCTACGCCGCGAAGGCTGCCTGACGCGCGCGGAGCCCCTTTCCTTCGCCCCACCGACCGGGCATCCTGGCTCGATGCACCAGGTCTCCCGGTGAAGCGGCTCGGCGCAGTCGCCGCTGTCTGTGCCGTCGTCGCCATCGCTCCCTCGAGCCAGGCCGACTCCTACATCGACGGCATGATCTTCGGGGTCGGCGTCGGCGTGCCGGTCGGCCTCGTCGCGACCGGCGGGGCCGTCGCCGGCGGGCTCAGCGAGGGCGACGGAGGACGTCCCTCCACGGGTGCGATGGCCTTCGCTCTCTCGGCGGGCACCGCCTCGGTGCTGTGGGGTTCGCTGCTCCTCGTGCAGGGCGCCCGCGCGTCGGACAACAAGGTGCTCCAGCTCGGGCCTGGCGCCTTCGACGTGTCCGCCGGGCTCACGGCCTGGGTGCTCACCCTCGTGCGCAACGCGCGGCCCCGTTCGGCGGCGGGCGCGACGGTCCTGCCGACCTTCGGGCGCGGCCTCGGGAACGAGTGGGTGCCCGCGCTGCACCTCGTGTGGCGAGGCTAGGCTCGCGCGCTCACCTCACGGTGACGCTGAGATCGTCGAACTGGATGTACGCGTACTCGCCGGTCGGCGCCGCGTATCGCGCCTCTCCGCGAGAAGCCAGCATCAGTCCCCCCTGCAGGCGGTAGTCCCCGACCGGCGTCGACCAGCGCTGCGGCAGGAACGTCCGGCCATCGGGCGCGAGGGCCGGTCGGTCGTCCGACCAGAAGTTCACGAGGGCGCCGCGCTCGTCGAACAGCAGCGTGGCGCGGACCGTGTGCGGGCCCTGGGTGAAGGTGGCCTCGACGGTGCGCGCATCGATCGGCTTCCACGCGATGCGACGATCCACGAGCGCCCCCGGCGCCATCAGGCACAGGTCGTTCAAGACGGTGACCGTCTCGGTGCGAGTGAAGTCGAGGCCACTGCCGCCCGCCACCGGCAGCAGCGACAGCAACCGCACCCGCATGCGGGCACCGTCGGGCGCGTAGGCGTGCAGGCCGTCGACGGGGAGCCCCTTCATGGTGGCGTCGAGGAAGAACAGCCGCACCGTGGGCTCGACCGCGTTGGTCTGCTCGCCGCGCAGCTCCATCCACGGTGCGTCGGGGCCGCTGCGGATGCGCCCGCGGAACGTGGCGTGGAAGGTCCGCACGTGGGGGCGCCCGACCACGCCGACGAAGCGCAGGTACTTCTGCACCAGCTCGGGCAGCGGCGCGAGCTCGGCCTCCGTGATCGGCGGCGCGACGCTGGTCGAGAGGGCGCCGGCGCGGGCGTCGTACTCGGCGCGCAGCCCGAAGGGGCCGAACGAGAAGGCGCCCCACACGGCGCACGCGGCGAGCAGGACGTTGGGCAGCGTGCCCGCCCTCGCGTCACGGAAGGAGAGCACGATGGCGATCTGGGAGAGGACGACGCCGAGCGCGGCCACCGCGAAGAACGGGCGCGCGCGCAGGACGAACAGGGTGGCGGCGACGAGGAGCACGAGCCCAGCTGTGAGCCACAGCACGCCGCGGCCGCGCGAGATCGGCACGGTGAGCGCGGGCAGCGCGGCCAGACCGAAGCCCTTGGCGAAGCCCAGACCGTGGAGCAATGCGTGGAGGACCAGCACGGTCACGATCACGAGACGCATGCCCGACCTCGAGCAGCCCGCGTGCCACCGGGGCCGGACCGCGGAGCGCCACCGCGGATCGCGAATCCGGTGCGGCCCGACGCAGCCATCGCACCGGCCCGTCGGGTGGCGCCCCTGCCAAGGTCCACTCCGCTCCGTGGTCGAAAGCGTCCATGAGGCGAACGCTGCTCGTGATGGCCTCGGTGGCCGGGCTCGCGTGTCGGAGCCCGACGCGATCGCCCCCGCCCGACCCGCCCGCAGCACAGACCGAGCTGCACGCGGTGGCCGAGGCCGTCGAGTGTCTCGCGCGCTGCCGGGACGACGCGATCGGTCGCCTCCGTGAGTGCCGGCGGGTGAAGGTCTACTGCGCGGGCGCCGAGGACACTGCGGCGGAGGAGGCGTGCATCGCAGGATGCGTGGCGTCGAAGCCGGTCCTGCTCCACGGCACCCCGGCCGCTTCCGTCGTGGCCGCCCACGCGTGCGTCTTCGCGTTCGAGAAGAGCGTGCGATGCCGCTACACGACCCACGGGGCGAGCTTCGCCCTGCCGTGCTGCGACGAGAACCGGGTCGTCCGCACGGGGGCGGCTTGCCCGGCGTACGGGGAGTGTCGGTGACGAGCTCGGCGACCGTCGGCTAGCCTGCCCGCCATGCGAACCAAGCGCCTCGGCCGGACCGGCCTCTACGTCTCGGAGATCTGTCTCGGCACCATGACCTACGGGGGCAAGGGCTTCTGGGAGGTCATCGGCAAGCTCGGGCTCGACGCGGTGAAGGGGCAGCTGAAGCTCGCCCTCGACGCGGGCGTGAACTTCCTCGACACCGCCGACGTCTACCACGAGGGAGAGAGCGAGCGCCTCGTCGCCGAAGCCATCGCCGGCCTGGGCATCGCACGCCACTCGCTGGTCCTCGCGACCAAGGTCCGCGGCCGGGTCGGCAAGGGCCCGAACGACGTGGGCCTCTCGCGCAAGCACATCTTCGACGCCATCGACGCGAGCCTGCGCCGCCTGCAGACCGATCACGTCGACCTCTACCAGATCCACGGCGTCGATCCGGTCACCCCGCTCGAGGAGACCGTCGAGGCGCTCGACGACGTCGTCCGCGCCGGCAAGGCCCGGTACGTCGGCTTCTGCAACCTCCCCGCGTGGAAGGCCATGAAGGCCCTCGCCATCGCCGATCGCAGGGGGCAGGCGCGGTTCGTCTCCGCGCAGATGTTCTACGCCATCGCTGCGCGGGACATCGAGCGCGAGATCGCTCCGCTCGCGCAGGAAGAAGGGCTCGGCATCCTCCCGTGGTCGCCGCTCGCGGGCGGGCTGCTCTCCGGGAAGTTCTCGGCCGAGGGCGGGCCCGCCGAGGCGCGCCGCGCGTCGTTCGACTTCCCCATCGTCGACAAGAAGCGCGCCTTCGCGTGCGTCGACGCCATGCGCCCTATCGCGGCGGCGCACGGCGTCTCGGTCGCGCAGGTCGCCCTCGCCTACCTGCTCGCCAAGCCGTTCGTCACTTCGGTCATCGTCGGCGCCAAGAGCGACGAGCAGCTCGCCGACAACCTCGCGGCGACGAAGCTCGTGCTGACAGCCGACGAGCTCGCCGCGCTGGATCAGGTGAGCGCGTTGCCGGCGGAATACCCGGGCTGGATGGTGGAGGTCCAGCAGCGAGACCGGTTCGTCGAGGGCGCCGAGCGCTGAAGATCCTCCCCCCACCTCGCGCGTAGGAAGCCTCATGTACCAACCCCTCGCCCCCTGCCCCGGCTGCCGCCGGCACGTCCGCGTCGCGGAGGCGGCCTGTCCGTTCTGTCACGGTGATCTCGGAGGCCTGGCGGCGCGGCCGGAGCGCGACTTCGGTCGACTCGGCCGCGCGGCGCTGTTCGCGGCGGCCGCGCTCGTCGCGGGCTGCGACAAGTCGGCGGTGCCGAGCCAGGACCCCGCCAACAAGCCCAAGCCGGCCGCCACCGACAGCGGCGCCGCACCCGTGGACGACGGTGGGCCCGACGATCCGGGCGCGCCCCAGGCGGAGTACGGCGCCCCCGCGCTCAAGGACGACGCGGGCCCGCACGACATGGGCACGATGCACGCGAAGTACGGTGGAGCGCCGATGCCGCCGCCGTCGGCCCTGCCGGCCTATGGACTGCCGCCCTCGAAGAGCTCGAAGATGCCATGACCGCCCGACCCAACGGCCCGGGCTCCGACCCGGAGCGGAGGACCGGACTGGGACGGTCCGGGAGCGACAAAGCAAACCCGGAGCGGAGGACCGGACTGGGACGGTCCGGGAGCGACAAAGCAAACCCGGA
>CAZUZY010000102.1:0-6083 GCA_964624885.1 uncultured Polyangiales bacterium | reverse complement strand
GCGGAGGACCGGACTGGGACGGTCCGGGAGCGACAAAGCAAATTCGAACGAGGAGGCGCCCGACACGCTCCGGGAATTCCACCTCAACGCGCTCGCCGACGAGCCCCCGGATTCGTGGGACGCACCGCCCGACACCGAGCGGGGTCCGTGAGGAAGCTCTCGGCTGGACCCTCACGGACCGGCGATCGGCCCCACCTTGACGAGCTCGAAGCGGGCGACGTGACGCTTCACGGCGCCGTCGTCGGTGATCCAGACGGTGCGCCCGACGCCGGGGCAGTAGGTCACGTCGAGTGACCCGACCCGCGGGGGGAGAGCGCGCGAGACGACCCGCACGCATTCGCGGAAGGTCCCAGCGGGGACCGTGATCGACAGATCCAGCGCCTCGACGCGCGCCCGCCACGTCTTGCCCACGTCCCACTCCGCGCCCTGGACGAGCGGGTGGACGAGCATCGTGCGCCCGTCGGGCGTGGTCACCTTGTCGATCCCGACGAGCAGGGTCGTCTTGGTCTCCCCGCTCACGAGCTCGAGCACCCCCGCCCGGACTCTGCGCACGTCGACGAGCAGGGTGTGCCGGGGGCCGGCCTCCGCGCCGCCCTCGTAGGTGAGCCGCGTCGCGTCCGGGGGTGCACAGAGGCGCTCGAGGGCGCCATCGACGGGATCGTGGCGGGCTCCGTGCTGGGTCGTGGGCGCGCAGGCCGACGACAGCCCGAGCCCCAGCAAGAGCGCAGCGAGACCACGCGCGAGGAGGAGGTCGTTGGTCATTCGGCACCGCATCCCTTCGTCTGCCGCCCCGGGCAGGCCCAGTCTTCCTTGTCCGCCGATTTCTGCGCCCACTTCCATCCCGCCGCGTAGGCGGTGGTCTCGATGTCGGTGAGGTCCCAGGTGAGCAGGTGCTTCGGGAGCCCGGGACAGGACTTCTGGGCCATCCAGTCGCAGCCCCACTCCTCCTCGACCTCGTTGGGGACGTAGTCGCCGTCGGGATCGCGAGGGTCCCAGAGCGCGTGGTCGGCGAGCTTCTCGCCCCACCACGCGAGGAACTGCTGGCGGTGGTGGGTCTCGTGGCGCAGCGTGACCGCGTAGCAGTCGATGCCCGTGTCCGGAGCGCCGTCCGCGCGGGGCGCGCACCCGATCTTGAGGAGCGCGTCGCGCACGAAGATGGTGTCGACCGCGGCGTCGTACCGCGCACCCGCGTTGAGCGGAGCATCGGCGTGGGCCCACGAATGCGGGAGCAAGCCCACCATGGCGTACGAGAAGTCGCGCCCCGCAGAGGTCTGGTTCCAGTAGTACTCCCAGTTCGGCGACTCCCCGCCCGGGTTGTTCCTCTCGTCCCGCGCGAAGAACAGCCGCACCGGGTGCTTCTTCGGGCAGGTACACCCCTCGGCCTCGAGGCGCGCGACGGCGTTGCGCGGTCCCATGGCGTCGTTGGACTCCGGCAGCGTCTTGGCGACGAAGCGCACGCCCTCGGCGTCCGCCTTCTCCTTCTCGAACAGCGCCGTCCCGCGCTCTTCGAGCTCCCAGGTCAGGCGGTCGCTGGCGCTCGCCCCGTCCACCCAGGCCTTCGCCCGGAGCGGCATCTCGAGCGTCCGGCCCTTGCCCGAGAACACGTACTCGTGCGCCGCGACGCGGGACGAGCTGTTCACCTCGGTGACCTCACCGATGGCGGCGAAGTGGACGACCAGAGGCGCGCTCTTGATCGTCTTCCCCTTGTCCAGGTAGACGGCGGTCACGGTGGTCTTGCCGGTGCTCTTGCCGTCTCCCCGGAGACGGAGCCGCGGAGTCTTCCCGCCTTGGTTCTCGAGCACCTCCGCCGCGCCACCCGACGAGACGATCTCGAACGCCTTGAACGTGCCAGAGTTGGCCTTGGCGGTGGCGGTGTAGACGAGCTCCTCGGTGGCCTCGCAGGAACACGACGGGCCGGCCACCTCGACCTCCTGCTTCTTGTCCACCTCGCCGCTCCCCTGGAAGGCGACCTTCCAGGTCCCCTTGCAGTCGTCGACGGAGGGATTCGACAGCTTCCCCTGGATGGTCTTGTGGAGCTCGGGCCACCGCGTGAGCTCCTCGGACGTGAAGGTGATGGACGGGATCGGCGTGTAGTCGGGGCACGTGTAGGTGATCCCGTCTCCTCCCGGCACGAACGGGAAGGAGAAGGTCAGCTTCGCGCCCGCGGCCGTGCCCTCGAGCTTCGCGAGGACGACGTCCTTGTGGCGCGCCTCGGGGGCCGAGATGCCGAACGATTTCTTGTCGGGCGGGTTCCAGCCCTGGGCGGAGCCGGCGAGCTCCACCTGGTAGAAGCGCACCACCTCGCCGGCCTTGAGCTCGGTCAGCTTCTTCACGTAGCCGCGCGACTCGAACACGACGGCGAGGTGTGAGGTGTATCCCGTCGCTCCGCTGCTCGCCGCCTCGTCGACGGTCAAGGCGAAGCGAACGGGCTTCGTCGGCGCACCTGGGTGCACGTCCATGGCGAAGACCACGATGGCCAATCCGAGCAGCGTGGGAACGCGACGCATGGTGCGACTCCTTCCGCGGTGTCTGGCTCCTCCGGCCTAACCCAGCTGCGCGCGTGCCTCCACGCGAGAAGCGGGCTCGCCGCGCGTTGGACGGAAGGACGACACCGTCCTGACGGATCGACGATCTTCTGCGTCGGGGTCGCGGGGGAGGGTCACCTTGGTCGAGGGCGACGCGCCCATGGTCAGGATCACGCTGCCGCGCTTGTGCCTGCCCTCCACGAGCCGGTACGCGTCCGCGATGCGCTCCATCGGGAGCACCGAGTCCACCACCGGCCGCGCGACCCCCGCGTCGACCAGACGCGTGAGATCCTCGAGCCCACCGCGCGTGTTCGAGCTGATCGCGTGCTTCACCTTCTGGCCCGTGCCGAACGACGTGAACACCGCCTGCGCCATCGTGCGCAGGCTCCCCTCGAGCGGCAGATACGTGCCTCGCTCGGTGAGCGCGGCCCGCGCGCCGGCGAACGTGGTCACGCCCACCGTGTCGAAGACGAGGTCGTAGTTCCCGGCACCGAACGGCGAACCGGTCGTGTAGTCCACCACGTGGTGCGCCCCGAGCGACCGCACGAGGTCCACGTTGCGCGTGCTGCACGCGCCGGTCACCTCGGCGCCGAGGTGCCGCGCGATCTGGACCGCCCAGCTCCCGACCCCGCCCGATGCACCGATGACGAGCACGCGCTGACCGGGCTTCACCGCGCCGAAGTCGCGCAGGAACATCAGCGCCGAGTTGCCGCCGAACGGCATCGCCGCCGCCTCCTCGTGGGTCACCGACGCCGGCTTCGGCGCGATCGCACCCGACGCCTTCACCGCGACGTACTCGGCGTGCGCCCCACGCGTCGCGGCGCCGAACACCGCGTCGCCGACGCGAAAGCCCGTCACGTCGCGACCCACCTCCGTGACGACCCCGGAGTAGTCCATCCCGAGGATCGGGTTGCGCGGGCGGAACAGCCCGAGGAGCAACCGCCCCGCGAGCCAGAAGCCGCCGGGGAACGACGACGCGCGGAAGCGCCAGTCGGCGGTGGTGACCGACGCGGCGTGCACCTGCACGAGGACCTCGTCGGCCTTCGGCTGCGGCCGCGCGACCTCGCCCACCGTCACCACGTCCGCCGGTCCGTACTCTTCGTAGATGCATGCTTTCATGGGGTCCTCCTTGGCTCCCCTCATGGATACTCACGCACCTCGCCCAGAGGAATTGACGAACGTCGCAGATCACCTATGCATTTGTGCATGGATTGGAGCCAGGTTCGCTTCGACTGGAACCGCGCGCGCGCGTTCCTCGTGACCGCCGAAGAAGGCTCGCTGTCGGCCGCCGCGCGCGCGCTCGGGATGACCCAGCCGACGCTCGGTCGACAGGTCGATGCCCTCGAGGAGGAGCTCGGTGTGGCGCTGTTCGAGCGGGTCGGTCGCGGCCTCGCCTTGACGGCGAGCGGTGTGGGCCTTCTCGATCACGTGCGGGCGATGGGCGAAGCCGCGAGCCGGGTCTCGCTCACCGCGTCCGGCCACTCGCAGAGCGTCGAGGGGCTCGTGACCCTCACCGCGAGCGAGGTGGTCGCCGCGTTCCTGCTCCCGCCGCTCCTCGCGCGCCTGCGAGCGAGCCACCCGGGTCTCGAGATCAAGGTGGTCGCCTCGACCGCCCTCCGCGATCTGCGCCGCCGCGAGGCCGACGTTGCGATCCGCAGCGGCAAGCCGACCGATCCGGAGCTCGTCGCGACCCGCCTCCGCGACACGCCGGCGCGCCTGTACGCGACACCGGGGTACCTGCGGCGGATCGGCCGACCGAAGGCGCCCGCGGACCTGCGTCGCGCCGACTTCATCGGGTTCAGCGACGACGGCGATCGCTTCCTCGACGGCATGAACGCGATGGGCTTCCCGCTCGAGCGCAAGAACCTCCCCATCCACACGGCCGACCACCTCGTCCTCTGGGAGCTCGTGAAGCAGGGCCTCGGAGTGGGCGTCATCATCGAGGAGGTCGGGGACACGGAGCCGCTCGTGGAGCGCGTGCTGCCTGCACACCCGCCGATCCCCGTGCCGATGTGGCTCGTGGCCCACCGCGAGGTGCGCACGAGCCGCCGGGTGCGGCTGGTGTTCGATCTCGTGGCCGAGATGCTGGGCCCACCGCGGCGCGCGCGCCCCCGCTGAGGCCGCCTGGTCGATCAGAACCCGAGCGGCTTGTGGCCCGCGCGATCGACCGTAGTGGATCGTCAGTAGAACGCGGGTAGGTAGGTCCAGGGAGCATCCGGCACGGTGTCGGAGCCACACATCGACTCGAAGCGCACCAGCACGAGGCGCGCCGTGGCGTCGAACCACACCCCTGGAGCGCCACGGAGGTGGACGCAGGCGCCCTTCGGGGCGACCTTCGCCACGAACGGCTCGGGAGCCAGATCGACGACCGTCGCTCCCCCTGGCTCGCGCACCTCGAACCGTTCGAGCACCGACGTCGAGTCGGGGCCGAGGAAGCTGCCACCGTCGGGCAGAGGGATCGGCACGAGGGTGGAGTACTTCGGTAGGACGCGGAAGGTCTTCGGAAGCGGCTCGAGGGGGCGCCACTCCGTCGACGTGAACAGGGCCTCGAGCGCGTCGAAGCGCTTGCGCAGCACGCCGCGGATCGCGGCGCACTCCTTGGGGGTGAGGTCGGGGACCGTGTAGGTCTCCATCACGCTCCAGAGCGGGAGCTCCCGCAGCACGGTGCCTTTGCGATCCATCGTCACGAGCGAGTGCCCGCGGTGCGGGATCCCGCTGTCGGCCACCTGCCTCTCGCCGAGGAGGGTGTTGCCGTCGGCCGAGATGGCGGGCAGGTTCGCGAGGAGGTGGTTGCGGTCGAAGTGCTTGTTCGCGAACAACCCCGATCCGCACCACAGCGACGTGCGGATCGAGGGCGACGTCGCGGTCTTGCCCTTGGCGACGAAGATCTCAAGCAGCGTCCCGAGCGCGCGTTCCGGGTCCGGAGCGTCGCTCGCCGCGTCCGGCGCTCCGGACTCGGGCTCGGCGTCGACCGGGCTGTCCGCGGTGTCGACCGAGCTGTCCGCGGCGTCGGCTGCGTCGTGGACCGTCGCCACCGGGCCGGTCTCCGCGCTCGTCGTGCGCTCGCGGGTACACGCGAGGCCGATGAGGACCACGAGCGGGAGGAGACGTCGCATCGAGCCGCCTCGTATCACGGAGGCGGCGTGGCCTCAGCCAGCCTTGGCGACACGGCGCGCGGCCAGGACGGCCTCGCACCGCGCGCGCACGTCGGCGATGCGAAACGGCTTGTCGAGTCGGCGCGTCGAGTGGCGCGCGAGGAACGTCCCTGCCCGCAAGCTCGTCGCGCCGCCGGTGGTGAAGACCATGCGCGCGGCGAGGTCCGGGTCGAAGGCCTCGATCGCGGCGTGCAGATCGGCGCCCGTCGTCGGGCCGAGCATCATCTCGCAGACGATGATGTCGATCACGAGACCGCCGCGGATCTGCGCGAGCGCTTCGTCAGCCGTCGCGACGACCGTCACGTCGAAGCCCGTGAGGGCGCGCGCGAGCAGGCGACCGACCGACGGCTCGGCGTCGACGACCAGGGCGCGTTGCGGGCGCGCGGGGGGCGCCGGGGTGCGG
>CAZUZY010000101.1:0-21928 GCA_964624885.1 uncultured Polyangiales bacterium | reverse complement strand
GCACCAGTCCGCGGCCCCGGGTGCGCACAGCGCCGCCGGTCACGCGGGCGCGGGCCACGAGGGCGCGGGCCACGAGGGGGGCCACGAGCACGGCCCGGGCAAGTTCAACTTCGCCGACCTCCCGCGCTTCACCGCCGAGAAGGACGCCGCCGCCAAGGGCGAGCCGGTCGTGCCCGTCACGCCGTACGCCTATCTCCTCGTGAACTTCGCCCTGCTCGTCTACCTCTACGTCCGCATGGGCAAGAAGCCCGTGCAGGACGGCCTCGACGCCCGCCGCGCCACCGTGGCCAAGGAGCTCGAGGAGGCCGCGCAGATCAAGGCCGAGGCGAGCGAGCGCCTCGCCGAGTACAAGGAGAAGCTCGGCCAGCTCGACCAGGAGCTCGCGCGCATCCGCGAGGAGCTGATCAAGACCGGCGAGGCCGACCGCGACCGGCTCGTGAAGGAGGCCGAGGAGAAGGCCGAGCGCATGAAGAAGGACGCGCAGTTCCTCCTCGACCAGGAGGTCAAGCAGCTGCGCAACGAGCTGCTCGCCCAGACCGTCGAGATCGCCGCCGCGGCCGCCCAGAAGGCGCTCGAGGGCAAGATCACCGCGGCCGACCACGACCGCATCGCCAACGAATACCTCGACGCGCTCGGCAAGAACGACAAGAGCGCTTCGGCCGGGGGTGTCTCGTGATCTCCACCGTCATCGCCCGCCGCTACGCGCGCGCCATCATCGAGCTCGGTGTGGAGTCCAACACCCTCGAGGCCCTGGTCAAGGAGCTCGGCGCCGTCGCCGACGCGCTGCAGGCGAGCCCCGAGCTGCGTGAGGTCCGCGACAACCCCGGGGTCACCCGCGCCGCCCGCAAGGCGGTGTTCGCCGAGATCGCCCAGCGCGTCGGCGGCTCGGTGCTCGCCCGCAACACCATCGCCCTCCTGATCGACAACGGTCGCCTCCGCGTCCTGCCCGAGATCGCGCGCTCGCTGCGCGAAGAGGCGGACAAGCGCGCCGGCGTCCTGCGCGCCCAGGTGAGGAGCGCCGCGCCGCTCCCCGAGGCCTATGTCGGCAAGCTGCAGGCGGCCCTCGAGAAGCGCTTCGGCAAGAAGGTCGTCCTCCAGCGCGAGGTCGACCCGAAGCTCCTCGCCGGCATCGTCACCCGCGTCGGCGACACCATCATCGACGGCTCGCTCCGCGCCCGCCTCGACGAGCTCAAGCAGGGCCTCAAGCCTCGCTGAGCCCCTCCCCGCTTCCCTGACTGCTCCACGCCCTCGTCAACCAAGGTCCTCCCATGCAGCTCCGCGCCGAAGAAATCTCGCAGATCATCAAGAAGCAGATCGCCAACTACGAGAAGGCCGCGCAGGTCTCCGAGACCGGCACCGTGCTCACGATCGGCGACGGTATCGCCCGCATCTACGGCCTCGAGGGCGCGATGGCCGGTGAGCTGCTCGAGTTCCCCGGGGAGCTCTACGGCATGGTCCTCAACCTCGAGGAGGACAACGTCGGCGCCGCCGTCTTCGGCGCGACCGAGAAGATCAAGGAGGGCGACCAGGTCAAGCGCACCGGTCGCATCGCCGACGTCCCCGTCGGCGAGGCGCTCCTCGGCCGCGTCGTCAACGCGCTCGGCCAGCCGCTCGACGGCAAGGGTCCGATCGAGACGGCGCACCGCCGCCGCATCGAGATCAAGGCGCCCGGCATCATCCTGCGCCAGCCGGTCACCGAGCCGCTCCAGACCGGCATCAAGGCCATCGACTCGATGATCCCGATCGGCCGCGGTCAGCGCGAGCTGATCATCGGCGACCGCCAGACCGGCAAGACGGCGGTCTGCATCGACACGATCATCAACCAGAAGGGCAAGGGCGTGCACTGCTTCTACGCCGCCATCGGCCAGAAGCAGTCGACCGTCGCCCAGGTCGTGGAGAAGCTCAAGGCCCACGGCGCGATGGAGTACACGACCATCGTCGTCGCGAGCGCCTCCGAGAGCGCGCCGCTCCAGTTCCTGTGTCCGTACACCGCGGTCACCATGGGCGAGTACTTCCGCGACACCGGTCGTCACGCCCTCTGCATCTACGACGACCTCTCCAAGCAGGCCGTCGCCTACCGCCAGCTGTCGCTGCTCCTCCGCCGCCCGCCGGGCCGCGAGGCGTACCCGGGCGACGTGTTCTTCATCCACTCCCGCCTGCTCGAGCGCGCCGCCAAGATGGGCGAGCTCCGCTACATCGTGAAGAAGGGCACCGAGGCCCCCAAGGGCGACCTCGAGTTCCGCGGCGTCGACGGCAAGCAGTACGTCGGCGCGCACGGCAAGGAGGAGGCCGAGCATCACCTGAAGGAGCACGAGGGCTGCGAGATCGTGAAGGACTCGTTCTCCGGCGGCTCGCTCACCGCGCTCCCGGTCATCGAGACCCAGGCCGGCGACGTCTCGGCGTACATCCCGACCAACGTGATCTCGATCACCGACGGCCAGATGTTCCTCGAGTCCGACCTGTTCTACTCGGGCGTCCGCCCCGCCATCAACGTCGGCATCAGCGTGTCCCGCGTCGGTGGCAACGCGCAGATCGGCGCCATGAAGAAGGTCGCCGGCACCCTGCGCCTCGACCTCGCGCAGTACCGCGAGATGGCCGCCTTCGCGCAGTTCGCCTCCGACCTCGACGCCGCCACCCAGAAGCAGCTCGCCCGCGGTCAGCGCCTGGTCGAGATCCTCAAGCAGGGTCAGTACCAGCCGCAGCCGGTCGAGAAGCAGGTGGCCCTCATCTGGGCCGCCACCAACGGCTACCTCGACGAGGTCCCCGTCGCGCAGCTGGCCAAGTGGGAGTCGGAGTTCCAGGCCTTCCTCGACGCCAAGCACAAGGCGGCCCTCGAGCTGCTCGTGACCAAGAAGAAGCTCGACGACGATGTCGTGGCCGGCCTCAAGAAGGCGGTCGTGGCGTTCAACGAGGCGTTCGTGGGCGACGAGAAGAAGGCGGCCCCCGCCAAGAAGAAGACCGAAGAGAAGAAGAAGAAGGCGACGGAGACCGAGGAGCACTGATCCCGGCCGGGAACGCCCTTTCTTCCTGAGCCCACTCTTCCTCAGAAAGTGCAGCTTCGATGCCTTCGCTGAAAGCGATTCGAAAGCGGATCACCTCGGTCAAGTCGACCCAGAAGATCACGCGCGCCATGAAGATGGTGGCGGCGGCGCGCTTGCGCCGTGCGCAGCAGCGCATCACCGAGCTGCGGCCCTTCGCCGTGAAGACGGCCGACGTGCTGCACTCGGTGGCCACCCGCGTCGACCCGAACGAGCACCCGCTCCTCGCCCGCCGCGAGGAGAAAGAGGTCCTGCTGGTCGTCCTCGGCAGCGACCGTGGCCTCGCGGGCGGCTTCAACAGCCAGATCTGCCGCGCCGCCGAGCGCCTCTGGCGGCAGCTCGAGGGCGAGGGCAAGAGCGTCCAGTTCGTCACCATCGGTCGCAAGCCCCGCGACTACTTCCGCCGGCGCGGCGCCAGGCTGCTCGCCGAGCTGCAGGGCGTGAACGAGAAGATGGACATCGGGCGCGCCGACGAGATCGCGGCTCAGATCATCGACCTCTACGGCGGCACGCCGCTCGCGCTCACCGAGGCCGAGTTCTCGCAGGAGGGCGAGGCCGAGGACCAGCGCCCGAGCATGATCGGGCTCGGCGCCCCGGGCGACGAGGAGGCCCGCTTCGACGCGGTGTACTTCCTCTACAACGAGTTCAAGTCGGCGATGACCCAGCTCGTGGTCAGCCAGCGGCTCCTCCCGGTCGACCCGACCGACGAGGCCGGGGACGGCGTCCAGGACTTCCTCTACGAGCCGGATCGCAAGGCGCTGCTCGACCGGCTGCTCCCGCTCTACGTGCAGATCAGCGTGTTCCGCGGGCTGCTCGAGTCGGTGGCGTCGGAGCACGGCGCCCGCATGACGGCGATGGACGCGGCGACCAAGAACGCGAAGGACATGATCTCGCGCCTCACGCTCGTCTACAACCGCGCCCGCCAGGCGGCGATCACCAAGGAGCTCATGGAGATCATCGGCGGCGCCGAGGCGCTCAAGTAGCCTCTATTGGCTTTGTTTGCCCTACGTGCCGCCGCTCCGGCGCTGCGCCCCTGCGGCTCGCTCCGGTCACTTCCGGGCTGCACGGACTACCGCACGACGAAGCTGCAGGTCCACGGGCCGTAGCTCGTCGAGGTGACGCCGTGGCGCGTGGTGCCCGTGTACGCGGGCAGCCCCGGGCGCATCTCGACCACGACGGTCTCGGTCGGCTTGCCGTCGTGCACTGCTGCGGCGCAGATCGAGGAGTCGGCCGTGAACGTGGCAGAGCCCCACACGGTGGGCTGCGGCACCGGCACGGCGCCCTTCGGGCAGTGGAACGTGTGGGTGGTGCCCGCCGTGCACGGCTTGTCGCTCACGGTGGTCGTCCAGGTGGCGT
Source organism: uncultured Polyangiales bacterium (assembly GCA_964624885.1). Classification (GTDB taxonomy): domain Bacteria; phylum Myxococcota_A; class Polyangia; order Polyangiales; family JADJMO01; genus JADJMO01. The sequence goes on along the minus strand of CAZUZY010000101.1, from coordinate 17,534 downwards.
CGGAGCCCGTGACGCAGACGCCGGCGCGGCACGACTCGTCGACGCCGCAGGCCTTGCCGCAGCCGCCGCAGTGGCGAGGGTCGCGCAGCACGTCGGTGCAAGCCTCTGCGCAGCGCCGCGAGCCCGGCGCGCAGGTCTGCGACAGGAACACGTAGCTGCACGCCCACGCACCCCAGGGCTGGCTCTCGACCCCGTGGCGCTTGCTGGGCAGGTAGCTCGTGGCACCCGGGCGGATCTCGATGGCCACGTCGCCGGTCGTCGTCGGATCGAGCAGCCCCGCGTGGGCCGCGGCCGTGCAGATCGACGAGTCGTCCGTGTAGAGGTCCGTGCCCCAGACGGGACCCAGCGCCGCCGGTGAGGGGCAATGGACGGCGAGCCGCTCCCCCGCCGTGCAGCCGACGCCGCTCCGGATCCGCGCCGCCGTGACCGCCCAGCCCGTCGCGGTCGTGCAGAGCCCGGCGGCGCAGCCAGTCCCCGCGGGGCACGCCTTCCCGCACCCGCCGCAGTGGGCGACGTCGTGGTCCGTCTCGACACAGCGGCCCCCGCAGAGGGCGCCGGGGCAGGGGGCCACCGAGCTGTCCCGCACCTCCGACGACGGCAAGGGACGCGGTGCGTCGCGATCGCGGCATCCAGCAAGGAAAACCAGGGCCGGGAGCAGGCGACGCACGGTCCCAGATGATGGCACGGGGGCCCGGCCATGCGCACATCGCGCCGCCGACGGAACGCCTGATATGCTCCTCCGCACATGGGCACCAGCCACAAGCGCCTCGGCGAGCTCCTCGTCCGCGAGAACCTGATCTCCCTCCAGCAGCTGCGGCAGGCGCAAGACGAGCAGAAGCGCTCCGGCGTGGCCCTCGGCGCGGCCCTCGCCAAGCTCGGGTTCACGAGCGAGACCGAGATCACGCAGTTCCTCTCGCAGCAGTACCGCGTGCCCGCGGTCAACCTCGAGGACTTCGAGATCGACCCCGACGTCATCAAGCTCATCCCCAAGGAGGTCTGCGAGAAGCACAAGATCATCCCGATCTCGCGCGCCGGCTCGCAGGTCGTGGTGGCCATGGCCGACCCGACCAACCTCCACGCCATCGACGACATCAAGTTCCTCACCGGCTTCGCCGTGGAGCCGGTGGTGGCGGGTGAGGGCGCGATCGCCTCGGCGGTCGAGCGCTACTACACGCCGAGCGGCCCCTCGTACGACGACGTGATGGCCGGCTTCGACGAGAACGAGATCCAGGTCTCCGATCTCGAAGAGGAGATCAACGTCAACGAGCTCGAGCGCCAGAGCGAGGACGCGCCGGTCGTCCGCCTGGTGAACATGATCCTGCTCAACGCCATCAAGAAGGGCGCGAGCGACATCCACATCGAGCCCTACGAGAAGAAGTTCCGCGTCCGCTACCGCGTCGACGGCGTGCTCCAGGAGGAGATGGCGCCGCCGCTCAAGCTCAAGAACGCCATCGCGAGTCGCGTGAAGATCATGAGCTCGCTCGACATCAGCGAGCGCCGCCTGCCGCAGGACGGCCGCATCAAGCTCAAGCTCGGCGGCGGCCGCGAGATGGACTTCCGCGTGTCGGTGCTGCCGACCCTGTGGGGCGAGAAGATCGTCCTCCGCCTCCTCGACAAGTCGAACCTGCAGCTCGACATGACCAAGCTCGGCTTCGACGAGGGGCCGCTGCGCGACTTCAAGTGGGCCATCAACCAGCCCTGGGGCATGGTGCTCGTCACCGGCCCCACCGGCTCCGGCAAGACCACCACGCTGTACTCGGGCCTCTCCGAGCTCAACAAGCCGGCCCACAACATCAGCACCGCGGAGGATCCCGTCGAGTTCAACCTCATGGGCATCAACCAGGTGCAGATGCACGACGAGATCGGCCTCAACTTCGCCGCGGCGCTGCGCTCGTTCCTCCGGCAGGACCCGGACATCATCATGGTCGGCGAGATCCGCGACTTCGAGACCGCCGAGATCGCGGTCAAGGCCGCGCTCACCGGCCACATGGTGCTCTCGACGCTGCACACCAACGACGCGCCGGCCACCATCTCGCGCCTCCTCAACATGGGCGTCGAGCCGTTCCTCATCACCGCCTCGGTCAACCTGGTGCTCGCCCAGCGCCTCGCCCGCAAGGTCTGCAAGGACTGCACGGCGCCGTTCACCTACGACGAGAAGGTCCTCCGCGAGCTCGGGCTCACCGACGCCCAGCTCCAGCAGTGCAAGTGCGCCAAGGGCACCGGCTGCAAGACCTGCAACGGCACCGGCTACAAGGGCCGCGTCGCGCTCTACGAGGTCATGCGGTTCACCGACCCGCTCAAGGAGCTCGTGCTGCAGGGTTCCTCGGCCGCGGAGCTCAAGGCCGGCGCCATCAAGCAGGGCATGATCTCGCTCCGCATGGCGGGCATCCTCAAGGTCATGAATGGTACGACCACGCCCGAAGAGGTCTTGCGCGTGACGATGGCGGATTAGCGCCCGGGCGGATCGTTCGGCCAGGCCGAACCCGATCCGGTAGACTTCTCGTCGTGAGGTCGTCCGTCGCAGACCCGCCCCGGATCGTCGCGCGCTGAGCGCAGACGATCGCGCGGTCGCGCGATGGGGAGACGACGAAGCTCGGGGGGCCCTTGCCCCCGCGCCGCGTTGTGTTCGCGCGAGAGCGAGAGGAGGGACTCGATGGCATGTACACGTGAGGCGATCGGCGTCGCGCTGATGGCCGTGTTGCTCACCCCCCTGGGGTGTTCGGCCAGCAAGGACGGCGAGCAAGCGCCGACCGAAGACGGGGGCACCACTGACGACGGCGGCACCACCGACGACGGCGGCGCTGTCGACACCGGCCCGCCCCCCGCGCCCGAGTACCCGGCGGGGCCCTACGGCAAGACCGTGGGGCAGACCGCGCCCAACCTGTGCTTCGACGGCTACCGCGACGGCGTGGCCGGCAAGGACAAGGGCGAGTGGACCAAGATCTGCCTCGGCGACTACTACGATCCCGACGGGACCCGCGGCATCCGAGCCATCCGGCTCGGTGGCGCGGCGCTCTGGTGAGGTAGCTGTAAGGCCGAGGCCGGGCGCCTCGCAACTGCTTACCCTCCCATGAAAGAGCGCGGTGGTCGGATCATCACCGCGCTGATCGAGAACGCCTCGAGCGGGCCCTCGACCCAGGCGTCCGCGGACACCTGGATCAACGCCTACAAGTGCCAGAACGACATCAGCATCGATCCCAAGAAGACCATCTTCCCGCCGACGGGCGGCACGATCGGCCTGCCCTACAACATCATGATCGACCCCCGCACCATGCAGATCGTGAAGATCATGCAGGGCGACGGCGCGGTCGTGGACGCCGAGTTCAACAAGCTGATCACCAAGAACGGCGGCTGACGCACGCTTCCGGGCCGGCGAGGTAGGATGCGCCTCGTGACGCACCCCCTCGCCGGCAAGCCCGCCCCCAGAGAGCTCCTCGTCGACGTCGCCGCCCTCCGCGCGCGGTACGCCGACGAACGCCCCGATCCCAAGGACCCGACGCAACGGGTGGCCTTCGGCACGTCCGGACACCGGGGCAGCACCCTGCGCCGGGCGTTCAACGAAGCCCACATCCTCGCCATCGTGCGGGCCACCCTCGACTACCGCGCGAGCGTGGGCATCGACGGGCCGGTGTTCGTGGGCATGGACACCCACGCGCTCTCGCTGCCCGCCCAGCGCACCACCCTCGAGGTCCTCGCGCAGGCGGGGGTGCCCACGTTCTATGCGGCCGACGACGCCTTCACGCCGACCCCGGTCGTCTCGCACGCGATCCTCGCGCACAACCGCGGGCGCACGAAGGGGCTCGCCGACGGGATCATCATCACCCCCTCGCACAACCCCCCGGAGGACGGCGGCATCAAGTACAACCCGCCGAACGGCGGGCCGGCCGACTCCGACGTGACGAGCTGGATCGAGAAGCGCGCCAACGCGATCCTCGAGAGCGGGCAGGACGTGGCCCGCGTGCCCTACGAGCGCGCCCTGCGCACGGCCTCGGTGCAGGCCTTCGACTACGTGACCCCCTACGTGCGGGACCTGCGGAACGCGATCGCGCTCGAGGAGATCCGGGGCGCGAAGCTCGCCCTCGGCGCGGACCCGCTCGGCGGCTCGAACGTGGCCTACTGGGCGCCGATCGCGGCCGAGTACGGGCTCTCGATCACGGTCGTGAACCCGACCATCGACCCCACCTTCGGGTTCATGCCGGTCGACCACGACGGCAAGATCCGCATGGACTGCTCGTCGCCGTTCGCGATGGCCAACCTGGTGGCGCTGGCCGGTCGGTACGACCTCGCGTTCGGCAACGACGCCGACTCGGACCGCCACGGCATCGTGACGCGGAGCCGCGGCCTCTTGAACCCGAACCACTTCCTCTCGGCGGCGATTCACTACCTGTTCTCGACGCGCTCCGGCTGGAAGGCCGCGGCCGGTGTCGGCAAGACCCTCGTCTCGAGCAGCATGATCGACCGCGTCGCCGCGGCGCTCGGCAAGCGGCTCGTCGAGGTGCCCGTCGGCTTCAAGTACTTCGTCGACGGCCTCTCCTCGGGCGCCATCGCCTTCGGCGGCGAGGAGAGCGCGGGCGCCACCTTCGTGCGGCACGACGGCTCGGTGTGGACCACCGACAAGGACGGCATCCTGCTCGATCTGCTCGCGGTCGAGATGCTCGCGCGCACCGGCAAGGACCCGGGCGAGCACTACGGCGCCCTCACCGAGCGGTTCGGCACGCCGCACTACACGCGCGTCGACCAGCCGGCGACCGCCGACCAGAAGCGGGCCCTCAAGCGGCTCGCGCCGAGCGCGGTGCGGGCCACCACCCTCGCGGGCGACCCCATCGTGCAGAAGCTCACCCGCGCCCCCGGCAACGACGCCGAGATCGGCGGCCTGAAGGTGGTCACCGCGGAGGGCTGGTTCGCCGCCCGTCCCTCGGGCACCGAGGACGTCTACAAGATCTACGCGGAGAGCTTCCGCGGAGAAGAGCACCTCGCGCGCATCCTCGCCGAGGCGCGGGAGATCGTGGCCGCGGCCTTCGCCGCCTAGCCCGCGCGGGCGAGCGCCACCTCGGCGAGCGGCAGGCGCACCGAGAACGTCGAGCCCTGACCGAGGGCGCTCGCCACCTCGATGCGGCCGCCGTGCTCGCGCACGATGCCGAAGCTCACCGAGAGCCCGAGGCCGGTGCCCTCGTCCACGTCCTTGGTGGTGAAGAACGGGTCGAACACGCGAGGGAGATCGGCCGGCGCGATCCCCACGCCGTGGTCCTCCACGCGGAGCTCGGCCTCGCCGGCCCGCGAGGTCACGATCACGGCGACCTCCCCGCCGCCCGGCGTGGCCTGCAGGGCGTTCATCACGAGGTTGCTCACCACCTGGGTGAGCTCGCGCGCGTCCCCGATCACCACGGCGGGCTCCGTGGCGAGGCGGAGCGTCGACCCCCGCCGCCGCGTGATCGGGCCGAGCAGCTCCACCACCTCGCGACAGGTGCCGGCGAGGTCGACCGGGGTGTCGCGCGGGGCGCCCGGGCGGCCGAAATCCAGCACCTGGTGCACGATGGCCTCCATGCGCGCGACCTGTTCTCGGATGGTCTGGGCGAGCGCCCGCGCCCCCGCGCGCGAGGTGCCTTCGCGTCCGATCAGCTCGGCGCTCCCGCCCACCACGGCGAGGGGTGTGCCGAGCTCGTGGGCCACACCGGCCGCGAAGACCCCGAGGGCGTTGAGCCGCTCCGAGTGGCGCAGACGCTGGACGACGCGCTGTCGCTCCTCTCGCTCGCGGTCGATGTGCTTGCGCAGGCTCGCGACCAGCTGCACGAGGACGAGGAAGATCCCGAGCGCGCCACCCTGGTTCCACACGAGGATCGGCAGGGCGGTGCGGGTGACGGAGTGACGATCGCGGAGCACCTCCGCGAGCTGCGCGGTGACGCCTCCGGCGGTCGCCAGCAGCGACACGATCGCGCCGAACAGTCGGCCGCGGTAGTAGGCGGCGAGGGCGATCGGCCCGAGGTAGAGCAGGGTGAAGGTCACCTCCGCGCCCGTGAGGTAGTCGCCCACGCTCACGAGGACCGTGAGGGCCAGCGCCCCCGGCACCACGCGGCGGTCGACCTCCGGGTTCACGTCGGCCTCGACGGACCCAGGCACCCCCGCGAGAGCAGCACGGCGAGCGCGGTGTCGGTGAGCTCGGTGAGCGAGAACGGCTTGGCGAGCAGCGGGACCCCGAGGAAATCGGCCGAGAGGTGCACGTCCTTGTCGGGGAACGCCGTCATCAGGATCGCCGGCGTCGTCCACCGACCGGTGCGCAGCATGGAGAGGATCTCGAGGCCGGAGCGGTGCGGCATGCGCAGGTCGACCAGCAGCAGATCGACCTCGCCGCGCGGCCAGCTCTCGCGTGCGAACGGTGACGCGCGCTCGAACACCTCGGCGGCGCTGCCAGCCTCGGTCACCACGTAGCCCTCGCGCTCCAGCGAGATGCGCACCATCGCCCGCATCGCCGGGTCGTCGTCCACGACCAGCACCCGCGCGCCCGTCGGTCGCAGCGGTCGCACGTCGGTCGGGTCGTCGTCTTCGCTCCAATCCAGATCGGTGAGGGTGGGGACGGCTGTCTGCATGCCTGGTCGGTTTGCAGCCCGCGTGCCGCCGACCCGGCCGCGCAAATCCCCGCGGAATCCAGCCGGTTCGGGGCCTTTTGCCCAGGGGAACGAGGGGCCGCGCGGGGGGCGGAACGCTCCACGCAACTCTTCGGTGGCTCGCGCCGACCCCTCGGCATGCGAGCCCTCTCCCTCCTCCTCCTCGTCGCCTCGGCCGTCGGCTGCGGGGTCACCCACGAGCCCGCGGCGATGCGCATCGACGGCGTGTGCCTGAAGACCGCGTGCGACGTGAAGCCACGTCGCGACTGGTGCAGCGAGTGCCTCTCGGCCTGCGCGGCGTCCCGTGCCTCGTGCAACCCGGACACGGCGTGCTCGGCGAGCTGCAGCGGGTCCTCGACGAGCTGCACCGAGGCGGAGCGGACGAGGTGCGTCGAGAAGCGCTTCACGGCCTACGTGCCGCTCCACGGCGACCCGGCGATCGAGGAAGCGTGTCGGCGCGCGATGAACCGCCACGTCGCGTGCGGCAGCAAGCTGTCCACGAGCGTCGACTCGTTCTGCGCTGCGGCCTCCCGGGTCGCCGTGCCCGAGGTCGTCGGCGTGCTCACCTGCGTCGCCGACCTGCCGTGTGGCGCCGACGACAGCGTGTGCCCCGGGCTGCCCGCGCCCGCGGGGGTCGACGTGTTCGAGGCCGACGCGTGCGCCCGCCTCCACCCGGCCACGAGCCTCGTCACCTCGGGCGGGTACAAGCCGGACGTGGTCGACGCCGCGCGGCGCTGTCTCGCCGAGCCCAACTGCACCGACGTGAGACTCTGTCTCGACGCGTGGCTCGACGCCGTCAGGGCGTTCTAGAGGTCGACCGTCTCCTTCAGGTCCTTCTCGTCCATCGCCGCGAGCTTCTTGATCACGTCGGCGAGGTCGCTCGAGGGGACGCTGAGGGTGACGGTCACCGTGTCGCCGTCCACCTGGAACTTGGTCTCCGCGACGGCGTCGCCGAGCTTCTTGAAGGGCCCCTTGAGCTTCTTGCCGAGCTGCTCGGCGGTGGCCTCGAGCTGCTTCTTGACCGCCGAGGAGCTGCCCTTCTCGTCGAGGCCTTTCACGTCGAGGACCAGCTTGGCGACGATGTCCTCGCCGCGCTCCTCGAGCGAGCCCTCGAACTCGCCCGCCTTCTTGTCCTTGCCCTTGAACGCGAGGAGCTTGTTCTTGCCGGCGCCCCACGCCGACGACTGGTCGTTGTCCTTGGCGAGGTCGGAGAGCGAGTCCTTGTCCTCGGTGAACACGATCACGTTGGTGGACACGAGGCCGATGAAGGCCTTGCCGGCCTTGAGGTACTTCACCCCGTCGGCCTCCTTGATCTTCGCCTCGTCCTCGCCCGCCGCCTCGCCGGCCTTGGCGATGGCCTCGAGCGGGTCCTTGCCGGCGAAGTCGCCGCCCAGGGCCACGACGATGTCCTTCGGGCCGGCGCCCGCGCAGATGGCCACCTCCTTGACGTCGTGGGTCGGGTCGATGCCCGCCTTCTTGAGGGCCTTGAGCGCCTTCTGGGCCTTCTTGTCGCCGCTGCTGCCGCTCTTGGCGAGGTCGGTGAGCTTCTCCTGCAGCACGTCGGCGGAGGCGAGGACCGCGTCGGTGCGGAGCAGCCCCGCGATGTCCACGTACACCCGGGCCGTCTTGCACGACTTGGGCACGTGGGAGAGCACCTCGCCGCGGGAATAGCCGCCGCTCTTCTTCTTGCCGCTGGCCTTGCCGTCCTTGCCGTCCTTGTCGGCGGTGGCCTCCTCCTTCTTGTCCTTGCTGCAGGCGGCGACGGGCAGGGTCAGGGCCAGGGCGGCGGCGAGGAAGAGGGCTCTCATGGGGCCTCCAGGGTAGCCCGCGTGCCTGGGCTTGTCGCGACGGCCATTTCGTGGTGCTGTCCCGGCCCTCGACACCCGGAGAGGTGACCGAGTGGCCGAAGGTACCCGCTTGCTAAGCGGGCGTTCCTTTACCGGAACCGCGGGTTCGAATCCCGCCCTCTCCGCTGACGAATCCCTCGCTGCTGGTCGGGCCCTCGGGCGCGGCGGGCAGCGAGGGTGTTCCAGCGGCCTCCGGTCGGGTGTCACGGGCCCGTGTCATCGTGCGCGCGTGCTCGAGCTGATATCTTGGGACATGCGCCGCGCCCCCTTCGCCGTGTTCGCCCTGTCCGGCCTCACCCTCCTGGGGCTCGCCCCGGTGGCGTGCAGCAGCGGCGCGGACGACCCGGCGCCGCTCGCCGAGGACACCGGGGGCGAGGTCGCCGACGCCGCGCTCGAGGCGGCGGTCGACACCGGCGTCGAGACCTCGCCGATCTTCCCGGACGTGGGCCCGACCAGCAAGTTCACCTCCGGCCACGTGTTCCTGGCGGGCTCGCGCAACGCCGAGGTGTTCGAGTTCGACGAGGCCCTCAAGCTCGTCACCCACTGGACCGACCCGCACTTCGGCAAGGTGCTCCCGTTCCCCGGCCAGGCGCTCGACCTCGGCCCCGCGGGCATGGCGTTCGACGCGAGCGGCAACCTCGTGGTGGCCGGCGTGGACTCGTTCTGCGTGTTCTCCGCGCCGAACGTGCTGGTCGACTGTCACCCCAAGATCAAGAAGCAGGCGACCGAGAACGTCATCTTCGACCACCTCGGCAACCTCTACACGACCACCGCCACCGGCGGCACCAACGAGATCCACAAGTACGACGCGAGCTACACGTTCGTGAAGACGTTCGCGATGCCGACCGGCGAGATGACCGGCGTCACCTGCGATCCGACCGGCAACCTGTTCATCGGCAGCCAGCTCGGCTCGGGCAAGTCCCAGGTGTTCAAGGTCGACAAGACCACGCTCACCCCGACCGCCACCATCCCGCTCACCGGCACCGTCGAGGGCCTGCAGTACGCCGCCGGCGACACGTTCTGGGCCGCGCTCCAGGGCTCCATCGTGAAGGTCTCCGCGCTCCCGCCCTACACGATCACGACGACGATCAAGGACCCGGGCCTCGCCTTCGCGGTCCCCATCACGATCGACGGCGAGGGCAACGTGTACACCTCCGACTACGAGAACGGCTCCGGCACCGCGCCCGCCGACATCTACGTGTGGAAGCCCGACGGCACCCTGAAGGTGAGCCGCAAGGCCACCGAGGTGTGGGGCCCGTTCGGCATCGTCATCGGCGGCACGCGCCTGCCCTGCGGCGCCTTCCGCCCGCTCTGAGCGTGGTCTCCCGGTTCCTTCGCTGGGCCGACGTGGAGCCCGCGACACACCCGCTCGACGCAGCGGCGGTGCGCGCCGTGGTGCGCCCGCTGGTGCTCGGCGCGCTCACCGCACCCAGGCCGCCGTGGCCCCTCCGCGCCGGCTTCACTCGCGAGGCGCTCGAGGCGGTGATCGTGCAAGCGCTGACCGCCGAGCTCGGGGCGTGGGCCGGCGCGTTCACCTGGGCGGCGAGCGAGCCCGGTGGGGGCGGACCGGTGCGCACGTACTGCTGTGCGCGCGACTCGCTGCTCCTGACGAGCGACGCTTCCGTCGAGGCGACCGTCGACCGCGTGGTGGCCTCGGTCGCCGATCTCCACGCGTTCTTCGTCGACCTCGCCCGCCGGTTCGAGGAGCTCGCCTGCGCGACCCTGGACCTCCCCACCGAGCGCGCGTGGGAGCACGCCGCCGCGGCGCTCGTGCCCGTGGTCCTCGAGCGCACCCACGCGGAGGACGCGTGGTACGCCACGTTCGCCAGGGTCTTCGGCTGGTACGTCGAGTCGACGGGGCACCCCCCCGACCCGCGCATCGACGCCGTCGTGCACGGCCCGTTCGAGAGCTGGGTCGAGCCCTCGGCCGAGACGACCCGAGCCGTCGCCGTCGAGCTCGGGCGCACGCTCGCCGACCCACCGGGGCTGCTCCCCGACGACCTCGCCGAGTGGGCCAAGGTGCGGGCGCGCGCGTTCGCCCAGGCCCCCCTCGTCGCCCCCCTGCCGCTCGCGTGGGACGGGCACGCGCGCTTCATCGAGCGCCACGATCGCGCCCGCGACCCTGCGCGCGCCGACCGCATGGCGCAGGCCCTCGCCGCCTGCCGCGCCAGCGCGAAGCGGGGAGAGCGGCTCGACTTCGAGCTCCTCTCGACCCTGCAGACCCTCGTGCTCGGCGTCGACAGCGCCGATCTCCGCACCGGCGACGCCTTCGCGAAGGGCGGCCGCGAGCGGTACGCGCACGACGTCGGCCTGCGCAAGCGCTTCGAGGGCTGGCTCGCCGAGAGCAACGACCTCGCCACGCCGGCGCCGGTGCGCGCCGCGCGCGTGTACCTCGACGTGTGCTTCGCGCACCCCTTCCTCGACGGCAACGCCCGCGCCGCCCGCCTCGCGCTCGATCACGTGCTCACCCGCGAAGGCCTCGTCCTCCGCGCCGTGGACCCGCTCTTCCTCGTCGCGCGCTCCCCCGTCGATCCGCAAGGCGCGTGGGCCCTCAGCTGGCTCGTCGCCCGCCTCGCCGGCCGCCCCTGACCCACCCTCGATTCAGTCCACGCGATAGCCTCGGTCGGCCCCCGCGCGCGCGTTCCAGTCCGCGAAGCGGCCCAGGAGCTCGACGAGGTCGGCGACGGTCAGCGGCGTCGCGCCTCCGATCCACACGTGCCCCGCCTGCGCGCAGGCTTCGCGCATCACCCGATCGCTCGCCGCCTGCGCTTCCTCCACCTGGTCGACGAGCGCGGCGTCGATCGTCGTCTCGCGCAGCACGCGCGCGATTGTCTGGCACTCTCCGCTGGTGACGATCCAGCCCTCGTTGCGCTCGAGCTTCCGTCTCGCGATCCGACCCGCGGTCCGGGTCGGCGCCGCGAGGACCGCGTCGCGCTCCGCGCGCCACCGCTCGAGGATCGCCTTCTCCGCGAGCGACCCGAGGGCGCCGGCGTGGAGCGCCTCGGCCCGCTCGCTCGACAGTCCGGGTGGAGGCCAGTCCGGCAGGTCCGGCTCGTCTTCGTCGACCAGGCACCCCCGCGCGTCGAGTACGGCGCGAATCACGGCCATCGCCTGCCAGCTCAGGCGGTCCACCTCACCACTGCCGATCTGACTGAGATCGAACCCCACGGGTCACACCCGCCAGCGGAGGTCGATCCGCGCGCCCTCGGCGGTGCGGGTGGCGTCGTGGCGGACGTCGGTCCGACCCGACACGCGGAGCGCCTCGGCGACGCCGATGCCCAGGCCCTGCAGGTCGAGGTCGTGGATCTCGGGGAAGCCCGTGAGCGTGCACTCCGCGTGGCCGGGCTCGAGCAGGCGCGCCGAGAACGAGCCCTTGTCGTAGGTCTTGCCGTAGAGCACCGGCGCGCGGGTCACGATCTGGTGGTCGGAGACCATGCGCAAGAGGAGGCGCCACAGCGTGCCGAACGTCTTCTGCACGCCGAGCCGCACCACCTCGGCGTCGAGCTCCAGCGGTTTGCGCCCGACCTGCGCTGCCACCGCCTCGATCACCATGGTGACCGTCGTGCACCGACACCAGGAGACCGCGAGCAGCTCGTCGTACTCGCGGCGGCGGTCCGCCGGGAGCGTGGCCAGCGCGGCCTGGAGCGCCGCCGAGCCCACCAGCTCGGCGTAGGCCTTGCGCTGGTCCAGCACGACCGCGCCCGAGACCCGCGCCTCGGTCATTCCAGGACGATCTCCACGAACAAGGTGCGCGCGTCGCCGGGCGGCAGCACGATGAGGCCGGCGCCGCTGTTGAGCGCGTCGGCAGGGCAGGTCCACGGCTCGAGGCAGACGAAGTCCTTGCCCCGCAGCGTCCAGATCACCCACCGGGTGAGCTCGAACGAGCCGCGCAGCCGCACCGTGCGACCGAACCAGGCGAGCGCGCTCTCCTGGCACCCGTGATCGACGAGGTGCAGGTCGACCTCCTCGCCGGTGAGGTCGATGCCATCGAGGGCGATCTCCTCCTTCTTCACGTTGTCGAACGCGCGCGTGGCCCCGGTCTCGATCCGAGCGGCGGCCTTCTCCGCCTGCGGAACGGCGAAATAGGGGTGGAGGCCGAAGCCGAACGGCAGCTCGGCCTCGTCGTGGTTGCTCACCGTGACCTCGATGCGCAGCGCGTCGTGCATCAGGCGGTAGTGCAGGACGAGCTCGAACGCATAGGGGAACTGGGCGCGCGTGACCTCCGAGTCCTCGAGGGCCAGCGTGGCCTCGCTCTCGGCCTCGCGGGTCACGGTGAACGGCAGCGTGCGCGCGAAGCCGTGCTGCTTCATGGCGCCCTTCGCGAACCGGTCGCCTTCGAGCCGGCCCGGCGACGGGAACAGCACGGGGATCCCGCCGCGCACGTTCTTGTGCGGGTCGCGGAGGGTCTCCTCGTCGAGGTAGAGCAGCTCGTGCCCGCCGAGGACCAGCGAGGTGACGATGGCGCCGCGCTCGGGGACGATCGTCGCCGACGCGCCGTGGTCACCCTGGAGTCGGATCGTGTTCACCAGGAGAGCGTACGCGAGGTCGTGCCGCTCGGGATCTTGATCCACAGCACCTTCTGGGTGGCGTCGAAGAGCTGACCCGATGTCGCCGCGTCGAAGGCCGCGCGGTCGGCGACGGCGGCCACCGGGGTCGCGCCGTCGGTCACGGCGGTGGGCGCCGCGTCGAGGCGGACCCGCAGGATCACCGGGGTCGTCGCGCGCGAGAGCGTGAACGACCGGTCCTTCTGGCCGAGCGTGGTGCTCTTGCCGTCCTCGTCGTGCACCACGAACGCGCTGCCCGCGGCGCTCGGGAACACGAGGATCGTGCGCGCGCCCTTGCTCGCCGCCGTGCCGAGCCCGTTGGCGTCGTCCACCACGTCGAGCGGGACGATCGCGCCCTCGCGCAGGAACACCGGGATGCGCTCGCGCGGCAGCGGCGACTTGGCGACCGTGGTGCCCCCGTCCCAGCTCGCTGTCGACCAGAAGTCGTACCAGCGCGCGCCCGCGGGGAGCTTCACGTCGCGCTGATCGGTGCCGTCGAGGATCGGCGCCACGAGGAACGCTTCGCCGAGCTGGTAGCGGTAGTCGTCCTTCCACTCCGTCGAGTCCTTGCCGATGGGCCGGATGATGGTGGTGCCCTTCTCGTACGACTCCTCGGCGAGCGAGTAGTAGAACGGCACCAGCGCCTGGTGGAGCTTCGACCAGTAGCGATACAGCTTCACCGTCTCGTCCGCGTGGTCGATCACCGTCCACGGCGTGAGGTTGGCGCGGCCGTGCAGCTGCATGAACGGCATGAGCGCGCTCGTCGCCGTCCAGCGCGCGAAGGTGACCGTGTCCGCCGGGATCACCTTGGTGAGGTCCTTGTCGTCGCGGTCGAGGTAGCCGCCGACGTCGGAGCCGATCACCACGTAGCCCGCCGCCGCCGAGCGGAACGTCTCGTCGAGCGCGTCGATCAGGCCGAACCAGTCGCGGCGGTTGTCGCCCACCCAGGTGACCGGCGCGTGCTCCTTGCGCGCGAAGAAGCGGCCCTTGAACTCGTACGACTCGTCGTACGGCCGGACCATGGTCACGAACTCCTCGGCGCCCTTCACCGAGACGCCGTAGGAGAGGTAGTCCTCGTAGTACTTCTCCGAGTACTCCTGGTGGGGGATCTCGCCCTTCTTGGTCTTTATGGTCGGCGTGCGGATGTAGTTCTCGCCGAAGTCGAGCTTCCACCCCGCGATGCCGAGGTCGAGCACGGCGTGCTGCTGCCGGTGCCACCAGGTGCGCGCGCGCTCGTCGAAGAAGTCCACGCCCGAGCCCACGCCCTTCCACCAGCTGTACTTCTCGCCGTCGTTGACGAAGAAGCCGCAGGCCTGGCCCTCCTCGAAGTTCGCCGCCGAGCCGTCGTAGCTGTCGCCGCCCGCCTCGAGATCGAACGACTTCTCGTTGGTCATCTGGGTGACCCAGAGGACCGTGCGGATGCCCTGGGTCTTGAGGTCGGCGACCATCTTGCCGAACTCGGGGTACCGCTTCGGGTTCGGGACGAACGTGTTGTAGTTGGTCTCCCAGGGGCTATCGAGCACCACCACGCCGACCGGGATGTCGCGATCGCGGAACCCTTTGACGAACGCGTAGGTGTCGTCGCGGTCGGAGATGTCCTTGGAGATCCACGGCTGGAACGCCCAGCGCGGGGTGTGGATCTTCGGCACCGGGGGCGCTGGATCGACGCGCCCGTCGTAGGTGCAGAGCGGACCCGTGTCGGTCTCCCCGCCGGTGTCGACCGGAGGCGTGTCGGTCGAGGAGGAGGAGCACGCGGCGAGGGCGAAGAACGGCAGGAGGCGACGCACCCCCCGATGATGCCAGCGTCAGCCTGACTCCGCCGCCCGGAATCGCGCGCCAGACTGTCAACCGCGGCGGTTTCGCCCGCGGCCGCACCGGGAATCTCTGCGCGGCACATCGGTTGCTGAGGGCGCGTGCATGCATCCCCGCCCCAACCCCTGGCACCTCGCCCTCTCGCTCCCCTGTTGCTCGTCGCCGTCCCGGCCCACGCGGGCACGCCGATGCCCGAGCCCCGCACCGCCGACGTGGAGATCGTCGACACGGCGCTGCCGAAGAACGCCCAGACCGCGCGCTTCTCGCTCACCCTCGAGGAGCAAGGGCGCGCCACCCTCTCCCTGCCGTTCGACGGCTATCGCTACGACCTCAAGGTGCGCTGCCAGACCCCGGTCGCCGGCAAGGTGCCGACCGCGCTCGAGGTGCACCGCTGGGACTCGCACCCCGGCGCGCCGCTCGGCGTCGACGCCTCGACCGATCTGGCCATGGCCCTCGACCAGAAGAAGACGGTGGTCTCGGTGGTGCGGCCGGACGGCACGCGGGTCGAGATCACGCTGCGGGTCCGCTGATTCTCGGCTTGCCTAGCCCGGCTGCGATCGTCGACACTCGCGCCGTTGGTCTGGCCGTTCTCGCGCAGCACGCCGCGCGCCTCCTCGCCGATCGAGCGCATCGTCGAGGGCAGGCTCGCGCAGCCTTCGGTGTTCCGTCACCAGGCGCGGGGCACCGTGCAGATCGAGGCCGGGCTCGCCGGGGAGTTCACGATCCACCTCTCGCCCGACCGGCCTCGCATCGAGCGCGGTCGCATCAGCAACCCGACGGCGACCGTCGAGGGCGACGCCGACACCATGGTGGGCGTGCTCGAGGGCACGTTCCCCGGGCTCGACGCCTTCTTCGCCGGCAAGCTCGCCGTCCGCGGCAACGTGGGCCTCGCGCTCAAGCTCGACCTGTTCTACCCGCCGCCGCGCCTGTCGCCGCACGCGCCACGGCCGGGGATCCGCACCGTCGACGGCATCGAGACGTTCTACCTCGAGGCCGGTCCGCGCGACGCGCCCCCGGTGGTGTTCCTGCACGGCCTCGGCGCGACCAACGTCTCGATGCTCCCCACCTTCGTCGCGCTGTGCCGTGATCACCGCGTGATCGCCCCCGATCTCCCGGGGTTCGGCGAGTCGGGCAAGCCGCTGCGCGTCGAGTACGGCTTCGCGTTCTTCACCCGCTGGCTCGTCGCGTTCCTCGACGCGCTCCTCGTCGAGCGCGCGAGCCTCGTCGGCAACTCGATGGGCGGGCGCATCTCGCTCGAGTGCGGGCTGCGAAACCCGGAGCGCGTGGACCGCCTGGTGCTGCTGGCGCCGTCGATGGCGTGGCGGAGCTACCGGCAGCTCGCGCCGCTCGCGCGCTTGCTGCGGCCGGAGATGGCCCTCGTGCCGATCCCGCTCCTGCGCGCCCAGGTGCTCCTCACCCTGCGCTCGCTGTTCGTCACGGCGGTGCCCTCGGCGTGGATCGACGCCGCCGTGGACGAGTTCCTGCACGTGTTCTCCTCGGCCCGCGGGCGCATCGCGTTCTTCGCGGCCGCGCGCCAGATCTACCTCGAGGACCCGCACGGCGAGCAGGGCTTCTGGGACCGCCTCGCGCGCCTCCAGGCGCCCTCGCTGTTCGTCTGGGGCGAGCGCGACTGGCTCGTCCCCAAGGCGTTCGCGCGCCACACCGCGGACGCGGTGCCCCACGCCACCAGCGTGGTGCTCGACGCCTGCGGTCACGTCCCGCAGTACGACGCCGCCGACCGGGTGAACGCGCTGGTCCGGGCGTTCCTCTGAGCGAACAAGTCGAGCGTCTCCGTCAGGGACCCTGGGTAGACGAGACAAAATGCCCCGGGCGAGGTACGTTTCCCCACGTTGTCCCGAGTAGGCGAATTGTTGTTGGGAAAGTACCAGATCGAGCGCGAGCTCGGTCGCGGTGGCATGGGTGAGGTCGTCGCGGCTCGACACGTCGAGCTCGACGAGAAGGTCGCCATCAAGTTCCTGCTCGGCCAGTACAGCCAGCACGCCGAGCTCGTCGGGCGCTTCATGCGGGAGGCCCGCGCCGCCGCGCGGATCCGGAGCGAGCACGTCGTCCGCGTGAGCGACGTCGGTCGGCTCGAGACCGGCGAGCCCTACATGGTGATGGAGTACCTCGAGGGCAACGACCTCGAGCACGAGGTGAACCGGCGAGGTGCGCTCCCGGTGGAGCAGGTGGTCGACTGGCTCCTGCAGGCGATGGAGGCGCTGGCCGAGGCGCACCGCCATCGCATCGTGCACCGCGATCTGAAGCCCGCGAACCTGTTCCTGACCCACCGCGCGGACGGCAGCGCGTGCGTGAAAGTCCTCGACTTCGGCATCTCCAAGTTCACGCCCAACGACGGCACCCCCGCAGCGGCCTCGATGACCCGGACGCAGGGCATGATGGGGTCACCGCTGTACATGTCGCCCGAGCAGCTGGCGTCGGCCAAGGAGGTCGACGCCCGCACCGACATCTGGGCGCTCGGCGTCATCCTCTACCAGCTCCTCACCGCGCGCTTCCCGTTCTGGGGAGAGTCGCTGCCCCAGCTGATCGCGCAGGTCAT
The DNA here is from genome assembly GCA_964624885.1 of uncultured Polyangiales bacterium. Classification (GTDB taxonomy): domain Bacteria; phylum Myxococcota_A; class Polyangia; order Polyangiales; family JADJMO01; genus JADJMO01. The sequence continues at coordinate 172 of CAZUZY010000101.1, read as the reverse complement.
GGCCGGTCAGCTCACCTCCCCCCGCGTCCACCGTCCCGACCTCCCCGACGCGCTCATCGACATCATCCTCCGCTGCCTGACCCCTCGCGAGCAGCGGTTCCCCGACGTCGCATCGCTCGCCGAGGCGCTCGCGCCGTTCGCCAGCGACGAGGGCCGCCGCTCCGTCGCCCGC
>CAZUZY010000100.1:0-21992 GCA_964624885.1 uncultured Polyangiales bacterium | reverse complement strand
GGAACGTGCGCGGACCGCTCGGGTCGTGCACCACGCGCAGCTCCTCGACCCCACCCGCCACGCGGGCCAGCACGAGGTCGAACGACGGCGTCGCGAACGTGCGCAGTCCGTCGGCGTCCCGCCCGGTCACGTCGGGCACGTCGAGCGCCTCGATCTCGAGCCACGCGGTCTCGGAGTGGACGATTCGGAGCGGCGTCGTCGTCCGTCGCGGGACCATCTCGTCGAGAGGCATCGGGTCGACGACGTGGGGGCGCGCTCGCAGGGCGCTCTTCCCCGCGGAGGTCGCGGAGAAGGGCTGGGTGGGCGTCTCGCCGGGCGACGGTCCGCAGCCGAGGAGAACGAAGAGTGGCGCGACCAGCTTCCTCCCTGAGATCACGACCGGAGGGTACCCGACTCCGACCCACCCGCGCGACAAACCCATTGCGATCGGCCGGCTACGCGCGCCCACTGTCCCCATGACCCACGGAGCGAGACCGGGCCGCGCGGTGCTCGAGCAGATGACCAAGGAACAGCTCGTCGAGCTCGTGGTGGACGACGCGAAGAACTGGCTCGCGCACGACGGGCTGTGGTTCCAGGCCGTCGAGGCGGCCCACGGCATGGAGGCGGCCATCGCTGCCGACCGCGCCGCGTGGGAGCGGTTCACGGTGATCGAGGCCCAGCGCATCCTCGCGCGTCTCGGCCTCGCCGAAGGCGGCGGAATCCCCGCCCTGCTCCAGTGCCTGGAGCACCGGCTCTACGCGCGCCTCAACGACCAGGAGGCCGTCGAGGTGACCGACACCCGGGCGGTGTTCCGCATGGTCGACTGCCGGGTGCAGTCGGCGCGGCGCCGCAAGGGGCTCGCCGACTTCCCCTGCAAGTCGGTCGGCCTCGCCGAGTACGCGGGGTTCGCGCGCACCGTGGATCGACGCATCCAGACGCGGTGCATCACGTGCCCACCTGACGCGAAGAACAGCGCGTACTTCTGCGCCTGGGAGTTCACCGTCGAGCCGCCCTGAAGCTGCCCTTCCTCTCTCTCCACCGCCCTCCTAGACTCGCGCGCCATCATGGCCAAGCGGTTCAAGGCGGCAGTCATCGGCGGCAGTGGATACGGCGGCGCAGAGCTCATCCGGCGGTTGCTCCTGCATCCCGACGTGGAGCTCGTGCGGGTCGCCTCGGTCGACTACATCGGCGAGCCGATCGAGAACGCGCACCCGCACCTCGAGGGGCGCACCGACCTCCGGTTCGAGGGCCTCTCGCCCGCCGAGGCCGCCGCGGGGATGGACGTCGTGCTGCTCGGTCTCCCCCACAAGGTGAGCGCGCAGAAGGTCCCCGAGATCATCGCCACCGGCGCCCGCATCGTCGATCTCTCCGGCGACTTCCGCCTCCGGGACCCGGCCGTGTACAAGCGCTACTACGGCGCCGAGCACCCCGCGCAGAACCTGCTCGACGGCACCTTCGTCTACGGCCTGCCCGAGCTGCACCGCGCGCAGATCCAGCGAGCCAAGTACGTGGCCTCCCCCGGCTGCTTCGCCACCACCATCGAGCTCGGCCTGCTGCCGCTCGCCAAGGCCGGGCTGCTCTCGGGCATGGTCGAGACGGTGGGCATCACCGGCTCCTCCGGCGCGGGCGTCGTGCCGACCGCCACCACCCACCACCCGGTCCGCGCGAGCAACCTGCGCACCTACAAGCCGCTCGACCACCAGCACATCCCCGAGATCACGCAGACGCTGCTCTCCGCGGGCGCCAAGGACCTGCAGCTCTCGTTCGTGCCGGTCAGCGCACCGCTCCCGCGCGGCATCTTCGCGACCTCGTTCGTGCACGTCGACGAGAAGGTCTCTGTCGACGAGATCAAGCGTTTGTTCGTCGAATACTACGCGAAGGAACCGTTCGTGCGCGTGCCGCACAAGCGCCTCCCCGAGGTCGCCGCGGTCTCGGGCTCCAACTTCGTCGAAGTGGCCTGCCAGCCGGGCGCCGTGGAGAACGGGCGGCGCGTGGTCGCCTGCTTCAGCGCGCTCGACAACCTCATCAAGGGCGGGGCGGGGCAGGGGATTCAATCGATGAACCTGATGCTCGGTCTGGACGAGCGCCTCACCCTCGAAGATCCGGGGAGCTGGCCGTGAAGACCGTCGTCCTCAAGCTCGGCGGCGAGGTCGTGCAGAGCGACGCGCTCGCCGTCGTGGCGCGCGACGTGGCCGCGCTCGCCGGCGACGCGCGCCTGGTCGTGGTGCACGGCGGCGGCCCCCAGGCCACCGAGCTCACCAAGCGCCTCGGCATGACCCCCAACGTCGTGGCGGGTCGGCGCATCACCGACGCCGCCACCCTCGACGTCATGAAGATGACCGTCGCCGGCAAGGTGAACGTCGACCTCTGCGCGGGCCTCCTCGCCGCCGGCGCGCGCCCCGTCGGCCTCCACGGCGCGAGCTCCCTCACCGTCCAGGCACACAAGCGTCCGCCGCGCGTCGTGAGCGGTGGCGGTGACGACCCGATCGACTTCGGTCACGTCGGCGACGTCGACGGCGTCAACCGCGACCTCCTCGCGCTGCTCTCGGCGAACGGCTTCGTGCCCGTCGTCGCGTGCCTCGGCGCCGACGCCGAGGGCCACGTGTTCAACATCAACGCCGACATCGTCGCCAACAAGGTCGCCATCGCGCTCGACGCCGACGCGCTCTTCCTGGTGACCGACGTGCCCGCGGTGCTGCGCGACGTCGCCGACCCGAAGTCGCGCATCGCCCGCCTCACCCTCGCCGAGGGCAAGCAAGCCATCGCCGACGGCGTGGTCACCAAGGGCATGATCCCCAAGCTCGAGGAGTCGTTCGCGGCCATCGCCGAGGGCGTCCGCGCCGTGCACATCGTCGGCAAGCTCGCCGCGGGGGAGCTCGCGCGCGCGGTCCGCGAGCCGGGCTCCGTCGGCACCATGCTCGTGAAGGAGTGAACGTGGACGCCGCCCGGTGGTTGTCGGACCAGCTGCCCGCCATGGAGGCGGCGCTCGCGCCCCTCGTCGAGCAGAACTCGTTCACCGAGAACGTGGAGGGTGGCCGCGCGGTCGGCGAGGGGTTCGTGCGGCTCTTCGCCATCGAAGGCGTGTCTGCGCGGACGGTCGCGAGCGCGCGCTTCGCCGACCACCTCGTGTTCTCGACCGTCGGCGACCCGGCGCGCCCCCCGGTCGCGCTCGTCGGGCACCTCGACACGGTGTTCCCGCCCGGCACGTTCACCGGCTATCGCGTCGACGGGGATCTGCGGCGCGGCCCGGGAGCCCTCGACATGAAGGGCGGCCTCGTGGTGGTCGCCTTCGCGCTGCGCGCGCTCGCCGAGACGGTGGGGCTCGCAGCGGCCCCGCCGCTCCGCCTGGTGATCGTCGCCGACGAGGAGATTGGATCGCCCGAGGGGCAAGGGGTCATCCGGGAGGCGATCGCCGACGCCCGGTCGTGCCTCGTGTTCGAGTCCGGCCGCGCCGGCGACGCGATCATCACCCGGCGCAAGGGCACCGGGATGATCAAGGCCGTGGCCCACGGGAAGGCCGCGCACGCGGGCAACCTCCACCACGAGGGCAAGAACGCGGTGTGGGCGCTGGCCCGCTTCGTCGATGCCGTGCAGCGGCTCACCGACTACGACCGTGGCGTGACCGTCAACGTGGGCAAGTTCACCGGCGGCACCTCGAAGAACACCGTGCCCGACCGCGCCGAGGCGCTGATCGACCTGCGCTTCTGCACCCACGCCGACGCCGAGCAGCTCGTGGCCGCGGTGCGTGCGGCCGCCGTCGACAGCGGCGTCGTGATCGAGGGCACCCACCTCGAGCTCGAGGGCGGCGTGGCCCGGCCGCCCATGGAGCGCACCGAGGCGAGCGTCACCTTGATGAACGCCTACGCCGCGGCGGCCCGGGCGGCGGGGCTCGGCGCCTCCGAGGCCCCCCTCATCGGGGGTGGCTCCGACGCGAGCACGTCGAGCGCCATGGGCATCGCCTCCATCGACGGCCTCGGCCCCCGCGGCAAGGGGTTCCACACCGAGGACGAGCAGATCGAGGCGGCGACCCTCGTGAAGAAAGCCGAGGCGCTGGCCCGGTTCCTCGCCCTGTAAGGGGCGGTGCGTTGCCCCGTTGAACGCGGGGCAGACCGAATCCGTCACTGACACGTCTCATGTTGGTTTTCCCACGCGGAGGGGCAGATGGCGACGCTCGATCTGGGGCCGGGGACCGTGTTCGGGGGTGATTTCCAGGTGGTCCGCGCCCTCCGGGTAGGAGGAATGGGGGCGGTGTACGTCGCCGAGCAGCGGAGCACCCGTACGCTCCGCGCTCTCAAGGTCATGCAGCGGGAGCTGGTGGGCGACGCCTCGCTCCGGGAGCGCTTCGAGCTCGAGGCCCGGGTGGGGGCCCAGATCGAGAGCGACCACGTGGTGCAGATCGTCGGCGCCGGCGTCGACGAGGCGACAGGGCTGCCGTGGATCGCGATGGAGCTCCTCAAGGGCATGCCGCTCGACGCCTACCTGCACCAGCGCGGGCCGCGCTCGCCCGGCGAGGTCCGCTTCCTGTTCGAGCAGCTGTGCCACGCGCTCGGCGCCGCGCACGCGCAGGGGATCGTCCACCGCGACCTCAAGCCGGCGAACGTGTTCCTCTCCGTCTCGCGCATGGTCGGCCTCTCCTATGTGGTCAAGGTGCTCGACTTCGGGATCGCCAAGGTGCTCGCCGAGGCCAAGACCACGCGCACCGCCGCGGTCGGCACGCCGCTCTACATGGCCCCCGAGCAGTACGAGGCGGGCAAGGTCACGCCGGCGACCGACGTGTGGGCGCTGGGCCTCATCGCGTTCGAGCTCCTCACGGGTCGCAGCTACTGGAAGGCCGCGCAGGGCGGCGAGGCCACGCCGGCCAAGATCATGTACGAGACGTGCCTCGGCGAGCTCGTGCCCGCGTCGAGCCGGAGGGCAGACCTCGGGATCGAGCGCGAGCTGCCGCCGGGCTTCGACGAGTGGTTCACCCGCTGCGTGCAGCGCCAGCCCGACCTGCGGTTCGCCGACGCGAGCCTCGCGTTCGAGTCGCTGGCGAGCGTGCTCGGGCCGGCGGTCGCGCCCACCGAGAAGCTGCCGGTCGAGCGCGAGGAGACGCCGCGCATCTCCCTCGAGGTGCAGGCGGCCATGACCCCGACCGGGACCGCGGTCGGCACCGTCGTCGCCTCGGGCACGCTGCTCGCGACGGCGCCGCCCGCCGCGCAGACCCCGGCCACGCGCCCGCTGTCGACGGAGATCGCGCGCACCGAGGTGGCCGCGCAGGTCGCCGTCTCCGAGCGCGCCGCGCCCGACCGACGGCCGTTCGTGCTCGGTGCGCTGGTCGGCTTGATCGGCCTCGGGCTGCTCGGCCTCGGCCTGCGCAAGCCGAGCGAGCCCGCGACCACGGCGCCTTCGGCCTCGGCCTCCGTCGCCGTGGCGACCAAGCCTTCGGCGTCGGCCTCGATCGCGGTCGACGTCACGCAGTTCTCGGCCGGCAAGGCGGGCGTGCGCGTCGAGGGGCACCTGCTGCACAAGCAGCTCGCCGCTGGCGTGCGCACCGAGACCTACGTGATGCTCGAGATGTTCGGCGCCGACTCGCCGCCCAAGGCGGTGATGCCGGTGCACCTCTCGCTGGTGATCGACCGCTCGGGCTCGATGAAGGGCGCGCGCCTCACCAACGCGCTCGCGGCCGCGGCCTCGGCCATCGACCACCTGCGCGACGGCGATCTCGTCTCGGTGGTCACCTTCGACGACAAGGCCGAGCTCGCCCTCGCCCCGACCTCGCTCGACGCCTCGACGCGCACCACCGCCAAGGCGGCGGTGGCCAAGATCGCCCTCGGCGGCAACACCTGCATCTCGTGCGGGCTCGCGACCGCGCTCGACAAGCTCGCCGCCACGCCCGACGTGGCGCGCCGCGTGCTCCTCCTGAGCGACGGCGAGGCCAACTACGGCGTGAAGGACGTGCCGGGGTTCGAGAAGATCGGCTACGACGCCCAGAAGCTCGACACCAGCATCACCACCATCGGCGTCGGACTCGACTACGACGCGAAGTCGCTCCTCGCGCTCTCCAAGCCCTCCAACGGCCTGCACTACTACGCGCCCAACGAGGCCGCGCTCCCGCCGATCTTCGACGAGCAGGCCAAGGCCATGGCCTCGGTCGTCGCGGTGTCGACCGAGGCCGTGGTGCGCCTCACGCCCGGGATCGAGCTGCTCACCGTGCTCGATCGCACCCACAAGATCGAGGGCAACGCGGGCGACGGATTCGTGGTGCGGGTGCCGCTCGGCCAGTTCACCCGCGCCGAGCGCAAGACGGTGTTGCTGAAGATCGCGCTCAAGGCGAGCGAGGACAAGACGCCGATCGGCGACGTGGACCTCTCTTTCCGCGAGCCCGGAGACAAGATCGCGACGCTCGTGAAGGGGCGCCTCGCGGTGCCGACCGGCAACGACGGGCAGCTCGACCCCACCGTGGAGACGCGGGTGAAGAGCAGCGAGACGGCGGCCGCCCTGATCAAGGCCAACGCGCTCATGGACCAGGGCAAGACCAAGGAGGCGGTGGCCACCCTCGAGGCCCAGCAGAAGGCCCTCGCGGCGCAGAAGAAGAAGCTGACCGCCACGCCGGGCACCACGGCCGACAACCCCTACGCGGCCAAGGACCTCGACAAGCAGGCCACCGCGGTCGAGAACGCCAAGAACAAGTACGACGAGGTGCAGAAGAAGGCCCCGCCGGCCGGCGCCGCGCCGAACTCGCCGGCCGCCAAGCCGGCGCCCGCCAAGGACGCGAGCAACAAGGCGTTCGAGGACGCTTACAAGGCCAGCTACTGAGCCGATCGAGACCGCGTCGCGTGGGTGAGCTACACGCTCCCCATGGCGATCCAGTGGTACCCGGGCCACATGACCAAGGCCCGGAAGGTCATCGAAGAGGCGATGGCCCAGCACGACATCGTCATCGAGGTGCTCGACGCGCGCATGCCCGTCGCGAGCGAGAACCCGCTGGTGACCGAGGTGCGCAAGCACCGCCCCTGCCTCAAGATCCTGAGCAAGGCCGACCTCGCCGACCCCGCGGTGACCAAGGCGTGGATGCACTACTTCGAGACCGAGCGCACCGAGCGCTCGAACGCGCACCCCGACGGCAACGTCGTCGCCATCGCCACCTCGACCGACCGCCGCGCCGAGATCAAGAAGCGGGTCCCCGAGATCTGCAAGCGCCTCGTGCCCCACCGCAGCGGCGCCAAGCGCATCGTGCGGGCGATGATCCTCGGCATCCCCAACGTGGGGAAATCCACGCTGATCAACACGCTGGTCTCGCGCCGCGTGGCCAACGTCGGCGACAAGCCGGCGGTGACCAAGTCGATCCAGCGCGTGGAGGTGGACCCGGGGTTCGCCGTCTCGGACAACCCGGGCATGATGTGGCCGCGGATCGACGACGAGGCCACGGGGTTGATGCTGGCGTTCGGCGGCGCGATCCCCGACACGGCAATCGATTCGCAGCCGGTGGCGCTGTTCGGTGCGCAGATCCTGCTCGAGCACTACCCGGCGCTGGTGGTCGCCCGCTACCACCTGAAGGAGGTGCCGAAGGACGCCGACGCCCTGCTCGACGAGATCGGGCGGCGCCGCGGCGGCCTGCGCGCGGGGGGGGTGGTCGACCGCGACAAGGCGGCGGACATCCTCCTGCACGACTTCCGCTCGGGGGTCATCGGCCGCATCAGCCTCGAGCGCCCCCGCGGCTTCCTGCCCCCCTCGTGAATCGCGTCCGGATCCCCCCGTCTCTCGTTCCGATGCGCCTCGCCCTGCCCCTCGTGCTGCTCTCGCTCGCCGCCTGCAGCGCCCCACCCAAGAAGGCGCCTGGTCACGCCCAGGCGTCGAGCTCTCGCTGGCGCGTGCACGTCGCTGACCAGGCCGCCGACATGGTGCCGAAGACCAAGAAGATCTTCGCCCTCACTCGCCGTTGCGCGCAGGGGCCTTTCGAGTTCGCCATCGATCCACTCGGGGGCGAGTTCAGCGAGTACGTCCAAATCACCATCCATGGCGGAAGCGCCATGACGGGCCACGTCGAGTACAAGGGCGGAGGGTATCCAGGGACCTTCGCGAGCTCGTTCCACACGGTGCTCCCCGGTGGCAAGTGGGCGTCCAAGCCCGACAACGCGTTCTGCGTCGTCGAGCCCACCCAGGCCACGCCTCTGCCCGCCGGGACGGTGGGTGGTGGCCAGCCTGGTGGAGGCGCGCTGCCTCCGACCGGTGGCCCGCCGTCCGGGGGAGGCAAGGGGCAGTTGATGGTCGAGGTTCCAGCGCCCAAGGCGACCCAGCGTGAGAACGCCAGCATCTTGGTGCACTTCGACTTCGGCAAGCCACCGGTCGGGAGAATCGACCTGACCCTCTGGAGCGACGTCTCGCTCGATTTCGGTGACGACGCGTACATCGTCGTGGAGCAGGGGGTCTACCAGCCGCTCGACGTGCCGGCGTGGCGGCTCGCGGTCGAGAAGATGAAGCAGCGACGAGCAGCGGCCGTGAAGGAGTCGCAGGAGACGAGCGACAAGATCAGCCATTGTTACAAGGACTACTACGCACAGAAGCAGTGGCCGGACGAGTGCAGGAAGCTCGCGGGCGACGTGCCCGAGCGCGACGAGCGCAGCAAGGTCTGCTGGGACGTCTGGGCCAAGCAGAAGGTGTGGTCGGACGCGTGCCGCAAGGAGTTCGGCGACGGACCGAGCCCGAGCCCGGGCGCACCGAAACCCAAGACGACACCGAGCAAGCCGCCTCCCCCTCCGCCCGTGGAGAAGCCCCCGCCCAAGCCGAGCGACAACGCGGTGTGGGTCTCGGGGAGCTTCACGTGGCATACCGACTGGGTGTGGTCGCCGGGCACGTGGAAGGTCCCCAAGAAGGACGTCGACGAGGGCAAGACCGCGAAGGCCCCCGGCGCCGCGCCGGCCCCGAAGGTCGAGGTGCCACCGCCCGCGCCCGCGCCCGGCATGGTGTGGACCGAGGGTCACTGGTTCTTCGCCGTCGAGGGGTGGATCTGGATCGCCGGCGCGTGGCGCGTGCCTCCCTTCGCGGGCGCCACGTGGAAGGCCTCGGTCTACGTGCAGATCGGCGGCAAGTACGTGCTCGTGCCGGGTGGGTGGAGCGAGAAGTGAGCGCGCGCGGGGAGCCCCGGACGGATCGACCCATGGTGAAGCATCGAGCGCTCGTCGCGGGGGACCGGCGGCGATGCCGGTTACGTGGAGCCCGCGGACGTGGTCGACCGCGACAAAGCGGCGGACATCCTCCTGCACGACTTCCGCTCGGGGGTGATCGGCCGCATCAGCCTCGAGCGCCCGCGCGGCTTCCCGCCCTCGTGAATGGTGTCGTCGACGTCAGTTCATGGGACAGCTCTCGCGCGCGACGGCCAGGCAGGCCTGGGCGCCGTCTTCGGAGCGAGCTGCGTCGAGGCAGTCGAGCAGGCGTTGGCGAACGGACGTCGAGCAGAGGGCGCGGCACGCACCGATCCGGCGCAGCGCGATGCTCTCCGTACCCACCTTGCCCTGCGGGGGGTTGTCGGCGAACCACACGTCCACCTTCGGCACGGTGTGGAAGCTCTGGACGCGTGGAGGTGCCTCGTGCCGCTCGCCTCCGCCGTAGGCCGCGATGTCGTAGTAGTAGCAGTTGCGAGCGCCTGGATCGTAGAGGTGCTTGCCGCCGATCGCGACGGTGATCGAGATCTCCTCGGTCGGCGAGGAGGCGCCGATGGGCCCGTAGCCGATGGTGTGCGGACCGTGAGAGAGGCGCAGCGACGCTCCTTCGCCCGCTCCGGAGGGGTGCGCGGCGAGCGCGGGGCGGTGGTCCACCCAGATCTGCACGAAGTCGCCGAAGCCGTTGTCGACGTGCACCCGCGGATGCCCGAACTCCCACGCCACGAGGCCTGCTACGAGGGCGCCCGTCGACGCGCAGACGATGGTGACCGGGACCAGCGCGGCGAGGCGGCGGGTGGCGCGGCGCCTTGCGCCCGAGCGCTCGACGAGTGTGGCGGCGAACGCAGACGACGTCGTGAAGAGAGCGAGCCGGCCCGCAGGCGCGCGCAGGGTCCGAGCGACGTGGGTGCTGAGGTCGGCTGCCGTCGCGGCCCGCGCGGGGGGGAGCGCGCGGACCACGAGGAAGGCGAGCCACCCGCCGAGGAGGGCCGATGCCAACGCAGCCGTCGGCTGCCCGACCGGACGCGCGAAGCCCAGCACGCCCGCCACCGCGGCGCCGAGCACGACCAGCATCGCGACGGTCTGCTGACGGCGTCGACCGCGGACCGCGTGGTCGAGGCACTGCCAGCAGCAGGGAATCTCGACGTGGCTGCGGTGCGCGCGGAGCAGGTCGCCGATCTGCGCCGGCGCGCCGCACGACGCGCAGTCGCCGCCGGGATCGTACGCGGCCTGCGGGAGCTCGACGCGGTATCCCTTCTCGATCAGCGAGCCTCTGTGCGTGGGCAAGGCGGGCACCTCGGCCGGACGCGGGACGTTGGGCACGGGCGCGCGTGCGCCGGTCGCGAGCTCTGGCTCGGGCGCGAGGATCTCGACCCGCTCGGGGAGCGCGCGGTCGCCGATCGACGAGAACAGCGCGTCCTCGAGCGCCGCCTCGCCGTCGATCCTGGCCAGCGTCGCGCCGAGCAACAGCAGCTCGACATCGTTCGTACGAAGGAGTCGCTCGTACCAGGTCGACGGGGCCGCTTCGCGGTAGGTCTGCCCGGCGTCGGGCGGCGAGCGGCGGTCCACCTCGGCGGCGAGGTGGGCGCGCAGCTTCGGTCGGAGCTCGGCGACGAGCTTCGGATCGGCGGAGGTCGCGAGCACCCGGGCAAAGGCCGCGCGGCGACGTCTCTCTCGGGCAGAGGGCTGGGCGAGCACGAAGCTCGTGACGACCATGCCGAGACAACCTGCCCCGAGCAGCGCGAGCGCCGGTGGGAAGTCGTGGAACGCCGCAACCAGCGGCAGAGCCATGAGCCACCACGTGCGCAGGTACGCCACGAGCTGCGCGCGGGTCAGGGGCGCGATGGCGTGGCTGCCCTCCTTCGTCTCGAGGGCCGAATCCACGACCACCATCGGCACGAGACCGAAGGCGGACCAGTAGCGCGTGGTCACCTGGGTCCCGTCGACCGCGTCGACGACCGGCCCGGGCCGCACGACCCACCAGAAATACGCCATGCGGGCACCCTACACCCGGCGGAGAGGATCGCGGCCGCGGACCGCGCTCGCGCTGCGCTCCGTCAGCTCCGCAGGACGCGCGCGGTGAACCCGAGCTCGGCGAGCTCGTCCCGGAGCGCGTGGTAGGCCGCGGTCTGCGCCTCGGCAGACCGTCCCCGCACGAACAGGTGCGCGCCGTTGATCGAGTGGTGCGGGTCGGGATCGGTCTCCCCCATGGAGGTCTGCAGCACGTCCAGCGCGAGGTACACCTCGGCCTCCGGGTCGTGCGCCGCGATCGAGATCGTCCGCGCGTAGTAGTCGCGGGGATTGCCCGAGAGCTCGCCGAACACGAACTTCGGGGGGCCGATCCCCCGTGACACCGCGCCCTCGATCGCGGCGAGGTCGATCGATTCGGGGCGCTCGAAGGCGAGGAGCCACCCGCTGCGCCCGAGGGCCTCGAGGCCGGAGATCTCGGCGGTCACCTCGTGGTCTTTCCCGTATTCGACGAGCCCCGGGAGCGTCCAGAGCGCGCCGAGCTCGAGGAGGGCAGGGGCGGCGCGCGGGTCTTCGTGCTCGAGGCGCATCGCCACCATGAACTCGGCGTAGCGGCGCGAGATCCCGGTCAGCGCCGCGATCTCGGCGAGGGGGAACGGCTGCTCGTCGTGGAAGAGGACGCGGCGCAAGGCGTCGAAGGCCTCCGGCTCGGGGACACGGGCGATGCCGAGCGACGCGGGGGCCACCCCGGCGTCGAGTCGGCGGAAGACCCACTGCAGCTCCTCGATGCCCATGCGCGCGAACGCCTCGAGGTCGCTCGCGAGGAGCGCGCAGCCGAGCTCGAGGTGGGTCGACGAGGCGCGCTTGCCGTCGGGCCCGGCGAGGAGCGGCCCGAGACCGTAGAGCGTGACCAGCGCCTCCCACGCGCCGTTCCGCACGCTCCAGTCGTCGTCCGCGAGGGCGTGCTGGAGCGTCGGACGCACGAGCGGCGCGTCGAGCTCCGCGAGGTGCTTGATCGACTCGAGCCGATCGGTGGCGCGGCGCGCGCCGAGGACGTTCAGGACGAGCTCGTCGGCGATCTCTGCCCCCTTGCCCATCATGGCGACGGACCGCCGGGCGAAGGCCGCGAGCGGGTCGCTGGTCTTCGCGAGGGCGACGAGGGCGGGGAGCGCCTCGACGGCGTGGAGGCAGCCGAGCGTGAGGATCGCGCGCCCGTCCCCCTCGCGCCCCGCGTCGACGAGGCGGCCGAGGTAGAGCTCGCGCTCTCTGCCGGACAGGCCGCGGGCGAGCGCGAGGTCGTACGCCTCCTCGGCGAAGTGGACCTTCGTGGGATCGACGAGTTGCTGCAGGAGCTGGTCGAGCGACCACGACATGGGCGTGATGCTATCGCGGCCGCGAACGCGGAGACGAAATCCATCCGCGCGCTAGAATGCCGCCGTGGGGGCTGCTCGCCGGCAATCGATCGCGGTCGTGGTCGGGGCGGTGCTCGTCGCGACGCTCGCGACGGGCTGGCTCCTCCGTCGACGGGCCCACATCCAGGTCGACACGCCGAACGCCAGCGTCGAGTTGGCCGACGTCGAGGGCGGTGACACACGACCCGTCTTCACCCACGCCCTCGCCATCGACGACCGTGGTGAGTGGTGGCTCGTGCTGTCCAGCAAGCCGATCGACTGCGCGACCGCGCTCGGCCCCGGGCAGGATCCGTACGCGAAGGACACGGCACGTATCTTCCTCGAGCATGCCCCGGCGACCGCGCCGGTGGAGTTCCCGACCGAGGGGCAACCGCACGCCTGTGGCGACCCCTCGAAGATGCCGGAGCGTCCCAAGACCTCGCGGCTGAGGATCGAAGCGTCGAGCAGAGACCAAGTGAAGGGCTTTCTGTACGTCGATCAACAGGGCGTCGTCACGAGCCGGAAGCGCTGCATCGACGTACTGAGGACGTACCACTGGGTCGGGGAGGGAACGTTCGACGCGCCGGTCTGCCGGCGCAGTTTCCCGTGGAATCGACTGCCCTGACCGCTGCGTAGATCGTCCTGCGGGCTGGCCCGTACCAACACCCACACCCACCACCCAAGGACGCCGTCGCGTCCCCGAGAGGTCCCATGTTGCCCACGCTCGCCGCCGCCGCCCTCGCCCTCGCCCCCGTCCCCACCACTGTCGTCGACGCCAGCAACGACTTCGCCGCCGATCTCTACGGCGCCATCGGCGCCAAGGCCGGCAACGTCGTGTTCTCGCCGGCCAGCATCTCCACCGCCCTCGCGATGACCTACGCCGGCGCCCGCGGCGACACGGCAGCGCAGATGGTCAAGGCGATGCACCTGCCCGGCCCTCCGTTCGACGTGCACGCCGGCTACGGCGCCCTCCTCGGCCGCCTCACCAGCACCGCGGCCGGCGACCCCGAGCTCCGCGTGGCCAACCGCCTGTTCGGCCAGAAGGGCTGGGCCATGGAGGCGCCGTTCCTCTCGCTCACCAAGGACAAGTACAACGCGCCCGTCGATCTGCTCGATTTCAAGGCCTCCGAAGCCTCGCGCGCCACCATCAACAACTGGGTCGCCGGCCAGACCAACGACCGCATCAAGGATCTGATCCCGGTCGGCGTGCTCGACGCCGACACCCGCCTCGTCCTCACCAACGCCATCTTCTTCAAGGGCAAGTGGGCCAACGCGTTCGACAAGAAGGCCACCACCGACCAGCCGTTCTTCGCGGCGAAGGCGAGCCCCAAGGTGCCGACGATGCGGAGCACGATGGCGGTCGGCTATGGCGACTACGCCGACGCGCAGGTCCTCGAGCTGCCATACCTCGGCAAGGATCCCGCGCACGCGGCGAGCATGATCCTGGTGCTCCCGAAGAAGAAGGACGGCCTCGGCGCCCTCGGCGGCAAGCGCACGTTCGAGCTCCTGCGGTCGAAGCCCGGCACCACCAAGGTCGACGTCTCGCTCCCCCGCTTCAAGGTCACCCAGCCGACCGACCTGAACGAGATCCTGAAGGGCCTCGGCATGGTCGACGCGTTCAAGCAGGGGAAGGCCGACTTCTCGGGCATCCACAAGACCGAGAAGCTCTACATCTCGCGGGCGCTGCACAAGGCGTTCGTGCAGGTGGACGAGGAGGGCACGGAGGCCGCCGCGGCCACGGCCATCGTGGTGGCGACCGAGGGGGCGATGCCGCACCCGACGCCGGTGTTCCAGGCCGACCACCCGTTCGCGTGGGCCATCCGCGACAAGAGCACCGGCGCGCTCCTGTTCGTCGGTCGCGTCGACGACCCTTCGTGACGGTCAGGCGCGCGCGCCCGCGGGGAGGATCGACTGGAAGCGCTCGGTGACGAGGAGCAGCTTCGGGCGAGCGCCCTCGAGCCCCAGCGCGCGCAGGTTCGCGGCCATGCGGTGCTCGGAAGCCCCGACCTGCAACGTGACGTCACCCGGCGCGCACAGGCGCGTCGGGGCCCGCACGTCGATGTGCGTGCGGACCAGCGCGCCGTCGAGCCGACTGAAGGTGACCAGCGAAAGGCTCGGGACCGCCACAGAGGTCCCCATCGCGCCCGAGAGTGTGCAGATCGAGTGCTCGCCGCGCGGATCGTGGACCTCGCTCCGGAACGAGCGGCCCTCCAGCGAGAAGTCGATGGAGGTGATGAACTTGGGGTATCCCCAGAGCTCCCGCCCGGCGGCGTTCGCCGCCTCGGTGGTGACGGGCAGATCGGCGACCCACGCGCCCGTGCGACGTCGCGCCGGCGGCAGGCCGAAATCGAAGACCAGGCGGGCACGAGAGGCCCGGCCGACCTGGGCGAAGACGGCGGTCCCGACCTCGTTGTAGACCCCCACCGTCGTGCTTCGGTACTCGTAGAACGAGAGCCCGACGAGCGCGCGACCGCGCGGGGAAACCGCCGGCGAGAGCCCGGTGCCCTCGAGCAGGTGGCGCGCGCCCTCGAGGCTCGCTTCGAACAGCGAAACGACGTTGCTCGCGTCGAAGTAGAGGATCGGCAGGTCCACGAGGCCGGCGCTGGTGTGATGCCGCGTGCGCGGTACCTGGAAGAAGCGATCGGTCATGGCGTGGCTCCCTCGGCGGACAGACGCGCGAGGGTGGCGAGCAGGTGCTCCTGCACGTCCTCCACCACCGCGAGCCGGTTGATCTGGTTGGTCCCCTCGAAGATCTGGGTCAGCCTCGCGTCGCGCCACGCCCGCTCGACGCGCGCCCCGGGCAGCAGCGCGTGGTTGCCGAGCAGGTCCATCGCTCGCGCGCACACGCGGAGCGCGACGTCGGTGCAGAAGAACTTGGCGGCGGCGGCCTCGCGCTGGATCGCCTGCGGCTTCTGCGACGCCGCCCACACCATCGCGCGGGCGGCCTGGGTCTCCGCGAGCATGTCGGCGAGGGCGAGCTGCACGTCCTGGCGAGCGAGGAGCGGCGCGCGTCCGAGTTTCGCCAGGCACGCGAACTCGATGGCCGCCTCGGTGGCGGCTCGGGCGAAGCCGACCCCCATGGCGGCCACGGGGAGCCGCGACATGTTGAGGGTCGCCCGGTTCAGCGCGAACCCCGAGCGCAGCGGACCAAGCACGCGGTCGTCGGGCACGAACACGTCGTCCAGCTCCAGCTCGGCGGCGCCCGAGGCGCGCATGCCCATCTTGAGCTCGGTGCGCGCCACGCGGAAACCAGGCGCCCGGGCGTCGACCAGGAACGCCGTCCACGACGCGAGGCCCTCGCCCTCCAGCGCGGCGAACACCACCACGTCGCGCGCCACGTCGCCGCCGCTGATGTAGCACTTGCGGCCGCGCAGCAGGTGACCGCCGTTCGCCCGACGCGCCACGGTGCCGGGGGTGCAATGGGCGGCGCCGTGGCCTTCTTCCACGTCGGAGCCGGCGCCGGGCTCGGTGATCGCGAACGCGAACAGGTGCGGCGTCCCGGCGCGACTCGCCGCGAACGCCGGCAGGACGAACCGACGCAGCGGGCCGAGGTCGCCGCACAGCAGCACCGGCGCGACCCCGAGCGCGTGGGCGCAGACGAGCAGCATGAGCCCGCCGTCCACCGCCGCGAGCTCCTCGGTCTTGAGCGCCGCGGCCATCGCGAGCGGGTGGGCGAAGAGTCGCGGATCGGCTGCGCCGAACGGCCTCGGCAGCAGATCGGAGAGCAGCCCCTCGCGGCCCGCCGCCTCGAGGACGATCTGCGCCTCGGGGACGAGGCGCCCGAGGGGCGGGTGGGGCGCTGCGTCCACGCGCTCGGCGACCGGGGCGAGGTGCTCGCGGGCGAACGCCCGCAGTCGCCGCCGCAGCGACGCGAGCGGACGCGAGAGCGTGCGGGTGTCGGCCTCCCACGGGTCTTCGATCGGGTAGCGCACGAGCGGACGGATCCACGGCGACAGCGCGGCGAAGCCCGTCCGCGGCGAGAGGGGGCTGGTCGGCGCGACGTGGCCAGGGAGGGAGCGCTCACGCATGGAGCCTCGCCAGCTCGGCGACGACGAGCCCGAGCTCGGTCGGGCTGCCCGCCGTCACCCGCAGCGCGTTCACGTCGCGAGCGACGCGCTCGAGCCCTGTGTCCCGCAGGTAGCCGAGCCCACCGAAGGTCTGCAGCGTGGCGTGCGCGGCGTCGGCGAGCGCCGGCATGGCCTCGGCGCGACAGGCGAGCGTGGACGCGAGGCTCGAGACCCCGCGCAGGGGCCGCGCGCCGAGCGCGTCGAGTTGCCCTGTGATGGCGGAGACGACCGCGCCGGCCTTGCCGAGCAGCGCGAGCACCGCCGGGTGGCCGTCGATGGTGCGCCCTCCCTGCCGGCGCTGCGCCGCGAACGCGCGAGCGAGCCGGAGCGCACGGGTGGCCGCGCCGTGGGCGATCGCGACCCGGGCCAGCTGATCGGCCGCGAGGAACGTGGCGAACCACGCCGGGTCGACACGCGCCGAGCCCTGCGGGGCCGCGCGTGGCCGGACCCGGAACAGTGCGAGCGAGTCGAGGCCGTGGGCGAAGGGCACGCGCGCCAGCGACAGCGCGTCGGCGGGGTGCAGCTCGAAGGCGAACGCGCCGTCGTCGAACGTCGACCGCAGGAGCCCGAGGGGCGTGGGCTCGAGCACCAGCACGCGCTCGCCGTCGCTCGCGTGGTCGTCACGGAGGAGGGCGTGGTCGTCGGAATCGAGGGGACCGCCGGCGAGCCAGCGCGCGAGCGCCTCGCGGCCGAGCCCGTGGGTGCCTTCGACCGCGATGGCGGTGCGGGGTGGGAGCGGGGCGAGCCCCAGCACACGCGCGACCACGCGCGAGAGCGCGCGCTGGTGGATCGCCAACGCGACCCCGGCGTCGGCGAGCGCGAGGCGACGCAGCAGGTCGAGGCTCGGTCCCGTGGGCGCACCTGCCTCGAGCGATTCCCACGGCGCGAGCCCGCTCGGCGCGTCGTCGGTCCCCGCGACGCCGAGGGCCTCGAGCTCCGCGAGCACGCGACCGAGCGCGCCCTCGTCGAGCGCGATCTCCGGCCGGGCGACGGCGGGCAACAGCACGCGTCCGACCACGCGATCGACCTCGACCGCCAGCGCCTCCACCTCGGGATCGCGCGTCGCCTCGACGAGCACGCGTGACTCATACGCCGCACGGTCGGGCGCGGGAACGCCGCCGACGACGATTCACGTGGTAAGGAGCGTCGTGGTCGATCTCGCCGTCGCCGTCTGCTCGATCACGTCGACCAAACGTCGCCGATTCCTGTGGGCCGCGTGGTGGACGCACGCGCCGAGCCGACACCCGTTCACCCGACCGGACGCCTCGCACGGGGGTGCGCGCTCGATCGAGGAGGCGCTGCGCGAGGCCGAGGCCGTCGCGGGACGGAGCCTGACCCTCGTCGAGTCCAGGTGGGCGCGCGCGTGGAACCGCGTGCTGCGGGGCATGCCGCCGTGGACCGCGCGCGACTTCGTCGAGCCGAAGCCCGCGCCGAAGCCCCCGACCGAGGCCGACTCCCTGTGGACGGTCCTCGGCGTCGCGCCCACCGCCAGCGTGGCCGAGATCAAGCGCGCGTTCCGGCAGCGGGCGCTGGAGACCCACCCCGATCGCGGCGGCGACGCGGAGGCCTTCATCGCGCTGCGCGACGCCTACGGCAAGGCGCTCGCGCGTCGGGAGAAGAGCGCGCGCCGCCCCAAGCCTCGCGGTTCAGCGTGAGCGCGTGACGAGCTCGAGGACGCGCCGCTCGGTGTTCGCCGAGAGCCCGCGGAGGGTCTTCTGCCGGTGGCCGGCGCGGGGCCGCAGATCGGGGGGCGGCGCGAGGGGCGCGTCCACCACGAAGCGGAGCGTCACGAGACAGTCCTCGGGAGGCACGTAGACGTCGTCGGTGGGGGTTGGCATCGATCGGTCGGACGGACCGTCGCGCGCGGGCTTGAGGTCAGGAGGAGCGTTTCTTCTCCTCGACCGTTCCTTCCGTCGCCTCGGCCTCTTCCGCCACCGCGTCGTCCTCCGCGACCCGGAGGCGCCCGGGTGAGATCGCGTCCCTGGCGCGGCCGATCTGGCGCACCGTCTCGGTCGGGTCGTCGACGCCGACGAGCACCCGCTTCTCGACGCCGCCCTCCTCGAACACCAGCTCCACCGCGCGGTCGCCGGTGGGCACGTAGGCCCAGGTGCCCTTGGCGCTGCGCCGGATGCCCCAGCCCCCGAACTCGAGCCAGTCGTACTTCACCACCGTGGCCGATCGCAGCGCGGAGAGCGGGATGCGGGGCCCCCAGAGGCCGTATTTCACGTGCACCTCGCGGGCGGTGACCACGGTGCGCACCACCGCGAAGATCACCCCGAGGGTCATCAGCGCGAGGCCGAGCCCCAGGATGGCGGCGACGACGAAGGGCAGGGCGGCTGCGGGGACGGGCTTGGAGGCCGTCGTGTTGGCGAACCCGAGGAACACCCCGAGCGCCATGGTCGCGAGCCCCGGGATGGCGAGGGCGAGGGCGAGCAGGCGCGAGACCCGCTTGTCGCGGTGGACGACCGGCGCGTCGTCCAGCATGTGGCGGGCTTCGAACTCGTCGGCCATGGACCGCAGGCTAGCGGTGGATCGCGGGCCCCAGCCAGAGAGGGGTGGTCGCGGGGGGCGCGTCGTCGCGATCCAGGGGGTCGATCCCGCAGCGATCGTCGGTGACCAGGGTCTGCGACCACACGGTGTAGACCGCGTCGGCGAACGCCGCGGCGCCGCTCGGCTTGGCGCGGACCGAGAGTCGCTCGGCGAACCCGAGCGCCGGGCTGTCCTGGGACCGGAGCATCAGATCGACCCGGCCGCCGCCCTCGCCGACACGGAGCACCCAGGCCGCGCGCAGCTCCACGGTGCTCGAGGGGCCGAGCAGCCCGCACCGGTAGTCGACGGTCGCGATGACGCGGACCACGTGCTCGCCGGCGGGCACCGCGAGCACCGTGGCCTCGCCGTGGGACACCAGCTTGCCGTCGAGGGCGATGTCGACCGCGTGGGGTGAGTAGGGGAAGTGCAGCTTTCCTTCCAGGACGACCGCGAGGTTGCCCGCGGGGGGCAGGGCGCCCGGCCCTCCCTCTGCGGCGCCGGCCCCGCCGAAGGTCGTGGGGCGCTGCGCACAACCGGCGAGCGACACCCACGCACCCGCAAAAATCAGCGCGAACGGCCGCATCGAGACCCTCTGTTGCGAACTCCTGGCGTCGCGTTCGATGCGGCGCGCTTTCGGGGCTCCACGCTCCACGCGAGCGTTGCCCCTGCTGGCCCCCCTCACGTAGCATCGGCGCCGTGCGTCAGACCCAAGACAAGCTCCGCCGCTCCCCGTTCTCCCGGTCCCTGTGGTCGGGGCTCCTCGCCCTCGGCCTGCCGCTCGGGGGGGCGCTGGTCCTCGCCAGCGTGCCTGGCGGCGTCGCCCGCGCCGGAGACCTGAAGGTCCGGCTCGCGGGGGTCGACGCTCTCCGCCCCTCCGCCCTTGCCAGCGCGACCGCCGCCGACAAGCGGCTCTACACCCTGCGCGAGCTCGACCCGCTGGTCCCACAGAAGTACACGACCATCTCCGCCAAGGCCGACAAGGACGTCACCGTCGCCATCTACGGCGCGGGCGACCCGAGCCTGGCGTTCAAGTTCGGCGCGACCATCCGCCTCGCCGGCGGGCGCGCGGTGCCGGCCACCGTGGTCGTGCCGCCCGGCACGCCCGTGTTCTTCCGCAACGACGACCCGTTCACCCACCACATCGTGGGCAAGGGCCTCGAGCGCGATCTCAAGCCCGGCGAGAGCCACAAGCTGGTCCCCGAAGGCAAGGGCGTGACCATCTACGGCGACACACTGATCCCCAGCGTGAAGGCCTGGATCGCCGTCGACGACGGGGTCATCGCCAACGTGTGGGCGCAGCCCGACGGCAGCCTCAAGGTGCCCGAGATGGCCGCCGCCGAGTTCACCATCAAGGCGTGGTTCGAGGGCAACGCCAAGGCGTCCACCTCGTTCAAGGTCCCTGCCACGGGCTCGGTCGAGATCAAGGATCCGCTCGCCGTCGGTCCGGTCCCTCCCTCGTCCTCCTCCAGCGCAAAGTGAGCAAGGCCGCCCGATGATCCTCTCCCGCTTCTGGTACGCGATCCTCGCCGTCCTCTGCGTCGCCTCGACCTCGCTGGTCTTCGTCGCGATCCACGAGCACAACCGGCTCCGCGAATCCGACACCCGCCTCATCATCGACCACGACCGCGACATCGTGGACTGGTTCCTGCGCATCGACGCCCGCAAGCGGCTCGACGCCCTCGCCATCGCCAGCGTCGACGACCAGCTGCGCAACGGCCTGCTCAAGGCCAACGGGCAGGACAAGGTCGGCGCCGACGTGCGCGATCCGGTCAAGAAGCGCCTCGGCGAGCTCGCCACCAAGATCGGCCAGCTGATCAAGGACGAGGGCAAGGGCACGAGCCCGATTGCGCTGTTCGCCGTCGACGCGCGGGGTCGCGTGGTGGCCCACGTGAACTACGACCGCGCCACGATGGTGAAGGACGAGTACTTCGAGATGGGCGGCTTCCCGGTGGTGGCCGACGCGCTCCACGGCTGGCTCCGCGACGACACCTGGGTGTTCGACCGCGACGCGATCTACCGCGTGGTGGCGCGTCCGGTCGTCTCCGCCGAGGGCTCGCCGCCCTCCGGCGCGGTGGTCGCGGTGCGCCGCGTCGACGACGGCTACGCCAAGATGATCAGCGAGCGCACCGAGTCGCCGGTGGTGTTCTACGTGGCCGCGCCCGACGGCGACGGCGTGCGCATCGCCGCCCGCGCCGTGCCCGACAAGAGCGACGTCAACTTCGAGGGGCTCTCCCTCGACCCGAAGAAGCTCGCC
Source organism: uncultured Polyangiales bacterium (assembly GCA_964624885.1). Lineage (GTDB taxonomy): Bacteria > Myxococcota_A > Polyangia > Polyangiales > JADJMO01 > JADJMO01. The sequence continues at coordinate 664 of CAZUZY010000100.1, read as the reverse complement.
GCCGACAAGGCCTACATGGAGAACGGCGCGTCTGCGCTCACCCAGCAGGGCCCGATGACGATGGCGTTCGCGCGCATCGTCGGCATGGGCTGGGAGATGGGGGCGGGCTACGCCGTCGCCCGCAAGGTCGCCGTGATCGACGGACCGAGCGCCCTCCTCAACAACGCGGACGAGTCGGACAAGAAGGCCGTGCCGGTGCCGGTCGTCGCGGGCGTCGGCGTGGCCGCGCTGCTCCTCGGCCTCCTGTTCACCTTCCTCGAGCACTCGCGTCCGCTGTCGCGGCTCGCGGGCGAGGCGAAGAAGTTCGCCAAGGGCGAGCAGGACGCCATCCCGCTGCCCAAGCTCGGCGGTCAGACCCGCAAGATCGGGCAGGACGTGAACGAAGGCGTCGAGCGCGTCATCGCCAAGGGCGGTGGCGCCTCGCGCAAGGCGGCCGACCTCGAGCAGATCCTCGGGCCGGTGCCCGCCGCGCCGCAGATGAGCGCGTTCTCGTTCAACTTCGACGGGGGTGCGCCGCCACCCGCTCCGACTTCCAGCCCGGCGGCCCCGGCCGCGGCCGCAAAGCCGCCGGCGGGCATCGACGACATGTTCGCCAACCTGCCGCCCAGCGGCGCGGCCGTCGCCTCGGGCCAAGTCAGCACCGCCGCCGCCACGCGCTCCGGCC
>CAZUZY010000099.1:0-22172 GCA_964624885.1 uncultured Polyangiales bacterium | reverse complement strand
CGGTAACGAGCGCGTCATCCGGCCGCGCCTCAGCGACGCCGCGTTCTTCTTCCGGGTCGAGGGGGCCGGGCTGCGCTACCTCGCCGGTGACCCCGAGGCGGCGACGACCGAGCACCGCGGGGCCGCGATCCGCCGGGGCGAGTGCGTCTGTGGCGAGGCGTTCGCCGACGGGAAGGCGCGCTTCGTCGCGGATCTCGCGGACTCGACGTGCTGCACTCGCGCGGAGTGCGGGGCGGCCGGGTTCCGCTCGTTCGCGGCCCTGCCCATCGTGGTCGCGGATCGGGTCGAGGCGGTGATCGGGCTCGCCCATCGAGACAAGGTGGACCTCTCGCCGCAGCGCTCGTTCTTCGAGGCCCTCACGGGGACCATCTCCCTGAGTCTGCAGGGCGCGCTGCTCATCGAGCAGCTCCGGCAGGATCGCGAGGTGCTCGAGCGCCAGGTCGCGGCCCGGAACCGGGTCGAGCAGCAGCTGCGCGAGGAGGCGGTCCTCACCGACTCGATCATCCGCAGCTTGCCCGCGGTGTTCTACCTGTTCGACAAGGACGGCCAGTTCCTCCGGTGGAACGCCGCCTTCGAGGAGGTGACCGGGCGGTCGGCCGAGGAGCTCGCGAAGACCCACCCGCTCGACCTCTTCACGGGCCCGGACCGCGAGCGGGTGGCGGCCCGGATCGCCGAGGTGCTGGCCAAGGGAGAGTCCAGCGTGGAGGCGTCCCTCGTCGCCAAGGACGGCCTGCAGCGCCCGCACCTCCTCACGGGCCGGCGCGCCGTGCTCCGCGGCGTCGAGTGCGTGCTCGGCGTGGGCATCGATCTGTCCGCGCTCGCGGCGGCCGAGCGCTCGCTCCGCGACCTCTCCCTGGCCATCGAGGCCTCGGGGGACGTGGTCTTCGTGACCGACCCTCGCGGGGTGATCGAGTCGGCGAACGCGCTCTTCACGGAGATCTACGGCATCCCTCGAGAAGAGGTGGTCGGGCGGTCGACCCCGCGCGTCCTCCGGAGCGGCCGGCAGGATGACACCGTGTACGAGAGCTTCTGGGCGACGATCCGGGGAGGGAAACGGTTTCGCGGCGAGTTCGTCAACCGCGCGCGGGACGGCCGGGAGGTGATCGTCGACGAGACAGTGAGCCCGTTCTTCGACGAGCGGGGCGAGGTCCGCGGCTACCTCGCCATCCAGCGAGACGTGACCGAGCGGCGACGCCTCGAGACGGACCGCGCGCGCCTCAGCGAGCAGCTCCGCGAGTCACAGAAGCTCGAGGCGCTGGGCCGGCTCGCCGGCGGCGTCGCGCACGACTTCAACAACCTCCTGACGGTGATCCACTGCTACGCGGGGATGGTCGGTGCAAGCCTCGAGGAGGCCGACCCGCGGCGCGCCGACCTCGACGACATCGTCACCGCGAGCAACCGGGGGACCCACCTCACGGCCCAGCTCCTGGCCTTCAGTCGACGACAGGTGCTCGAGCCCCGCGTGGTGAGCCTCAACGCGGTGGTCTCCGCGCTGGAGGGCATGGTGCGCCGGCTCGTCGGCGAGCGGATCCAGGTGAGCCTCGACCTCCGCGCCACGCCGGACAGCGTGCTGGCCGACGAGAGCCAGCTCGGGCAGGTGCTGCTCAACCTCGCCGCGAACGCGCGCGACGCCATGCGCGGGGGAGGTCGGTTCGAGATCGCGACGTCGAACGTCGTGCTCGCCGCGCCGGTGGTGCGGCTCTCGGTGCGCGACGACGGCGAGGGGATGGACGAGGAGACCCTGGCCCACGTCTTCGAGCCGTTCTTCACGACCAAGCCGCGGGGGAGCGGCACGGGGCTCGGCCTCGCCACGGTCTACGGCATCGTCACCCAGAGCGGCGGCTCGATCGGCGCGACGAGCGCGAAGGGACGCGGCACGACGTTCGAGATCGACCTCCCCCAGGTGGGTGGAGCGCCCGACGTGAGACCGGCCCCACCCGTCGTCGAGGCGGAGGGCGGCGGCGAGACCATCCTCCTCGTGGAGGACGAGGACGCGGTCCGCATGGTCACCGAACGCCTGCTGCGGCGCGCGGGCTACCACGTGCTGAGCGCGGCCGACGGAGCCCAGGCGCTGGCGCTCGTCGAGCACGGCGGGGCGAGGCCCGAGCTCGTGCTGACGGACGTCGTGATGCCGCGCCTCGACGGCCTCGAGCTGAGCCGGCGCCTTGCGAGCACGCACCCTGACCTCCCCGTGGTGTTCATGTCGGGCTACGCGGACGACGTGTCCGGGCTGGAGGCCGCGGCCGCCGGCGCGGACCGCTTCATCGGCAAGCCCTTCACGGACGTGGATCTGACGCGCCTCCTCCGGCGGGTCCTCGGGGCACGCGGCGCGCGGCGACCCTAGAAGCGGACCGCGCGTGCCGGAGTGAGGCGGAGCAGCCCACGCGCCATCGCGAGCACGAAGGCGGCGAGGGCGAGGGCGTGGAGCGTCGTGCAGGCGCCACGCAGCGCGGGCGCGCGGAGATCGGCTAGGACCCGACCCGTCGCCGCGACCTGCAGGACGACGAGGGCACCCCACGCGGCGCGAGACCAGGCGTGGCCCTCGCGCCCGGCGAGCGCGGGGAGCACCTCGGGGCCGTGGGCGAACAGGAGCGTGAGCCCGAAGCCGCCGAAGAGCGCGTGGAGACGCGCGTCGTAGAACGGCCCGGCCTCGACGTCCGAGAAGGACGCGGTGAGCACGCCCGCCACCACCAGCCACACGAAGCCCGACCGCAGGCCCGTGGCCACGTAGCGATCCAGGCCCGGCTCTGTGCGCGCACGGAGCGCGGGATCGGCGCGCAGGAGCACCAGCCCGACGAGGCACCATCCCACGCCCAGCGTCACCCCGCCGACGCGCGCCGAGACCACGTAGGCGGCCAGCGCCACCGCGTGCGCCACGAGGGTGGCCCACGCGGCGAGCACGAGCGCACGGGGGCGGCCCTCCTCGCGCCGCACCAGCTCGAGCCGCTCGCCGACGATGACCAGCACGACGAAGCTCGCCCACGCGGGCGCCGCGCGCCCGAACGAGCCGCCCGTCAGCACCACGACCTGGCCGAAGACCCAGGCCAGGGCCCCCGCGACCATCAGCACGTTGTCGGTGGAAGGCCGCCGTCGGAGGAACGTGGCCTGGAGCGCCACGAGCCCGAGACCGGCGCTCGCGAGCAGGCCGTGGCCGAGGTGCCCGGGCGCACCCCCCAGCAGCGCGGCCAGCCCCGCGACGCCGAGGAGGGGTACGAGGTGGGCGCCCGGGCTCCCGAGGAGGAACGCACGCTCGACGGCGACGACGACCCCGAGGAAGCCCACCATCCCTGCGCCGTGACGCTCGACCCACGTGCTCGGGGGCATGACGAGCCCGAGCCGACCCAGCCCGCCGAGCACGGCGGCGACGAGGGCCACGAGGGCGGTCGCGAGGACGACACGTCGCAGGAGGAGGACCGACACCGGCCGGCGCTTCGCACGGAGCCGCGAGGCGAGCGATGACGTCCATCAGGACCCGATCCGGCTTCGCGCTTCTTCACGCACGGCGCCGCGCGGCTCCGGCACACTGCCGCCATGGAACCCGACTGCAAGGGCTCGCCGCTGCGACCCGTCGTCGACCGCGCGCGCTGCGAGGGCAAGGCCGACTGCGTGCGCGTCTGCCCCTACGACGTGTTCGTCGTGCGACGCATCGACGACGCGGACTACGCGGCGCTCGGCGCCCTCGCCAAGTTCAAGAGCCTCGTGCACGGGCGCAAGACCGCCTACACCCCGAACGCGGCGGCCTGTCAGGCGTGCGGCCTCTGCGTCCGCGAGTGCCCCGAGCAGGCCATCCGCCTCGTGAAGAGGTGAGCACGCTCCTTGCTGACAGCGGCCGCATGCGAGCCATCCTGTTCGGGTTCCTGCTGATTCTGGGCGCGTGTGGGGACGACCCGCCGGCACCACAGATGGAGAGCTGTACGCGAACCGACGACGCCGGCGTTCGGCACACCCAGACGTGCGACCGCGCGACCTCGTGCTGCGCCGCCGTCGCGGGCGGCACGGTCTGTGCGCCGCGGGGCGTGGCAGGGAGCCCCTGCTTCTGAGCGCCTCGGTCGTGCCACCTTGCGCCACGGTCGGCGATGCGAAGGGCGATTCCTCGCAGGACCGCCGATGGCATGGGTGCTGCTCCTGGCAGAGGCATGCGAACCATCCTCCTCGGGCTCCTGTGCGCGCTCGGCGCGTGCGGCGGCACCGTGACCCCCGACGCAGAGAGCGCGGTCGAGACCGGCGGCGAGACCACCGGCGAGACCAGCGGCAAGCCGCCGACCTCGAGCCTCTGTTGCCCCATCAGCCCGGCCCCGGCGTGCTGCATGGCCTTCGGCGGCTCCGACGCGAGCTGCCGCGGTCGCGCGCTCGGCACCACGGACGTCTGCGACAACCTCCCCGAACCTGGCGACCCCCGCTGGCAGCGACTCGTCGACGCCAACGGCTGCCCCTACTGGTTCGCGCCGAAGGAGATCGCCATCGGGTGCAAGCTCGGTGAACCTCCGCTGCCTCCGCCCGACCAGATCTGCAAGTGGACGGACGACGCGGGCGTGCACACGGAGACCTGCGCCGGCACCTACGGCTGCTGCGCCGTCACCGCGACCGGCACGCGCTGCGTGCCCCGCATGACGGGCCTCTGCTTCTAGCCGCTACCAGCGCTTCTGGATGTTCGCGAGGAACTTGTAGGGATACCCGAGCTCCCACGCGGACGCCTCGTCGAGGCGCTGCACCTCCTCGGCCGAGAGCTTGAGCTCCGCGCCCCGGAGGTTGTCGTCGAGCTGCTCGAGCGACCGCGCGCCGAAGATCACCGAGCTCACCGTGGGCTTCGCGAGCAACCACGCGATCGACACCGCCGTCAGCGTCGTCTCGCGCGCGGTCGCCACGGCGCGCACCGCGTCGAGCGTGCGCCAGGCGCGGTCGTTGTCCAGGTCGGCAAGCCGCTCCTTCCACTTCTCGAGGCGCACCCCGGCCGGCGGTGGCTGGTCCTTCTGGTACTTCCCGGAGAGGAACCCGCCGGCGAGCGGCGACCACGGCAGCACGCCGAGCCCGAACTGCTTGCACAGCGGGATGTGCTCGCGCTCGAGGTCGCGCACGAGGAGGCTGTACTGCATCTGCAGCGAGACGAACCGGTGCAGGTGCTCGCTCTTCGCGATCCACTGCGAGTCGACCAGCCGGTAGGCGGCGTAGTTGCTCGCGCCGAGGTAGAGCACCTTGCCGGCGCGCACGAGGTCGTCGAGCGCCCGCAGGGTCTCCTCCTCGGGCGTCGCCACGTCCTGCATGTGGATCTGGTAGAGGTCGATGCGGTCGGTCTGGAGCCGCCGCAGGCTGTCCTCGACCGTGCGCACGATGCGGTAGCGCGAGGCGCCCGTGGTGTTGGGACCCTGCCCCATGCGGAAGCGGAACTTGGTCGCGAGCACCACGCGGTCGCGGGTCTGGTTCTGCTTCATCCAGGCGCCGACCACGCGCTCCGAGAGGCCGTCCTGCCCGTAGACGTCGGCGGTGTCGATGAAGTTCACGCCCCGCTCGAGGGCGCGACTCATGATGGCGAACGAGGTCTGCTCGTCGCAGCCGACCTTGTGCATGAAGGACTTGTCGTCCGCCTCGCCGAAGGTCATCGCGCCGAGACACACCACCGGGACTTCGAGGCCACTCTGGCCGAGCGTGCGGTACTCCATGTCGGTCTCCTCGGGTTTGGCAGCGGACCGTATCACCTGCGATACTGTCGCGATGGGCCGCCGCACCTTCGTCGTAGGTGACATCCACGGCGATCTCGACGCCCTTCGCAAGCTCGTCGGCAAGATGCCCACCCTCGAGCCCACCGACACCCTCGTGTTCCTCGGCGATTACGTGGACCGGGGCCCGCACTCGGCCGAGGTGGTCGAGGTCGTCCGTGGCTTCCAGCGCGACGCCGGTTTCGAGGTGGTGTGCCTGCGCGGCAACCACGAGGACGCCTGGCTGCGCGTGCTCGATCGCCGCTGGGACGAGTTCGTGTTCCCGCCGGGCAACGGCTGTCTCGCGACGATGCGCAGCTACACCGGCGGTCCGCACCCGGAGCCCGGCACCCTGTTCACCCCGGAGGAGCAGGAGAGCCTGTTCAGCGGGGCCTTCTTCCCGAAGGACGTGGTCGCCTGGTTCGAGAGCCTGCCGCTGTTCCACGAGGACGAGCACGGGATCTACGTGCACGCGGGCCTCGTCGAGGCCCAGGGCCGCTTCCTCCACCCGCGCGAGATCGTCCCCTCCCACGCCATGCTGTGGACGCGCAGCAAGTCGTTCTTCACCGACTACCGCGGCAAGCGCGTGGTGGTCGGGCACACCGCGACCGACTGCCTCCCGCCCGATCTCTCCACCCACACCCCGGCCGACCCCACCGACGTGTGGGCCGGCGAGTGCGTGGTCGCCATCGACACCGGCGCCGGCATGGACGGCTTCCTCACGGCCATCGAGCTGCCCGCCCTCCGGGTATGGGAGTCTCGCTGACATGCGCCGCCTCGCCGGGTTCACCATCCTGCTCGCGGCGTGCGTCGAGGAGCCCACCGCGCGCGTCCCGAGTGGGCCGTTCACCGCCTCCGCGGAGATCGCGGTGCAGAACCGCATGTCGTCGACGTTCCGGCTGCGCAAGCTCACCGTGGCGCTCGACGGGGTGACGCTCACCGACACCAGCGACGAGGCCCAGCTCGGGCTCGCGACGATCGAGCTCGGCGCCCGTCCCCTGCAGGCCGGCGACCATCCGGTCGTGTTCCACCTGGCCTTCCAGGGCAACGGCACCGGCGTCTTCGCGTACCTCCGCAACTACTCGTTCGACGTGCGCTCCGACCAGATGCTCCACGTCGAGCCCGGCGCCCGCCTGCGCTTCGTCTGCGAGGCCTACGAGCGCGGCACCGCGACCACCCCCATCGAGGAGCGGCCGGCGCTCCGCTGCAGCACCACGACCCTCTGAAGAATCCCCCTCGCGGCGCGCCTCTGCCGGGGTAGTCTGCTCGGCCATGAAGATCACCGCGGGAAGCATCGTCCGGGTCGAGTTCGAGCTGCGGGTCAAGGGCGGCGACGTCATCGAGTCGTCGGCCAAGTCGGGGCCGGTGCAGTACGTCCACGGCGAGGGCAAGCTCCTGCCGGCGCTCGAGAAGCGGCTCGAGGGGCTCGCGGCCGGCCAGTCGCTCGAGGGCGAGATCCCGGCCTCCGAGGTCATCCCCCCGGAGGACACGCTGCCGACGCGCCACATCCCGCGCGCGGAGTTCCCGAAGGGCGTCGCGGTCGAGAAGGGCGCCATGTTCGAGGCGCACAACGCCTCGGGCGCGGTGATCAACCTGAAGGTCATCGCCATCGACGACAAGCACGTGACCGTGCGGCTCCTGCCGCCGCTCGCCGGCAAGGACCTCGTGTTCAAGGTGCGGGTCGTGATGATCGAGGACCCGGTGAGCCACCTGCGCGAGGTGGTGCTCAAGCACCCGCCGCCGCTCCCCGCCGAGGCGCTCAAGATCGAGCTCGAGCCGGCAGACGACTGACCGCGGTCTGCCTCAGGGCGGCCTGGGTACGGTGAGCGGCGTCAGCTTGCTCTGACGGACCACGCACCGCGGCTCGACGGTGCCGCAGCCGCAGAGGTTGTCGCCGCCGTCGTCGAAGGCGAAGGGCGCGTCGCCCACGCCGCCGAACACGTCGACGAACGCGGTCTCCCCGTCGAGGTCGAGCGGGCTGCAGGTCAGCATCGAGCTCGACAGCGCGACCTGCGAGCCGAACACGCTGACGCCGGTGCGCGCCGCCCGCCTCACGCGGACCCGGCTGAGGGTGGCCACCCCGGGGAGCGCGGCGCCGCTCGAGCGGATCGCGCTGACCGCGATCCCGTCGCCGTACGCGCCGTCCGACCGGGCGAGGATCTGCTCGACGAGCACGTCCTCGATCTTCGCGGAGGCGCCGTTCACGTACACCCCGGCGAAGTGGGCGGCGCGCACCACCGAGGTGCGGAGGTCGAGCGCCGCGCGCCCGGCCGTGGCCCCGAACACGCCGACGCCGAACCCGAAGGTGTGGTCGAACGCGCGCTCACGCACGTCGCGCACGAGCACGTCCTCGACCGCGACGTGAGCGTCGTAGCCCCACACGCCGTACGACTCCACCCCCTCGACGACCGAGCCGCGCACCACGAGCGAGCCCCCCATGGCGAACACCCCGCCGTTCTGGCCCTCCACGTCGCGCACCACCGTGTGCTCGATCTGCGCGTCGACCAGGCTGAGGCGAACCCCCGCGCCGCCGCGCGCCCCTTCGATCACCGAGCGGCGCAGCACGAACGGCTTGTACGGCGGCGTGGCGCTCCCCCCGTTGACGTCGAGCGCGCCGACCGAGACCGAGGCGGGCGAGACCGCGTTGCGGATCACGGTGTCCTCGATCACGAGCGTGGCCTGGTCGCCGCGCACGCCCTGACCCTGGAAGCGCTCGAACAGCGACCCGCGCACGGTGGCGCTGCTGTTGCCGAGCGCGGAGAGCACCTGGCCGCTGCCCGGCGTGGAGCCCACGAGCGCGTCGCGCACCACCACCTGCTCGATCGTGGCCGCGCTGTCGACGAGGACGATGCCAACGTCGGCGTTGCGCTCGAGGAGCACGCCGCGCACGGTGGCCTCGGCGCCGAGGCCGATCTGCACGCCGTCGAACCCGGAGTCGTGGACCCAGAGCCGGTCGAGGAGCGTGCCCTTGGCGGAGAGCACCCGCACCATGCTCCCCTTCGCCGCGAGCGTGTGGACCTCGGCCGGCGCGCGCAGCTCGAGGGCCGGCTTCTTGGGATCGAGCGCGGCGATCTCGACCAGCTTCGGGCAGCGACCATGGAGCTTCACCGGGCGGGTGACGGTGACGTTCTCGGTGTACGTGCCGGCGGCGATCGCGACCACGCCGTCCTTCGGCGCCGCGTCCACCGCCGCCTGCACGGTCGTGAAGGGCTTGTCGCGCGCGCCCGTGGACCCACCTCCGACGTAGGCCGCATCTACATAGAGGGTCGATGCATCGGTCGGGGCGAGGCCGTAGGGGTCGGTCCCGCAGGCCGAGACCTCGCGACAGGCCGTCTCGCCAGGCACCGCGAGGAGCCCGAGCGGGCAGGAGGCCGCGGGCAGGATCGCGGCGCACCCACCGCCCCCGTCGCTCGCGAACCCCTTGCCGCACGCGCCGCTCGGCACGCCGATCGGGCGACACCCGCCGCCCCGCAACGGCAGCTCGACCGGGCTGCATTCGTCGTAGTGCGGCACGCAGAGCTCGCCCACGCGATCGAGCCCCACCGCGCAAGGTGTGGGCTCGGGGGGCTCCGCGCCCGACGAGCACGACAGCGCGCCGAGGCCGAGGGCGAGCAGGAGGGGACGCACCGCCCGGATCGAACCCGCGACGCCGTGGTCCGTCAACGCCGTGGGTGGGCCTCGAAGAACGCGAGCACCATCTCGCCCCACACGAACGCGTTCGGCGCCGCGCACCCGAAGGGCAAGAACTGGTCTGGCTCCTGGGCCGCGTCGGTGCTGCCCGGGAAGCAGTGGCCCCCGAGGTCGGCCTTGTAGGGGGAGCTGTAGCGGTGGTCGACGAAGACGAGCTCGGTGCCCGCGGCGCTCGCGTAGGCCGTGCGTCGTGCGTGCGCGTCGAGCTCCACGCTCTCGCGCTCGTGCATGCCCCACGCCTTCACGACGGCGGCGCGGCGCTCGGCCGCCGCGTAGAACGGCACGAGGAGGTCGCTGTGGCCGTGCAGGTACAGGATCGGCACCTCGCGCGAGGGGAGCTCCTTCCCGACGAACGAGCAGCCCGCGGTGCCGGCCGCGGGCGCGACCGACGCGAACACCTCGGCGTGGCTGCAGAGGAGCTTCCAGGTCATCATCGCGCCCATCGAGAACCCTGTTGCGTGCACGCGCGCGCGGTCGATGCCGAGGCGCTCGATCGCCGCGACCACGAACGCGAAGACGTGCTCGTCGTCTCCCCTCGCCCAGACCGGCCAGCGCGGGTTCGGCAGATCGAGGCCACGGTCCTTGCTCGCCGGTCGCGCGGTCGGCTGGACGACGACGTAGCCCCGCGGGGGCGCGAGGGTGCGCAGGCGCGTGTTCTCGTCCTCCATCTTGCCGGTCATGGAGAGGCCGGGGAGATCGAGGACGAGCCCGCACCCCGCCGCCGGGCAGGAGGCCGGGACGGTCACGTCGAAGCGCAGGCCGCGGCAGGTCGTCACGTGGGTGCCGGCGCCGGTCGGGACCACGCACGCCTCGACGACGGGCGCGGCCGCCCTGGGCGCGCTACAGGCGACGAGCGCGAACGCGAGGAGGGCGAGCCGCACCCACCGAACGTACAGGCGCCGTATTCGACTCGAATACGAAAACGCGCCGCCACGGCTTGGGTGACGCGCGGCGGCGACGTACCGTGGACCCATGCGACGCCTCCTCCTCGCTGCGTTCCTCCTCGGCTGCGGCTCCAACACGACCGAGATCGCCGACACCAGCCCAGACGGCGCAGCCGACGTGGACACCGACGCGATCGCCGAGGCCGCATCCGACGCGCCCGACGCGATCACGCCCGAGACCGACGCTCCCGGCGACGCGAGCGCGACGCTGCGCCCCTGCCCCACGACCGGCAAGGGTGCGGTGGCCGGCGACGCGTGCTTCCTCCTGACCCCCGCGGAGTCGGGGCTGCCTCCGGGCGGCGTCAACGCCACCGTGGACCAGTACGCCCTCCGCCCCACGAGCGGCGCGCGCGGCAAGCTCGTGGTGTTCTTCAACGGCAGCGGCGGCAGCCCGCTCGCCGGGACGCGCGGCTCGGCGACCGCCAATTTCTACGCGACGGCCCGCGCCGCGGGGCTGCACGTGGTCGCCTTGAGCTATCGCAGCGACGACGCGATCGGCGTGCTCTGCAAGGGCGACGACGCGTGCTTCCTGCCCACGCGCCGCACGGTGATGACCGGTGTGTTCGAGAGCGGCGCGGCACCATCGCTCGCGGGGATCGCCGTGCACGAGGGGGCGCTCGCCCGGCTTCACGCCGCGCTCACCACGCTTGCGGCCCGCGACCCGAGCGGGGGCTGGGGCGCGTTCGTCGACCCGAGCGCGGCGAAGCCGGTGGACCGCGTGAAGTGGTCCCTCGTGATCGCGGCCGGTCACTCGCAGGGTGGCGGACACGCGGCGCTGGTCGGCAAGATGTTCGCCATCGACCGCGTCGTCGCGCTCAGCTCCCCGTGCGACCAGACCGCCACGGGGCCGGCGTCGTGGCTCGACGTCGGCAAGACGCCGTACGCCACGTCGCCGGCGGCGGCGTTCCACGGCCTCGGGGCACCGGGCGACCCGATCTGCGCGGGCTACCCGGCGATCTGGGAGAGCCTCGGGCTCGCGGCCGCGCGTCGCCACGCCGACGCGACGATCTGCGCGGGCTCTGCGGCCCATGGCGCCTCGCTCGAGTGCGTGGAGAACGCGCCGACCTGGACCAAGATGCTGGAGTGATCAGGCACGGCGGCGTCGCGCGACGCGGAGGCCGACGAACGCGAGGGGGGCGACGAGCAGCGCGAGCGGGAGGAGACGGAGGGCGACGAGGATCACCCCCCGCACGACGTCGCGCGCGAGGAGCACGCCCTCCTTCGCGGCGTGCGCGAGCTCCTGCCCGAACGAGCGGTTGCCCTCCGCGAAGGCGACTTGCACGGCGATCTCGACGGTCGCGAGCTCGACGCGGCCCTTCGCGAGGCGCTGCTCCGACTCCATGCGCTCGATCCGCTCGCGCGTCTCACCGAGGGACTTCTCGACGGCGAGGACGTCGGCGAGGGAGCCGGTCTGCTTGTCGAGGAGGGCGAGCAACCGCTCCTCGGCCCGGTGCGCGTTGCGCAAGCGGGCGTCGAGGTCGGCGATGGCGTCAGTGACGTCCTTGGTGGTGCGCGTCTCGTCGAGCACCTGCACGCCCTCCTTGGTGGCGACCTCGGTGCGCAGGCGGTCGAGGGCCGTGATCGGTACGCGCAGCACGAGGCTGCGCGCGGCGCGCTGCTCGACGAAGCCCCCTTCGCGGCCCGTGAACGCGATGGCCCGCGTGAGCAGCGGGTCGACATCGCCCGGACCACCGACCTCCACGGTGAGGTGGGCGTGCACCTCGAGGAGGCGCGCCCCGCTCGCCGCCGGCGTCTCGGCGAGCGGCGCGGCCCCGCTGGCTCTGCGGGAGGGGGCCTTCGCGCAGCCGACGATCGCGAACAGCAGGAGACCGAGGAGGACGAGGATCCGCTTCATGCCCGGACAACGGCGGCGTCGAGCGGAGATTACGGCGTCAGCGCACCGCTCCGAGGAAGGGTGCGACACGCGCCGACACCTGGGTAGTGCCGGCCGTTGGCGCCGGGGGCCGCGTAGCCGTCGATGAGCACGCGACGCGGGCGGGGCGAGGTGTTCGGCGCGCTCCCGTGCACCGCCCAGGGGCCGAAGAACAGCACGTCGCCGGCGCGACCGGTCACCTGCACGGCCGCGCGCGCGTCGACGGCGCCGGCGAGCCGACCGTTCACGAGCGACGCCGCGGGGGCCGGGACGAACTCGAGCGGGCCGTTCTCCTCGGTCATGTCGTCGACGAGCAAGATCGTCTGCACGTAGGAGCCGCGGCCGTTGACGTCGCGCCAGGTGTCGCCGCCCTTGTCGCGGTGCTGGATGTCCTGGTGCCAGTCGAAGGCCACGCCGTCGTTGGGCATCTTGTAGTGCGCCTGGCAGAGGAGCTGCTCGCAGCGGTCGGTGCCGAGCAGCGCGAGCGCGGGCTCGACGAGGCGCGCGTCCTCGGAGAGACGCAGCAGCACGGGCTCGGCACCGCCGGCCCAGACGACCCGCTGGACGACGACGGGCCCCTGGTCGGGGGCGCTCAACACGAAGAACGCGCCGGCGTGATCGCCGGTCTGGCGGAGGGTCTGCGCGGTGGCGTAGAGGCGCTCGAACGCTTCGCGCACCGCCGCCACCTCGGACGCGGAGAAGAGCGCCCGCCGGACGAAGAACCCGCCCTCGTCGAAGGCGCGGCGCTCGGCATCGAGGAGGAGCATGCCGATCGGGAGGGTAGCGACGGCCGAGAACACGCCAAAGTCTTCGACACCCCTGGTTCTCGGGCGCAGCACGGCGGACTGCTGATCCGCCGAGGACCGACTCCTCCGGCCAGGACGGCGTGTGGCCCAGAGCGGCCAGGGGTCCGATACACTTCCAGACCGTGCGGAATGTTTTCCTTCTGGCGGGGGCGACTGTGGCTTTCGGCTGCTCGGCCGCGGGTGGCTACGACGGCGACGTCGTCCGGCGCGACGGCAGCGTCGACACGAGCCTCGACGAGACGCCCGGGGACGACGTCGGCGCGGAGACCGCGACGGCGGAGGTCGGCGACGGCGCCGTCGACGGCGCGAAGGACGACGCCCTCGACTCGGGCGCCGGTCTCGACAGCGCCGCCCCTGGCGATGGCGGCCCCGATGCGACGAGCATCGACACGAGCACGACGGACACCGGCGTCGACACGGGCACCGTGGACACGGGCACTGCAGACACGGGCACGGTGGACACGGGCATCGCAGACACCGGCACGGTCGACACTGGCAGCTGTGTCTGCACCACGCCGCCGGTCGCCGACTGCGCCGATGGCGCGACCGCGCGTACCTACTCCGGGCCGGGCACCTGCCCCGACGGCGGCGCATGCGTCTACCCCTCGACGCTCGCGCCCTGCACCGCGCCCCCCGCGACCGCCTGCGTGGGCAGCTCGGTGCGCAAGTACACGAGCCCCGGCACGTGCGGCGCCGGTGCGTGCAGCTACGCGTACACCGACACGGCCTGCCCGGGCGGCTGCGCGGCCGGCGCCTGCGTCGACGCGTGCTCGGTCTCGCTCACCTACGACTTCGAGAGCGGCGATCAGGGGTTCACGCACGCGCCGCTGTCCACGTTCGCGAGCGACGACCCGTGGGTGCGCGGCACGCCGAGCGGCACGACGACCTGCCACGGCGGGACCAAGTGCTGGTCGACCGGGCTCACCGCGGCCTACACCGACTGTCAGACGGCGGAGCTGCGCTTCCCCACGATCAACCTGAGCGCGTGCGCCGGGTCGACGAAGAAGGTCACGCTGTCGTTCTGGCACTGGTACGACTTCGAGGCGAAGTCCTCCGGCAAGTACTGGGACGGCGGGCTCCTGCAGATCTCCACCGACGGCACGACCTGGACCGACGTCGCGACGAGCCAGGCCTACGACGGCGCGATCACGGGCGACTACACGGGGTGCTCGCCCACGCCGCTGGTCTCGGGGAAGTCGGGGTGGTCCGCCGCGATCCCGGGCGGGGCGTGGAAGCAGGTGACCTACGAGATCACCGCGCCCTACCGCGTGGCCGCCCTGCGGTTGCGGTTCCTGTTCGGCAGCGACGCCGCGACGACCAAGCGTGGCTGGTTCGTCGACGACGTGAGCATCACCTCGAGCCCCTGACGACGCCTGTCGTCGCATCGACACCTTCGCGATCGAAGAGGTGTGGGTGCTGCGACGGGAGTAAGCGCACTCGTCGCTTGCGCTGCGTTTGCAGTCGCATCCATCCAGACGTCGGAAGCACCAAGATCGCCCGTGATAGGGTGTCGGCCAGCCATGCGGGCCTGGTGGTGCCTCCTCCTGTCGTCGGGGTGCTTGCGCCCGGCCCAGACCGTGGAGCGACTGGACGGCATCGGCTCCGTGGCTGTCGGGGCACGACGCGCCTCCTGTTCCTCGACGCAGATGGCGCCGTGGTCGGTAGGGCCACGGTCGGCGCCACCCAGGCCCAGAAGATCGACCTCGGCGGCGAGGGGGTGCCGCTCGTCCTCGTGGGACATCGCCACTGGCTGCCGGTCCGGGTCTCGACGGGCATCCACGACCTCAACGCTCGCGGCATCGGCGTCTCGGCGGAGGGCGCGCTGACCGACGCGATCGAGGGCACGGGACGAACGGGAGGAGTCCGGTTCGAAGCGCACACCCCCGGGATCGGCACCGTGACCGCAGCGGTCGGCGCCGTGAAGGGCGCGCGGACCATTCGGGTCCTCCGGCCGTCCGACATCGACACGATCCACCTGGCCCCTCTTCAAGGCGGCGTGTCCTATGAACTCGTCCATCACGGCGTGGCCGTCCACGGTCCTGCGTGCGCCTGGCAGATCAACGCAGAGGGCGTGGACTTCTTCGACGTGGCGAGCACCAATGTGAGCTACCCGCCGATGGGCAGCCTCCGCGTCCGCCCCACGAAGCCTGGGACGCTGCGCATCACGTGCCATGTCGGGGCCGCGCAGGCGACGACCGAAGGGGAGTTCCTCCCGTGGTGAGCCGCACGGTTGGGTCTGGACTGGCCCTGTTGCTCGGTGCCTGCAGCAGCCCGCCTCTTGCCACGCTGGCGGCCCCGACGCCGCGGGCGGTGCTCCCCGATCGACCCCAGGTGCTCGTGGGGCAACGCCACTGGCTGAAGTACAGCCCCCTTGACACCCAGGTGACGTTCGGAGGAGCGATCGTCGCCGGTCCCTCCTGCGACCTTCCTGATCACTGTCCTTCGTTCGTCGCGAACACGACGGGCATCGGGACCATCGATCTCGAGCGCGCCGGGCATCGCCGACACATCGACGTCCTCGTGGTCGACACGGTCGACGAGATCGAGATGCCGCGATCGGTCTGGGTGCAACCGGGATGGAGGAGGTTTGGCTATCGGCTCTGGAAGGGTGGTCGCCCCGTACTCGGCGCCTGCACCCTTGTCGCCGAAGGCGAGCTCGGCCCGGTCCTGGCTTTCAGCGCCGGCTCGCTCGCATGGTTCCGGCCGCGGCGCGACGAGTACGAGCGAGACGCGCAGTGGGAGGGGCGCATCGACCTCGCGGCGGTCCGCTTCGGCGAGGGACGCGTACGCTGTCGGGTGGGCTCCGTCGAGGCGACGACGGTCGTGACCGTCGGGCCGTGACCACGCGGAGCGTGGCTCGATATCCTCCCCAGTCATGTTCCCCACCGAGCGCTTCAGCGACCGTGTCGCCGACTACGTGCGCACGCGCCCCGGCTACCCGGACGCGCTCGTCGCCTTGCTCACCCGCGAGCTCCGGCTCTCGCCCGCGACGACGCGCGTGGTCGACGTGGGCTCCGGCACCGGGCTCTCCGCCCTGCCCTTCCTGCGCGCGGGGTTCGCCGTCACGGGCATCGAGCCCAACGCCGGGATGCGCGCGGCCGCGGAGGAGTTGCTCCGCGACGAGCGACGCTTCTCGAGCGTCGCGGGCACCGCGGAGCAGACCTCCCTCCCCGACGCGGCCGCCGATCTGCTGGTCGCTGCGCAGGCGTTCCACTGGTTCGACCGCGCCGCGGCGCGCGCCGAAGCCCGCCGTGTGCTCGCGCCCACCGGACACGCAGCGCTCGTGTGGAACGATCGACGCCTCTCCGGAGACGCGTTCCACGAGGGCTACGAGGCCGCGCTCTTGCGGTGGGGCACCGACTACCAGGCCGTGCGGCACGATCAGGTCGGCGCCGAGGCTCTCGCAGCGTTCTTCGGGCAGACCCCGCGGGAGGCCGTCCTCGAGAACCACCAGGACCTCGACCGTGAGGGCCTCGTCGGGCGCGCGCTGTCCTCGTCCTACGTGCCGAAGGCCGGGCAGCCCGGCCACGCGCCGCTGATGCAGGAGCTCGATCGGCTGTTCACCGCGCACGCGCGCGAGGGGCACGTGCGCATCGTCTACGACACCCGCGTGTGGTTCGGGCCCCTGACCCCCGCATGAGGTTGTCGACGCGCGTGGCCTTGGGTAAGGGGCGCCATGCACTCCGTCCGTCCGCTCGTCGCCCTCGCCCTCTCGACCGTGCTCCTCGGCGCTGCCTGCAAGGAGGACAAGCCCGCGGACCCCGGCAAGGACAAGAAGGAGAGCAAGGACGACAAGAAGGCCGACGACAAGAAGGCCGACGACAAGCCCGCCCCGAAGGCCGACGACAAGAAGGCCGACGACAAGCCTGCCCCGAAGGCCGACGACAAGAAGGCCACCCTCGCGCCGCCGGCGAAGCAGGCGCCCAAGGCCGCCGACAAGAGCAAGGTCGCCGCGTACTGGAAGGCGGTGACCGACGGCCGCAAGGCCACCGTCGCCAAGAAGTACCCCGACGCGGTGACCGCGTTCGACAAGGCCCTCGAGGCGATCCCCGAGGACGCGCGGGCCATCTCCGAGCGGGGCTACGCGCGGGTGCTCGCCAAGGACTGGAAGGCCGCCGTCGCCGACCTCGACAAGGCCGCGGCCCGCACCAAGGACAAGAAGCTGCTCGGGCAGATCTGGTTCAACTACGGCCTCGCCGCCGAGGGCCAGGGCCAGAAGGAGAAGGCGCGCGCCGCGTTCGCGCGGTCGAACGAGCTGAACCCGAGCAAGGCCGCGAAGGCCAAGCTCGGGGCCGAGTCGGTGTGCGTGGCGACCACGTCTTCGGACGCCCCGAGCGCGCCCACGGTGCACGACTCGTGGAAGGCGGCCTACGAGGCGATGCAGAAAGAAGAGGAGGCGCTGCCCGCCTGGACCGGCGAGGCGGAGCTCTCCGCGATCTGTCAGGACGGCTGGAAGAAGGACAAGGCCTGCGCCGCGACCCCCGTCGGCTTCATGCTCAAGAACCTGTTCCTGCTGGTGCCGGCCAAGGACGGGAAGATCCACCGCTACGCGCTCGCGATGGTCGGTGGACGCTGTGGCGGCGAGATCGAGGCCAAGATCGCGACCGACTCGACCGACCTCGTGCACCTGCACTGGCGCTCTCGTCAGGGCCTGCCGGTGTTCGTCACCGAGAAGAACGGCGAGATGGTCCCCTGCGGCGAGACCGACACGGAGTGCTCGACGGCGTGCGGCGAGGAGAACGACGATTTCGGCGATCTGTTCGTCGACAAGCAGACCGGCGTGGCGGACGCCTACGTCGGCCGCTCGGCCAGCGACGACGGCAAGGATCCGGTGATGGTGACGCTCGAGGCGCCGGTCGTGAAGGTGAAGGGCAAGGGCTGCGACAAGGAGCTGCCGCTCGCGAAGTGAGCTGCCCCTCGAACCCAGCCTGACGAGACGACGGGCCCCCTCCGCACGAGCGGAGAGGGCCCACCGAGCTCAGGCCTCGAGCAGCGTCCGGGCCAGCGCCGTCGGCACTGGCTCGTAGCCGTCCACGCGCACCGTCGCGCCACCGCGTCCGCCCGTCATCCCGCGCAGGCGCGAGACGTAGTCGAACGTGGCGGCGAGCGGCGCGCGTCCGTCGACGACCACCGCCGAGCCGCGCGGCGTCAAGCCACGCACGAGGCCCCGGCGCGACGCGAGGTCTCCGGTCACCGCGCCCACCATGGTCGCGGGCACGGTCACCTCGAGCGCGGCCACCGGCTCGAGGAGCACGCACCCGGCGCCGCGGACGGCGGCCTGGAACGCGCGAGAGCCAGCGACCTCGAACGCGGCGGCGTCGGAGTCCTTGACGTGGAAGTCGCCGTCGACGAGGCGCACCACGACGTCCGTCACCGGATGACCGGCGAAGACACCGCGCTGCGCCGCGTTGCGGACGCCTTTCTCGACGGCCGGCACGAGCTCCCGGGGGACGACGCCGCCCACCGTCTCGTCGACGAAGGCGACCCCGGTCCCGCGCGCGCTCGGACCGACCACGAGGGTGACGACGGCGAACTGCCCCGCGCCCCCGTTCTGCTGGACGTGCCGCCACTCGGCCCGCGCCGTGGTGGCGACCGTCTCGCGATAGGCCACCCGCGGTGTCCCCGTGACGACCTCGACGTCGTGCGCGGAGCGCAGTCGGTCGACGACGATCTGGAGGTGCAGCTGGCCCATGCCAGCGAGGATCATCTGGCCGGTCTCCTCGTGGGTGGAGACGCGGATCGAGGGATCCTCGACGAGCAAGCGACCGATCGCGGGCGAGAGGTGCTCACGATCCGAGGCGGTCCTCGGCTCGATGGCGAGCTCGACGACCGGCTCGGGCGCGTCGATGGCCTCGAGCACCACGGGGTGGCGCGGCGCACAGAGGGTGTCCCCCGTGCGCAGCGCGCGCAACCCGGTGACGGCGACGATGGCCCCCGTGCGCGCCTCGGCGATCTCCTCCCGCTCGGCGGCGTGGAGGAGGAACATCCGGCCGACGCGCTCGCGGACGCCCTTCGACGACACGAGCACCTGCTGTCCGGCGACGAGCGTCCCCGCGTAGATGCGCAGGAACGAGACGACGCCGGCGCTGCGATCGCTCACGGTCTTGAACGCGAGCGCGACGAGGGGCTCTTCGTCGTGCGGACGCACCTCCACCGCGCCGTCCTGGCTGGTCCCGAGCACGGGGGGCAGGTCGGCCGGCGAGGGCAGGTACGCGACGACGGCGTCCAGCAAGGGCTGGATGCCCCGGTTCTTGAGCGCGGAGCCGACGAGCACGACGAGGATCGCGGACGAGAGCGTGCCCTTGCGGAGCGCGCGCTCGAGCGCGGTCGTCGACACCTCGGTGCCGGCGCAGAAGCCCTCCATCACCTCGTCGTCGAGCTCGGCGAGGAGCTCGACGAGCGAAGCCCGCGCCGTCTCCACGCGCGAGAGTTCCTCGCCGGCGAGCGACTCGAGACGGCAGGTACGCTCTTCGAACACCATTGCGACGCGACGGAGCACGTCGAGGACGACGGTGCCGTCGCGCGCCGAGAGCTGGACGAGGGCGGGCCGCGCGCCGAGCCGCTCGCGCAGCTCGCGCACGCAGAGGTCCACGTCCGCGCCGGGCTTGTCGATCTTGTTGACGAAGACGAGGCTCGGGACGCGGTGCTTCTCGGCCTGGCGGAAGACGGTCTCGGACTGGCACTCGACGCCACAGGCGGCGTCGAGCACGAAGACCGCGCCGTCGAGCACGCGCAGGCTGCGCTCCACCTCGACGGTGAAGTCGATGTGGCCGGGGGTGTCGATCAGCTGGAGGCGGTGCGCGACGCCTTCCTGGGCGCCGGTGGTCGGGGTCCAGGAGACGGTCGTCGCCGCCGCGGTGATGGTGATGCCGCGCCGGCGCTCCTCGGGGAGGTGGTCGAGCACGGTGTTGCCGTCGTGCACCTCTCCGGCGCGGCGGATGCGGCCGGAGAACACGAGGAGGCGCTCGGCGAGCGTGGTCTTGCCCGCGTCGACGTGGGCCATGATGCCGAGGTTGCGGAGACGTTCGAGGGGGATGTCGCGTGGCATGGTCGGGTCCTCTCGCGCACGCGAAGACGCGTGCGACGTGGAAAGGGCTCGCCGCCGGATCGCCGAGGATTCAGCGCAAAAAGCAGCGAAGCCGGTCTCGCGGGAAAGCGGAGCCGGCCTCGAGCACGCGCGATGAAGCGCCGCCTACGGACCTGCTCCGCCGTCGGAAAATGTGAGGGTCACGCAGGGCAACATGGTGTCTGTCCTATGCAGCACGCGACCGACTTCGTCAAGGGCGCGGGTGTGGGCTTCAGGTGCTCTCGTAGACCACGTCGGAGATCTTCACGAGGCGGAGCGCGGCGCCGACGCCGGTGAAGTCCCAGTCCCAGTTGCCGGGACCGCCCATGTTGGCCGTGCACGCGGCGCCGACGCTGGTCGCCTTGCACGTGGGCGCGTTCACCCCCCACCCGCCCCCCTGGACCCCCGGCACTTCGTACGGCTCGCCTTCGTAGTCCTCGATCGCGTTGCGGCCGCGCAGCTCCTCGTCGAGGTCCTTGCGCGTGAGCTTGGCCGGCAGGACGGTCCGACACACGTTCTTGTGGGGCTTGGCGTTGCCGACGCGGATCGTGCAGAACGAGACACCTCCGGGCCCGACGAGCGCGCGCACCTGGTCGTCGGTCGCGAACCGCAGCGAGAGAAGGACGTCGCGCGCCGAGACGCCCGCGGCGGGTGCGACGTAGCCGCGCAGGAACGGCCTTCGAGCGGTGACCGCCGCCACCGTGGTCGCTCCCCGCAGGAGCTCCTCGATCCGTCGGAGCGACGCCACTCGACCCTTGCGCTGGCCGTACACCGAAGGGTCGCCCTCGGCCCAGACGACCAGCTCGGGGCTGTCGTCGCCGTCGACGTCGAGCCACGCCGTCGCGGTCGCCTTGCCCGAGAGCGTGCCGACGAGCGTGGGCTTCGCGTCCTTCGGGCCGAGCGCGTGGACCCCGTCGTCGCCCGAGGGCATCGACGCGAGGCCGATGCGGGTGCCGTCCGACCAGGCGTGGACCTCGCGCGCGCCCGGAGGGAAGCCGGCCGGCGACGTGGATGCGCTCGTCGAGGCGCTCGCGAGGGATGTGGCGTCGGCGGGCTTCGACGGGTTCGGGCTCGGGGCAGGCGTCGGCCGACCGCAGGCCACGAGGACGACGAGGACGAGGGGCCGGGCGCGCACCCCGCAAGCATGCCAGACCCGCGCCGGAGTCGATCTTCCTCAAGGCCTGCGGCGACGGTCCGTACGACGAATTCGGATGGTGCCCGTGTTCGGTCACCCCTCACGAAACGGCAAACCTCGCGCGAGCGGGGGACGCAAAGCCACGGGACTCCCCCACGGAGTCGGCCGGGTTACCGAAGGAGGACGATTTGAAGAAATACGCATTCGTCTGCGTGGTCAGCACGCTCGTGTCCGGCGCCGCCTGCTCGACGGCCGACGCCCCCGAGACCGAGGTGGTCTCCGCGGTCATCGAGCCCATCATCGGCGGCGTCGCGGCGACCGAATACCCGGAGGCCGCCATCCTCAACATGAAGAGCGCCGCGGGGAGCTACGCGTGCACCGCGACGCTCATCGCGCCCAAGGTGGTCCTCACCGCCGGGCACTGCGTCGACGGCATGACGTCGTGGGACGTGTACGTGGGTGGCGCGATGCAGACCAGCACCAGCGCCGAGACCTACGACTGGAAGGAGAACGGCGCGACCACCGTCAACCCCGCCCACCACGATCTCGGTCTCGTGTACCTCACGAACCCAATCACAATCGCCACGTACCCGACCCTCGCCGCGGCCGCGGTGCCCAACGGGGCGACCGTCACCAACGTCGGCCGCATCAAGAGCGGCGTGCTCACCTCGCAGGTGTGGAAGGCCAACGTCACCGTCCAGCCGGGGAGCACGGTCGGGTACCCGTTCGACTACACCTCGGTCGACGTCATCGAGCACGGCGACTCCGGCGGACCCGTGTTCGCGCTCGGCACCCACAACGTCGTCGCGGTGAACTCGGGCGCCGGCGGCACGACCCAGGTGCTGGCGCGCGTCGACCTTCTGCTCGCGTGGATCCAGGGCAAGGTCGCCGCGCACGGCGGCTTCGCCACGAGCGGCACGACCGATGCCGGCGTCAAGCCGAGCGACGCGGGCTCGGACGCCACC
>CAZUZY010000098.1:0-22273 GCA_964624885.1 uncultured Polyangiales bacterium | reverse complement strand
TGGGCACGCGGACCTGGTGCTTCTTGAAGTTGAACAGCACGTAGGCGAGCGCGAAGCGGACCTCGCGCGGCGTGCGCAGCGGGCGGGTGTGATAGCGGTCGTCGAGGACGCGCCCCCGGCGGCCCGAGGCCTTGTTGACCGCGCGCGCGAGCCGGATGCCGAGGCCACGGGCCCCCGCCCCGAGAGCGTGGGTGTCGTCCGCCTCCACGAGGAGGTGCACGTGGTTGTCCTGCACCGAGAAGTGCACGACACGGAAGTCGTCACGCTGCGCCGCCGAGAGGGCGCGCACGACCGCGGGGAGGACCTCCATCGAGCGCAGCGACGGCAGCCCCGCCATGCACCGCACGGTGAGGTGCACCGGTGCCCATCCCACGTGTGGTGGGCGAGGGCGGTGGGGGACCAGCGGCCGCGGCGCGAGACGCTTGCGGCCGGCGCCCGCGCGACGCCCACCCCACCCACGGGTCCGCGGGAGCTCGAGCTGGCGAGAAGCGCTCTTCACTTGAAAGAGCGTAAATGTTGTTCGTCGGAAGTCAAGCCCGCTCCGATTGGCGGGTTCGGTGTACGGACATGGGTGACGGTTCGTGCGGGCACATGGGTGACGGCCGGCCTCTTGTCCAAGGACAGGGGAGAGGGCGCTCGTGAACCGTCCTTGCCCGACGAGACCGTCAGACCTGCGCTACCCTTCGTCGATGTCGCTCCTCCCCTGCACGCACTGTCGGCGGCACGTCGAATCCACCGTCGCCGTCTGTCCGTTCTGTGGAGAGGCCCTCGCGCTGGCCGCACCGGTCCCGCGCCTCGTGAACGAGCGGCTGCGCCGGAGTGCCCTCGTCGCCCTCGGCGCGTCGGCCATGCTCGTGGGCTGCAGCAGCACGGACAGCGGAGTCGCGCCTCCCTACGGCGTCGCCCCGTACGACTCCGCGGTCGACACGACCCCCGCCGACGCCGGCGTCGATGTCGCGAAGGACACGGACACGGGTACCCTGGAGACGGGGGGTGCGGACACCTCCTCCGACACGAGCGATGCCGCGGCCGACACGCGCGAGATCGGCATCGCGCCCCCGTACGGCATCCCGCCCTCGGACGGCGGTTGACCCGCGGCCCGCGCGCACTCCCGGCGCGGTGTCTGGAGCAGCTCCGCTCCTCCATGGCTACCATGCTTGCCGCGGAGCGCTCGTCGTGGTGGGCGCGGCGGCGATCGTGGCCGCCTGCGACGCCGACCAGGCTGGCATCTACGGATCGCCGCCGGACTGGGTCGGCGGGGCCGACGCGCGCGTGGCCGACACCGATGCCGATGCGCGCGGCGAGACCTCGACCGCCGACACCCACGAAGCGGAGGCCACGAGCGACGCCGTCGCCGACGCGACCGGTGCAGGTGCCATCGACGCCCCGTCGGACACCGACTGACGCGTCACGCAGGTCGAGCGCGACCGAGCGATCGCGCCGCGAACAGCGCCGCCACGCCGACCACGAGGAGGTGCAGCCCGTGGAGGCGCCCGTCTGCGCGCGAGGCGAGCTCGAGGTGGTCGAGGTGTGCGCCCGCGTGGAAGGCGATCGCCACCGCCATCGCGCGGCCGGTGCGCTCGAAGACCCACGCGATCAAGAGCGAGTAGAGCGGCAGCTCCACGAGCCCCATCGCGAAGCCGACACCGTCGAACCCACCGGTCGGCGGCACCGAGTAGGCGAGGTGCCACACCCCCCACGCGAGGCCGAGCAGCAGCGAGCCCCGCACGAGCCCGAATCGCGCCGCGAGCCGGGGGTGCGCGAAGCCGCGCCAGCCGAACTCCTCGCCGAGCGGGAACACCACCAGCGCCGCCCAGCGCTCCGGCGCGGCCGGCGGGTGGAACCAGGCCTCGGGCTTGCCGCCGATCGCCACGAACAGCACCGTCGCGATCAGGTGCATCGCCATCGGCGTGAACAGCGCGAGCGCGATCCAGCCGGGGTGGGCGAGGAACGGCCGGAACAGCGTGCCGCGCTTGCCGACCGCGATCAGCGCCGCGAACAGCGGGCCGAACGCGCTCAGGCCCGCGCACGGCATGGCATAGGCTGGCGGGACCGCGTGCCGGAACCACGCGAGGGCCATCGGCATCGCGAGCGCCCAGGTGATCGCACAGGCGAGCACCAGGTAGGTCAGCGTCGACTTCGAGCGGCCTTCTTCCATGCCCCGAGGGACCGTCGACCTCTCGGCCGGTTCCAGGGTGGCGTGATCGGTCACGATTCTGGCGCGTCGGGCGTCGGGCTCGTGCCCTTGCGCGGGCTCGACCCGGTCCAGCGGCGGAAGGCCCGGTGGAAGGCGGTCGTGTCGGCGTACCCGAGGCGGGAGGCCACCTCGGCGAGGGGGAGGCCGTGGTCGAGGTACGAGGTCGCGAGCTCGCGGCGCAGGGCGTCGACCACCTCCCCGAACGAAGTGCCCTCGTCCTCGAGCCTTCGCTGCAGGGTGCGCGGCGTCGTGGCGAGGGCGCGGGCGGTGGTCGCGAGCGTGCAGTCGCCGCCCACGAGGGCCGCGCGCACCGCCGCCCGCACGTTGGCCGAAGCGCTGGCGCTCTTCGGCAGGCGCGCGAGGGCCTGCTCGACCTGGCGCGAGAACACCGCGAAGAACGCCTCGTTGGCGTGCTTCATCGGCGTGTCCAGCACGGCGTCGTCGAAGACGAGCTCGTCGTGCGCCGCACCGAACTCGAGGGGGCAGCCGAACAGCTGCTCGTGGGCGCGCGTGGACGCCGGGCGATCGTGGCGGAACCGCACGACCCGCGGCGAGAGGCGCGCGCCGGTCAGCGTGCGGACGCCGATCACCACCTCGGCCAGCGCGCACTCGTGGGCGTGGCGCGCGTATGCGCCGCTGGTGCCCGAGAGGAGGTAGCGCACGGCGACGCCGTCGCGGAGCGGGACGAGCCGGGAACGATCGCCGTCGCCCCAGTAGCGCTGGTTCTTCACCATCTGATCGAAGGCAGCCCGGACCGTGGGGCTCGCCATCAAGAGCAGGACGCCAGCGTCGAAACCCTGCGCGTCGCGCACGTCCTCCGCCAGGTGCAAGCCGAACTCGGGGTCCTTGGTGAGCGCGAGCGCCTGCTCGCCGAGCCGCACGGCGGCCGCGTAGGGCACGCGCGCCTCGGGTGGCTCGAGGGCCGCGAGGTCGAGCCCCGCGGACCGACACAGCGCGACCGGATCGTGCCCGCGCGCGCGGCAGAACGCGACCACCCGCAGCAGGAGTCGCGCGGCGAGCGTGCCGTGGGGTCCCATCGAGGGCATGCGATCACTGTAGCGAAACGTGCTTGTTCCGTGTGCCTCAGCGCCGCATCCCGTCGCGGTAGCTCGGGTACGCGAGGGTGACCCCGAGCTCCGCGAGCGCGCGCCGTGGATCCACGCGCCGGTCTCCCCGCAGCGTCTCGTCGCTCTGCTCGAGCGGGACGTGGGGCGGCCGCGGGCACCCCCACTCCGCGCACACGAAGTCCACGACCGCCCCGTGCGCCGCCGGCTCGAGGTCGCCAACCACGTACGTCTCCCGGCGCGGCTGGGCGAGCGCAGCGAGCACGAGCGAAGCCAGATCCTCCACGTGGATCCGCGAAACGAACTGCGTGCCGTCCCCCGGCACGCGGTGCTTGCCGGCGCGCACCCGCACGTGGAGGCCGCGGTCCCACCCATAGATCGCGGGCGCCCGCAGCACCGTCGCGCCGACCGCGCGCCAGGCGTCCTCCGCGTCGAGGCGCAGCGCGGCCCGCGCGGAGTCCCTCCGCACCGGCGTCGTGTCGTCGACCACGCCGTGCACCGCGCCGAAGACGGCGGTGCTCGAGAGGTACACCACTGCGCGCGCGGCGGCGCAGCGGGGCGCGAGGCGCAGATCGGTGGTCCCGTCGGGCGGGAAGGTCACGACCACATCCGTCTGCGCATCGACGAGGCACTGGTCCGCGTCCGCCAGCACCTCGAGCCCTTCGCCGCGCAACGCCGTTGCGCGCGCCGGGTCCCGCGTGGTGCCGATCACGCGCTCGTCCGCCACCCGTCGTCGCGCGACCGCGAGGCCCGTGTAGCCGCACCCGAGGACGAGCAGCATCGCGCCCGATCAGCTCGAGAGCGCGTGCGTGGCGGCCTCGTCGTCGCCGCTGTCGTTGCGCTGCACGACGAGGCCGTACACGAACCCGATCAGCGTGACGGTGCTCGAGAGCAGGCACAGGAACACCGGGTACTTGCGCAGCGGGATGAGCACGAACCCACAGAGCAACACGCCCGCGGTGAGCACCTTGGCCCACAGCGCCTTCGCGGGCCCGATCTTGGGCTGGGGCAGGTTCGAGAGCATCAGGAGCGTGTTCAAGGACATCCACCCGAGCAGCCCGAGCGCCGCCGCCTCGCCGAGCCCGAGGTCGCGGTGGGCGAGGAACGCGCTCGCGAGCAGGCCCCCCGACGAGGTGGACGGCAGGCCCCGGAAGAAGCGCGGGTCGTCGTCGGCGGTCGTCACGTTGAACTTGGCGAGGCGCAGCGCGGCGCCGAGCGCGTAGGCCGTCGCCACGCCGAGCAGCACGTACGACAGCGGGCCGCGGCCGAGGGTGTTCGGGGCGAGGGTCGGCAGCGCGCGCACGAGGAGCGCCGCGGGCGCGAGGCCGAAGGTGACGAAGTCGCTGAACGAGTCGAGCTGCACGCCGATCGAGCTCGTGGCCTTGAGCCGGCGCGCCAGGAAGCCATCGGCCTTGTCGAGCAGCACCGTGTAGAGGATGAGCCACGCCGCTTCGACGAACGCCCGCGGCTCGGTGGCCGTGAGCGAGGTGCGGATCGAAGCGAACCCGAGCACCATGCTGAAGCAGGTGACCCCGTTCGGGACCAGATAGCGAGGGGCGAAGGAGTCGAAGAGCTTCACGGCGCGGTTCTGGAGAGCGGCATGGCCCGATCGAGGCCCGGCGGCAAGCCGAGGCGAGGCGGGCGTCAGTCCAGGCGGATGCCCCGCTGGTTGAGCGCGGCGAAGTGATCGGAGCCGAAGTCGATGATGTAGATGGTGACGTTCGGGTCGAAGCAGTGCTTGCTCGTGCCGATCACCACGCCGGTCATGCCGTTGGCCGGGTACCAGCCACCCCAGCCGCTGGCGCCGCCGTGCTGCTTCACCCACGGGCTCGGCCACGTGAAGCAGTCACCCATGTTGGCGCCGGAATAGAGCTCGCCTTGCTGCACGATCGTCGCGCGGTTGCGCGGCATCGCCTTGAAGGTGGGCGGCACGAACGCGCTCGCCGTGGACGCAGAGAGCAGGCAGGCGACGACGAACGGCGCGCGCACTAGGCCCTCGCGAACCGGTCGCCCTCGAGGCGGAGCCGGCCGTTGGCGGCGAGGTGCACGCAGATCTTGTGAATCGTCTCCAGGTCCTCCGAGCCGACAGCGGCGCCTATGGCCTCCACGTCGCGCGCCGTGCCGTCGAGCGCCGCGACGATCTTGGCCTGCAGCGCCAGCACCTCGGCGGCCGCCTTCTTGCCGGCCTCGACGCCGGGCTGGTGGTAGGCGTTGATGCCCACCAGGGTCGCGTAGAAGCCCACCGCGCGCTCGAACAGGGCGATGAGCGCGCCGAGCGACCGCGGCGACACATCGGGCACGGTGATCGTCAGCGAGGGTCGACCGTTGTCGGCCAGCGCCCGCCGCGTTCCGAGGAAGAAGCCGAGCAGGTAGTCCCCGCTCGTGACCCCGGGCTCCACCTCGGCGTCGGTGCCCGCGCGATCCTTCAGCACCTCGATGAACGTGGCGAAGAAGTTCGGCACGCCGTCGCGGAGCTGCTGCACGTAGGCGTGCTGGTCGGTCGACCCCTTGTTGCCATAGACCGCGATGCCCTGGTGCACGACGTTGCCCGCGAGGTCTCTCTCCTTGCCGAGCGACTCCATCACCAGCTGCTGCAAGTAGCGCGAGAGCAGCTCGATGCGGTCCTTGTAGGGCAGGACGACCATGTCCTTCTGGCCGCGACCGCCGCCCGCGAAGTGCCACATGGCCGCGAGGATCGCTGCGGGATTCTTGCGCACCGCACGCACCCGCGTGGCCTCGTCGCAGAGGCGCGCGCCCTCGAGCATCCCCCGCACGTCGAGGCCCTGCAGCGCCGCGGGGAGCAACCCCACCGCAGAGAGCTCGCTCGTGCGGCCGCCGACCCAGTCCCACATGGGGAAGCGGGCGAGGAAGCCCTCCTTCTGCGCGAACCCGTCGAGCGCGCTCCCCTCGCCGGTGACCGCCACCGCGCGCGGCCCGAACGCGAGGCCCTTGCGCTCGAGCGCCCACTTGGCCTCGAGCATGCCGTTGCGCGTCTCCTTGGTGCCTCCGGACTTGGAGATCACCACGACGAGCGTGGTCGCGAGGCGCGCCCCGAGCCGGTCCACGACGAGGTCGAACCCGTCGGGGTCGGTGTTGTCGAAGAACGAGACCGCGAGGCGGTCGCGCGGGCCGCCGAGCGCGCGGGTGACGAGCTGCGGACCGAGCGCCGAGCCGCCGATGCCGACGACGAGCAGGTCGGTGAAGCGCGCCCCCTCGGGCGTGAGCCTGCGGCCCTCGTGCACGTCGGCGGCGAAGGCCTCGATCGCGGCGAGCGTGCCCTCGATCGCGGCGCGGAGCTCGGCGTTCGGCGCGCGCGCCGGGTCGCGCAGCCAGTAGTGCCCGACCATGCGCTGCTCGTCGGGGTTCGCGATCGCGCCCTTCTCGAGCGCCTCCATCGCGGTGAAGGCCTGTTCGAGCGCGGGCCCCATCGTCTCGAGCAGGTCGGGCGGGTGGCCCATGCAGCTCGGGTCCACCGAGAGGCCGAGGGACGGCACCTCGCAGAGCTCGCTTCGGTATCGGTTCCAGCGCGCGCGGTCGGACATGGCGCGAGCCTAACGCGGTCCCTGGACAAAGCGAAACGGGGCCGCCTCTCGGCGACCCCGTCCCTCCCGTCACCCGCGGCCGTTCACTTGATCCCGGGGTCCTTCGGCGGGACCAGGAACACCGCGGTGCGCTTGTCGCCGAGGTTGATGCCGCCCGGCATGCCGACCATGTCGATGAAGGCGTTGAAGAACTGCGCGCCCTCGCTCGGCTTCACGGTCTCGTTCATCTTCGGGATGATCTCGAAGCACACCGGCGTACCGACGGTGACCGCCTTGAACGTGTCGTCGATCCCGTCCTTGTCCGCGTCGTAGGTGGCGTTCGCCGGGCAGCCGAGGCTCGCGTCGCCCTCCTTCATGGCGCGAATGGTCTTGATGAACTTGGTCGCGTCGACCGCCGTGCCGTCGGCCGCCTTGTTGGTGGGATCGTTGGAGAGCTGCGCCGTGATGTCGTAGGTCGAGCCCACGCTGATGGCCTGGATGGCCGTCACGATGCTGTCGCTCACGCCGTCACCCCCACCGCCGTCGAAGTTGAGGCGGCAGCGACCACCGGCCGCGTCCGGCGCGATGCCCGCGCCCTTGTAGCCGGTGCAGCACTGCCCCGCGGCGCACTTGCCCGCGAACGCCGCCGGCAAGAGGTTCGAGCCGGTCGCGTCGGAGAGCGTGTTGGCCTGGGCGACACCGCCCTTGCTGCCGACGTTGGCGCCGACGAACTTGACGTTCTTGGCCTTGAACGCGGTCGTGACCGTGGTGTTGGTCGCGACGCCGGAGGGGTCGTGCCAGGGCGCGTCGGTGATGAGGACCACGACCGGCACCGCGCCCGGGCGGAACTCGACGGCGCCGAAGTACCCGGCGGGCGGGGTCACCTTGGGGACGGTCCCGTTCGCATTGCCCGTCACGACGTAGTCGAGCGCCGAGATCTGCGCCTCGGCGTAGTCACCGCCGCCGCCGGCAGCCATCGTACCGACCGCCGTGTTCACGGACGCCGTCGTCGTCGTGATCTTCTGCAGCACCTTGACGACCCACGCGTCGCCCCAGTCGCGGTGATCGACGACGGCCATGCCGACCGACGGGATCTTCGCGGCGAGACCGGGCACGACGACCGAGGTGAGCGAGGTCTTGAGGTTGGTGATCGAGCCGGTCATCGAGCCGGTGGTGTCCATGACGAACGCGACGTCCACCTTCTGGATGTTGGTGGAGAACTTGAGGACGTCCTTCGGGGGATCCGGGTCCTTCATGTAGGGGACCGTGAAGAAGAAGTCCTTCTTCCCCGTGGCGTCGGGGGTGCGGCGGATCTTCACGATGGTGAGCTTGGCGTCGCCGCTCTTGCCGTCGGCGGAGGCGCGCACGATCGTGGTCGCGCCGAGGGTGGTGCCCGGGAGGGTGAGCGCGGAGGTGAACGTGGACCCCGAGAAGCTGCCGAGGGTCGGATCGTCGACGGTGAACGTGGCCTTGGCGGTGACGTCGTCCGGGCCGAGCGTGGCCGTGTAGGCCTGGGTCGCGGCCTTGCCGGTGGTGGTGTCGATGAAGATCGTCGCATTGAGCGGGGCGAGCGCGAGCGAGTCGAGCGACGGGCCGAGGTCGATGGCTGCATCGGGGTCACCGATGTCGAAGCCCGAGCCGCTGTCGGTCGCGCTCTCGTCGCCACCGTCGAGGACCACGGTGTCGGCGGGACGTTCCGCGCCACACCCCATCGCAGCGCCGAAGAAGCCGAGAAGGAACAAAGCCGAGAACCGCCGCATGAAGACCTCCATCCGCCTCATCATCCAGGAGAGATCTCGCTTCGTCGATGTGCGCAAATGTCGGCATTCATCAGGTCGGACGGAACGCGCGAGGTGTCACGTGCGCGTGTCAGTCGAGGCGCTCCGTCGTCGCTTGCGCTACGAGACCGCTCGATGACCGCAAAGCTCTCGCTAGAAGGCAAGACCGTGCTCGTGACGGGCGCCTCCTCGGGCCTCGGGCTCGAGATGGCCCGCCAGCTCGCCCGCGACCACCGGGCGAACCCGTTGCTCGTCGCGCGGCGCAAGGATCGCCTCGAGGCGCTGGCCGAGGAGCTGCGTGGCTTCGGCGTGACCCCCCGCGTCCTCGCCGCCGATCTCAGCAAGTCGGCCGATCTCGATCGGTGCTTCGACGAGGCGAGCGCGGCGGGCGTGGACGCGGTCATCCTCAACGCCGGCGTCACCTACTTCGGTCACACCCTCGGGCAGACCACCGCCGACGTGGCGGCGCTCGTCGCCACCAACGTGAACGGGGTGGTGATCCTCTCGCAGCGGTTCGTGCCCTACCTGCTCGAGCGGGGTGGTGGCGCGGTCATGCTCGTCTCGAGCATGGCCGGTTTCCAGCCGATGCCGTTCCAGGCCGTGTACGGCGGGAGCAAGGCGTTCGTCACCAGCTACGGGCTCGCGCTCTCCGAGGAGCTCCGCGGCAAGGACGTCTCGGTCACCGTGTTCTGCCCGGGCGGGATCGCCACCGAGATGACCGACACCTCCGGCCTCTCGGCGAAGTACCCGAAGGGCCACCCCATGGTGATGGACGTCGAGCCCTGCGCGAAGCGCGCGCTCTCCGCCATGATCGCGCGCCATCGCCTGTCGGTGCCCGGCGGGCTCAACAAGATCGCCGCGTTCTTCGCGCAGATCGGGCCGACGCGGCTGGTCACGCGCCTGGTCGCCAACGACTACCGCGACGCGCTCCCCCGATGAGCACCGTCGTCCGGCGCAGCGGCCACGCCTACTCGGCCGCCGAGCTCTCGGCCGAGGGAGACCAGGTCGTGCTGCTCGACCAGCGTCGGCTGCCAGCCGAGGAGCGATACCTCACCTACCCCGACGCGGCGTCGGTGGCCGACGCCATCCGCGACATGGTCGTGCGCGGTGCGCCCGCCATCGGGATCGCCGCGGCGTACGCGCTCGCCGTCGAGGCCCGCCGCCTTCCCCGCGCCGGGTTCGTCGAGGGGATGCGCGCGGCCGGAGCGCGCCTCCTCGCTGCGCGCCCCACAGCCGTCAACCTGCGCTGGGCCGTCGAGCACATGCTCCACGACCTCGCCGACGACGCGGACCTCGCCGATCGCCTCCGCGCGCGCGCCCTCGCCGTGCACGACGACGACGTCGCGGCCTGTCGCGCGATCGGGGCCCACGGTGCGGCGCTCCTCCCCGACGAGGGGACCGTGCTCACCCACTGCAACGCCGGCGCGCTCGCGACCGGTGGCTTCGGCACCGCCCTCGGCGTCGTGCGCGCGGCGATCGCGGCCGGCAAGCGCCTCCGCGTCCTCGCGTGCGAGACCCGCCCCTGGCTGCAGGGCGCGCGCCTCACCGCGTGGGAGCTCGCGCGCGACGGCGTCCCCGTCGAGCTGATCACCGACGGCATGGCCGCGCACTACTTCGGCCGCGGCGAGATCGTGGCGGTGGTGGTCGGCGCCGACCGGGTCGCGCGCAACGGCGACGTCGCCAACAAGATCGGCACCTACGCGCACGCCTGCGTGGCCCACGCCCACGACCGCCCGTTCTACGTCGCCGCGCCGAGCTCCACGCTCGATCCGCGGACCGAGACCGGCGCCGACATCGTCATCGAGGCCCGCTCGGGCGACGAGGTCACCTCGTTCGCGGGCACGCGCATCGCGCCCGCCGGCGTGCAGGGTCGTCACCCGGCGTTCGACGTCACCCCGGCGCGTCTCGTCACGAGGCTCGTCACCGAGCGGGGAGTGGTGCCTGGTCCCGAGGCGGCGCGGCTGATGTCCGGCTGATGTCCGGCTGATGTGAGCGTGGTCAGGCCGCCGGCGGCGCGACGCTGCGGGCCCGCCGCTCCTCGTCGAGCTCCGACTTCATCTGCGCGCGCAGGTTCTCGAGCTTGAGCATGGTCTGCTCGTCGACGCCCGAGGCCTTGGCCTGGGCGATGCCCGCGTCGAGCAGCTCGATCTCCTTCTCCTGCTTCACGCGCAGCTTCTCGACCATGGTGGCGAAGGCGTCGAACAGATCGACGAGCTCGTCCCCGGCGCGCAGGCGGCCCGGCACGACGAGCTTGCCGTCGCCGAGCTCGCGGATGAGGCGCTTCATCTTGAACACCGGCCCCACGATCTTGTGGGTGATGACGATGCCCGCGAGGCCGAGGATCAGGATCAGGAACGACAGCGAGGCGGACAGCGTCACCAGCAAGAGCGAGCGCTGCTTGGCCATCGCGCCCTGCTTGTCGAGGAGCTGCTTCTCGAGGGTGGCGAGCGCGGCGGCGCGGGCGTTGATCTTGTCGGTCTCGACCTTGTTGGCCGATTTGATCGACTCGAGCAGCGCCGGCTGATCGCCGTACGAGGCCATGGCATCGTTCTCGAGCTTGGCGTTCAGCGCACCCGACTGGGCGACCGCGTCCTTGCCGGCCTTGTTGGCCTCCTGCCCGACCTGCACCGCCTCGTTGCCGATGGCGACGGTCTTCTCGGACTGCACGTAGAGCAGCCCACCGAGCGCCACGCTCATCGCCGCCGCGACCCCGACGAGGTAGCCCGTGTACTTGAGCTGGAACCTCGAATCGAGGAGGTAGTTGCGCAGCGACCGCTTGAACTTCGGCGGCGATCCGGCGGCGGCGGGGGCGGTGGTGCTCATGGCCTTCGGGGAACCTCGCGGGGACCTTGCGTTGGATCAGCCTACGGTCACGGCTTGAGTTTGGCAAAGTCGTCGACCAGCTTCTCGCTGGCCATCTTGACGAGGTCGTCCTCGTCCGACTTAGAAGGCGAGGTGACGCCCGGCATCGTGAGCGACTTGCCGAGCTCTCCTTTGAGATCCCGGGTGTGGGTCATCATGGTGACCTTGAGGCTCACCTTGAGGCTGCCGCCCTCGTACTTGAACGGCTCCACGAGCACGTCGAGGAAGTAGCCGTCGAGCTTGTCCTTGCTGACGATGGGGCCCATCTTCTTCGGGTCGGTGTCGTCACCGTTGGCGAAGCGGAAGCGCCCGTGCTTGAGGAACTTGCAGTACATCTCCTTCTCGACGAGCGGGCGGATCTCGGTGTCGGGGCGGCCGGTCTTGTTCTTGACGCCGACCCCGACGTAGTACTTGTGCTTGGCCGCCGGGTCGGCCTGCGCGGGACACTTCCAGTCGGCCGGTCCGCCGCCACCACCGAGGTTGCCCACCGTCTTGAGGCTGGTGACGACCTGCTCCTTCACCTTCTTGTTGGCGTGGTTCTCGTGCTTCTTGAGGCACACGTCGACGCCCTGCTTCTTGAGCTTGCCGAGGGCCGCGGCGCAGGCGATCGACACCGACTCCACCTCGCTCCCGTCGTCGAGGCAGGCGCAGAGCGGCTTGACCGCGGCCGGATCGTCGGAGGTGCCGAGCTTCAGCGCCGCGTCGATGCGGACGCGGTAGTCGGTGTTCTTGCGCAACTGTTCGGAGAGAAAGGCGGTCTTGCCCTGGGCGGACAGGTCGCCGGCGAAGCCGAGGACCGCGCCCGCGAGCACCAACGCCACTCCGATTCGGAAGCCCCTCGGCGCGCGCACGAAGGGGATGCTATCACGAGGGTCGAGCGCCATGGATCTGCCTTCTGTCAGACGGAGCATCGCCCGGCGCATTCGTTCGGTCGTCGCGATCGTGGTCGCGATTCTGCTGGTAACGATTTGCCTGGTCACATCGGGGCCGCTCCTCCGACACGGCGCCGCCCACGCGGCGCCCCGGGTGCGCGTGGTGGCCACGGCCAAGCTGGAGGTGCGCGCCGCCTACACCGACACCGGCATCAAGGTGTTCGGGAAGCTCACCGACGACGCGGGTGTCGGCGTCGCGGGTCAGGTGCTGGTCATCGGCGTGGCCTCACCCTCGGACGAGACCAAGCTGCTGGCGCTCCCCGAGCCCACCCTCCCGGTCAAGCGCAACGGCGAGGGCTGGGAGCTCACGACCGGCACCAACGGCTCGTACGCCATCGACATCCCCATGCCGAGCGCGCCGTACGTGGTGCTCGTCAAGAGCGACAAGACCAGCTGGCTCTCGGCCAGCAAGGACACGGCGCGCCTCGAGCCCGGCAAGAAGAGCGTCAGCCTGGAGTTCCCCCCGGCGCCCGAGCCGCCCGCCACCATCAACCTCGACCAGCCCAAGGTCGTGGTGAAGGTCACCGTCGACGCCGAGGGCATCCCCCAGTCGGGCTTCTCGATCGACCTCGTCGACGCGCGCGCCAAGGACAAGCTCATCGCCAACGCCAAGTCGATCAACGGCGTGGCCACGTTCGACCTCCCGTCGAGCGCGTTCGGCGCGCCGGGCACCGGCGAGATCGCGGCGGTGTTCTCGGGCGCGAGCGGCTTCTCTTCGGCGCGCAAGGTGGCCTTCGTCAAGCGCATCGCCGTGGCGCGCCTCACCGAGGTGCGCAGCGAGTCCGCCGATGGCGGCATCGCGCAGGACGGCATCCCCCTCGTCGGCAAGGTCGGCAGCAAGGGTGGCCTGCCGGCCAGCGGCATCATCGAG
This sequence comes from uncultured Polyangiales bacterium, assembly GCA_964624885.1. Classification (GTDB taxonomy): domain Bacteria; phylum Myxococcota_A; class Polyangia; order Polyangiales; family JADJMO01; genus JADJMO01. Next base: position 9,048 of record CAZUZY010000098.1, on the reverse strand, counting down.
GTGTTCCTCGGCGCCGAGCAGGTCGGCGCCGGCACCGTGCAGCCCGACGGCACCTTCAAGGTGCTGGCGCGCTTCCGCGCCGAGAAAGAGGGCATCGCCACGTTGACCGTGCGCTTCTCCGCGACCGGCGAGGGCTGGAGCGGCAGCGAGGCCGTCGACGTGCCCGTCCGCGTGAAGATCCCTGGCCCCTGGCGGACCCTGGTCGCCATCGTCGCCGGCTTCGCGCTCTTCGCCGTCGTGCTGCGCAGTCGTCGCGCACCGCGCCCCGCCACCAAGCCCGCGGAGGAAGAGCCGGGCGCGGCCGTGCGGGTCTCCAAGCGCGCCAAGGCCCCGAAGGTGGTCGATCTCACCGTGCGCGATCTGCGGCGTCGCACGCCGATCGGTGGCGCGCGCGTGCGCGTGACCCGCCCCCTCGCGACCAGCGCCGAGCGCCTGTTCGAGGGGGCCACCGACGCCAGCGGCCGCCTCCGCGTCACGCTCGCCACCCCAGTCCGCGCCGGCGACCAGATCCTGGTGACCCATCGCTCGGCGTTGCCGCTCGCCATCGAGCTGCCCAAGGCCGCGGAGCTCGAGCTCGGGCTCCGTCGTCGGCGGGACGCCGTCCTCGACCAGCTGCTCGCCTTCGCGCGTCGGGCGCTCAAGAGTCGCTTGCCGAGCCAGCCCACCCCCGAGCAGGTCCGCAAAGCAGCCGACGACGAGCTCTGGGAGCCGGCGAGAGGGCTCTCGCGCACCTGGAGTGGGGAGGTCGAGAACGCGGTCTTCGGCGCCGACGATCTCGACGAGCGCAACCAGCGCCGCATCGAGGCACTCGGGACCGACACCGAGACCGCGGCTGCCGCGCCGCCTCCCCCGCCACCACCACCTCCGCCCCCCCCGCCTCCGCCTCCGCCTCCACCGAAAGTCCCTCCCCCGCCTCCGCCCCCCCCGCCTCCTCCTCGCTGACGCCCACTTCCCTCGGCGCGCATCGAGGTTAACGTGCCGGGCGGCCTGCGAGGCGACGAGCCCAGGTTTCCAGGGCCTCGGTCCGGGGCCCCGACGTTCGCGCTTCCCTCGGCTGCGGTCCCCCTCTATCGTCGCCCTCCCGAACTCCACTGTCGGTCGAGCTCCGGGTCTCGACCGACCCCGTTCGACCGACCCCGAGAACTTCGATGACGATCGTCTGGATTCTCCTCGCTGTCGCTGCCGTCGCGGTCGTCTTCTTCTTGATGAACAAGAAGCCGGACGCCGCCGCGCTTCCCCCGGCCGACGACAAGCCGAAGCTCCCTGACTCGAAGGAGAAAGAGAAGGACAAGGGCGCCGCCGAGTTCTTCGATCGCCCGCCGCCCAAGGAGGTGCCCAAGACGCGCCCCCAGGCCGCGACGGTCAAGGCCACCCCGGTGGCCCTCAAGGAGGAAGCCGAGGCCGAGGCACCGAAGCCGGTCGAGACCGCGCCGGCGAAGTCCGTCAAGCCCGAGAAGCCGCGCTTCGTCGAGGAAGACTTCGGCAAGCCGATGGTCTTCGACCCCGCCACGGTGCGCAAGGGGCTCGCCAAGACCCGAGGCGGCTTCATCGCCCGCCTCGCCGACCTGTTCCGCGGCCGCAAGGAGATCGACCCCTCGGTCCTCCGCGACATCGAGGAGATCCTCCTCTCGAGCGACGTCGGCGTGAAGACCACCCAGGTGCTCCTGGCCCGCCTGCACGAGCGCCTCGAGCGCAACGAGCTCGGCGACGAGGAGAAGGTGTGGGCCGCCCTCCGCGAAGAGGCGCTCGCCATCCTCGGCACCCCGGGCCGGCTCAAGCTCAAGGAGAAGCCCACGGTCGTCCTGCTCGTGGGCGTCAACGGCGCCGGCAAGACGACGACCATCGGCAAGCTCGCCTCCAAGCTCGAGGCCCAGGGCAAGAAGGTGGTGCTCGGCGCGGGCGACACCTTCCGCGCGGCCGCCGTGCAGCAGCTCGAGGTGTGGGCCGAGCGCGAGGGCGCCGAGATCGTCAAGGGCAAGGAGGGCAGCGACCCGGCCGCGGTGCTGTTCGACGCGGTCGAGAAGGCCAAGGCCTCCGGTGCCGACGTCGTCCTCTGCGACACGGCCGGGCGCCTCCAGACCAAGACCAACCTGATGGAGGAGCTCGCCAAGGTCCGTCGCACGATCGGCAAGGCCCTCGACGGCGCCCCCCACGAGACCCTCCTCGTCCTCGACGCCACCAACGGCCAGAACGCCCTGCAGCAGGCGCGCCTGTTCATGGAGAAGATCGAGCTGACCGGGGTGGTCCTCACCAAGCTCGACGGCACGGCCAAGGGCGGCGTGGTCCTCGCCATCGCCGAGGAGCTCAAGCTGCCCGTCCGCTACATCGGCATCGGCGAGCGCGCCGCCGATCTGCGCGAGTTCGACCCGGCCGAGTTCGTCGAGGCGCTGTTCGCGTCCCGCGACGCGCTGGGTGGCGCGGCGGAGTCGGCCGCCTGAGGGGCTGGGCTCCGAGGGGCGAGGGTGAGGGCGAGGGTGTCTCGTCGATGTGTCACCCGCGCCCCGCTTCGAGGGGTCGAAGAGAGCCGTTTTCGTGGCGTTTCCCTCGTGCTCCCACCAACCCTCACGAGAGCTTCCTTTGTTGTTGATTGCGTGAAATCTCGCGTGTTAGAGTCCGCGGCCGTCGTCTCCCCGTGCTTTTCCCGCGATTTCTTCGCGGAACGGGCCCGCGGAGGTCCTCGATCCCAGAAGTCCGGGGCTCGCGGGTCGCAGCGACAAGGCGTCGGTAGTGCTTCTCGGTCTCGATTGGCTCGCTCGATTGGCTAATTGTACGGAAGGAATGGCGGCGATGAAGCAGGCTCCGTGTCGACTGTTGTTGGTGGCGGCGCTCGCTGCGCTCCCAACGACCCTGTTGTCGCAAACCGCGCACGCCCAGAAGAAGGACGCGAAGGCCGACCCCAAGAAGGCCGACCCCAAGAAGGGCGCCGCCGACGTCGAGGACCTCGGAGGCGACGACACGCCCGAGCCCAAGAAGGACGAGCCCAAGAAGGACACCGGTAGCGGTGGTGGCTCTTCGGGCGCGAACATCATCTGCGAGACCAACCCCGAGGCTTGCCAGACCGACAAGCTGATCAAGGACTACTCGGAGAAGGATCTCAAGGACTCGCAGGTCTACGCGGTCCAGCAGATCTACGCGCTGCGCCGCGGCCGCGTCGAGCTCTCGCCCTACTGGGCGGCCTCGCTCAACGACCAGTTCGTGAGCCACCCCGGCCCGGGCCTCGCGCTCAACTACTACGTCACCAACGTCCTCGCGGTCGGCTTCAACGCCAACTACTACGGCGCGTTCAACTCGGACGCCGAGTTCAACAAGCAGGTGCGCCAGAGCACCCGCCTCGCCATCCCGGTCAACGAGTACCGGTTCGGCGCGAACCTCAACTTCAGCTACGTCCCCCTCTACGGAAAGTTCGCCGGCTTCGGCGACTTCATCTTCCACTGGGACGCGTACGTGGTCGGTGGCGTCGGCGCCATCTCGACCCGCCCCAAGGCCGCCATCGACCCGGAGAACCGCGGGTTCGAGTGGAAGACCAAGGTCGCCTTCAACGTCGGCATGGGCTTCCGCGTGTTCTTCAACCGCTGGCTCGCCGCGTACCTCGAGATCCGCGACTACGCCTACAGCGAGCCGCTCGAGAACACGGCCGTCAAGCCGCAGGCCGCCCCGGGCACCAACCCCAAGGGCACCGCCAAGGATCCCGACACCTGGTACGGCGAGAGCCGCTTCACCAACGCGGTCCAGGCCCAGTTCGGCATCAGCATCTTCCTGCCGTTCACCTGGCAGTACAAGCTTCCCAAGTGAGCGAGGAGCGACGATCCATGACCCGCAAGTCGATGACGAAGCTCTTCCTGATCGGGGTGGCCGCCGCCTCCACGATCGCCCTCGCCGCCGAGGCCAACGCGCAGGAGATCCAGGTCTCCGGTCCGCTGAAGGGCGCACCCGCCGTGCGCCGCCTCAAGCTCTATCGTGAGGGGCGCGTCGAGATCGCCCCCACGTTCACCGCCACGCTGCTCGACGAGTACAACCGCACGATCCTCGTCGGCGCGCGCATCAACTACGGCATCACCGACTGGCTCTCCATCGGGGTGTGGGGCGGCTTCGGCGCCGTGCAGGTCAAGACCGACCTGACCGAGCAGATCGACGCCAACGCCGACCGCAAGGCCGGCTTCAACAAGATGAACCTGCCCTGCGGCGGTGGTGACTGCGCGGCGCCGAGCGCCAACAGCGGCTTCACCAAGCAGGTCGCCGAGATCAGCTACATCGCCACCCCGCAGATCACGGCGGTGCCGTTCCGCGGCAAGTTCGCGCTGTTCCAGTCGGTCTTCGCCGACGTCGACGCGTACATCTTCGCGGGCTTCGGCGTCGCGGGGATCAAGCAGCGGAAGGAGTGCGCCAACTTCCAGGCGTGCGCCAACCAGGACCCGAACAACCGCACGGAGTCGAAGAACAAGCCCGCGCCCACGTGGGGCCTCGGCTTCAACTTCTACCTCTCCAAGATGATCGCCCTCGGCTTCGAGTGGCGCATGGTCCCCTTCGCGTGGAACCGCTCGGGCTTCGACGGCCGCGGCGAGGGCACCGACAAGAAGTTCCCCGACCGCGCGGTGAACGCGGACGACGAGACGTACCGCTTCAACCAGATGATGACGATCAGCCTCGGCTTCTCGTTCCCGACGATGCCGAAGATCACCGACTGATCCTCACCTCCGAAGACGCTTCGAGCGGTCGCCCACGCAGGTGGAGCGGCCGCTCGGCGTTTTGGGACTGGCGTTCTGGGACTGCGTCGAGCCGAGGGCAGTCTCCGCGGGGGCGCGTCAGCGGGTGACGACGCCGTCGACGAGGCTGTACATGCGCGGGAGGCGGTTCTCGAGCGGCCCACGCAGCTCCTCGGGGATGGTCCAGCCACGCTCGGCGAGGCCCTCGGCGATGCGGTTCACGGTGCGCTGGCCCTCCTCCTTGAGGAGCGCACGCACGAGCGGGCCGGCCGACTCCGGGTCCCCGTGCACGAGCAGCGTGGTGACGGCGTGGAAGCGGGTGGGCTCGTGGAAGTCCTCGAGGAAGCGCTCGACGGCCTCACGGTTGCGCGGGTCCTTGGTGCGCTCGAGCGTCTCGATGAGCTGGGTCTTGGGATCGGGGTTGCGGTCGTACTCGGTGTCCCACTTGGCGAGCAGGGTGTGGACCTCGGTGACGAAGCTCTCGTCGTCGAGCAGCTCGCGCATCATCTTCAGCGGGTAGGTGAGGCTCTCGGCCCGCACGCAGAACTCGCGGATGGCGGGGAGCGCGTCGACCCCGGCGGCCACGATGCCGCGGAACGCCGTCTCCTTCTCTTCCTGATCGGTGATGGAAGGGTCGACCACGAACGTGAAGCGCTTGAGCAGCACCACCGCCGCCTCGGCCGTGCCGAGCTTGGAGAGCGCGTCGAGCGCCTCCTGGCGGTCGTAGTTCTGGGCCTTGCGAGAGATCGCGTCGGCGTACTTGGCGACGGTCTTGTCCGCCGCGCCCTTCTTGGCGGCGGCTTCGGCCTTCCCGTTGGAGGGGGCCGGGGGACGCGTGGACTTGGTCTTGAGGAAGTCGAAGAGACCCATGCTGCGAGCCGTTTCTTAAGCACAACCAGGCCGGCACGCAACTGGCGTGCCGACGATGGACGGAAACCGTGGACGAAGGGTCGGCCGGAGGCCGAAATTTTGCTTCGTCGCTCCCGGACCGTCCCAGTCCGGTCCTCCGCTCCAGAAAAGCAGAGAGCCCGTGCCGAGAAGGCCACGGGCTCCCGAAGGACGAGGACGACTCAGATGGGAACGGCGAGCAGGGAGACCTTGCCGTCCCCACGCTGCACCGCGTAGCGGACCGCGCGCCCGAGCTTGGCCGCCTGGTCGCGCTCCATGCCCTTGATGCGCTCGACGAACACCGGCTCGGTGATGCCGTCGACCGACTCGCCGTTGGCCTTCTTCGCCTCGATGTACTCGCGGTAGAGCCGCGCGTAGTAAGCGGCCTCGGGCTCGGCGGCGAGCTGCGCGGCGAGGTTGGCGTCCGAGCTCTGGCCGCCTTCGACCGCGAGGGCGTCCTGGAAGTGCTGCCGCGCGGGGGGCACCGAGGGACGACCCTCGTCGTCGGTGGTGTCCTCCTCGACCCCGAGCACGGTGTTGAGCAGCTGGTTGATGCGGGTGGCGAGGCCGCCGAGCTCCGGGTGCTCGATCTCGATGCGGGCGTTGGTGCCCTCCCCCGTGGTCAGGGCGGTGGTGATCTGGAGGAGGGTCTCCTCCATGCGGCCGATCGGCTCGGTGATGTAGCCGCCGAGGATGCCGCCCGCCATGATGACGAAGACGAGGCCGAGGCCGCAGCCAGCGAGGATCGGCCAGAGGATCTTGTCGGGGCTCTCGATGCTCGAGATCTTGCGGGCCACCGCGATGGCCGCGCGGTCGCCCGCGCCGACGTTGCGGAGCGCCGCGGCCGCGGTGGCGAGCTCCGCGTTGACCGTGGAGTCCTGGCTGTTCTTGAGGGCGCGGAGGACGGTGTCCTTGTTGGTGCCCTCGAGGTCGGTCGCGAAGCCGGGGGCCATGCTGTCGTTGGCCTTGGCCTTGATCTTCGGGGCGTCGCCCTCGATCACCACCAGCGCGACCGCGCCGTCGGTGAGCTTGGCCACGCGGCCGTCGGAGAGGCTCCAGGCGAACGCGACGAGCCCGAGCGGCGAGCCGTCCTTGTCGCGGATCGGCGCGTACGAGACCAGGTGCTTGTGGGAGAACTTGGCCGCGATCCACAGGTCGCTGCCGGTGTGGCCTTCCTTGGCCGCGGTCACGAGCAGCGGGTACGAACCGCCGAGGTCGTCGCCGACGTAGGTCTGGGTGTCCTCGTTGCGGCCGACGGCCTTGCCGTCCTTGCCCACGAGCACCACCAGGTCGGGCGCGTCGGCGAACACGCCCTTGGCCTCGCCGGCCATGCGCTTGAGGTCGTTGAGCGCGCCGGTGACCTTCTCGCGCCGCGCCTTGTCGTCGATGCTGGTGCTCAGGCGCTCGCGGAGGGCCTCGACGCCCGCGTTCTCGAACAGCCAGCGCTCCGAACGGAGCAGCTGGATCTGCAGGACCGCGGCGGCCCCCTGGGCTTCGTGCTCGACGTTGCCGCGGACGACGCCCGGATCGGAGACGGTGGTCAGGCTGCGCCGGACGACGAAGAACGACAGCAGGCCGACCAGCAGCACCACGAGGACATTGGGCAGGATGATCTTGAGGCGCATGGTCCCTCGGAGCTTGGTGGCCGCCGCGGTACGAGGGAGGACCCGCCGGGAACCCCCCCACAGGGAGCCTCGTTTCACCCGAGAACCGGGGGAGCCGAGGCCTCGTAGTCGCGGACGGCGCGCGAACGGACCGACGCTATCAGAGGGGGGCCTTCCGGGGCAACGAGCACGGTAGGGGTCGCTGTTCTGCCGAGAGGGCCTCCGCGGTGCTGACGCCCGGCCCGATCCGGGCGATCGTCGTCGCTCGATGTCGGGACCCAGCCGCATCCTTGTCGTCGACGACGCGCTGTTCGAGCAGCACGCGGCCCTCGCGAACCACCCCGAGCGCCCGGCCCGCCTGCTCGCCGCGCGCGAGGGCCTGCAGCGCGCGGGGGTGGCCTGCGAGCGGCTCCCGCCCCGCGAGGCGAGCCCCGTGTTGCTCTCGCGCGTCCACACCGAGTCGCACCTCGCGACCCTCGCGTCGTGGCGTGGTCGTCGCGGGATGATCGACCCCGACACCTATGTCTCGCCCGGCTCCATCGACGCGGCCATGCGCGCGGCCGGCGGTGCCGAGGCGCTCACCGAGGCCTTGATCCGCGGCGAGGCCAGTCGTGGCGTGGCGCTCGTGCGGCCGCCCGGCCACCACGCGGAGCCCGATCGAGCGATGGGCTTCTGCTTGATCAACAACGTCGCCGTGGCCGCCGAGGCCGCGCGCGCGGCTGGGGTCGAGCGGGTGGCCATCGTCGACATCGACGTGCACCACGGCAACGGCACCCAGAAGGCGTTCTACCGCGACCCCGACGTCCTCTACGTCTCGCTCCATCAGTGGCCGTTCTACCCGGGTACCGGCAACGCCGACGAGCGCGGCGAGGGCCCCGGGCTCGGTGCCACGGTGAACGTCCCGCTGAGCGAGGGCGCCGACGACGCGGTCTACGTCGAGGCCTTCGGGCGCGTCGTGCTGCCGGCGCTGCGCGCGTTCCGCCCGGGCATCATCCTCGTGTCGGCGGGCTTCGACGCGTTCGTGGCCGACCCGCTCGCCTCGATGACCGTGAGCGCCGAGGGCTACGCCTGGATGGTCTCCGCGATGGAGCTCGTGGCCGAGGAGCGGTCGATCCCGATGGGCCTCGTCCTCGAGGGTGGGTACGACCTCGAGGGCCTCGCGGCCTGCGTCGCGTCGTCCACGCGCGCGCTGGTCGGCGAGCGCCCCAAGCCCTCGTCCGGGCCCATCTCCGGGCGGCACCGGATCGACATCACGCGCGCGGAGCCCGGGCCGTGAAGCGGCTGAAGGAGGCGCCGGCGCGGACGGTCGGGGCCCCGCTCGTCCTCTCGTGTCGCCTGCCGCTCGGGGTCGATCCGGCGCACGCCGAGGCGGCGGCGGCGCGTGTCGGCATCGACCTGCGTCCATCGGCGTCCGGGCCCCTCTTGCCGCTCGGCGCCGGCGACTCGCTCGAACGTGCTCTCCGGGTGCAAGCCGCGCTCACCGCGACCGCGATCGATCGCGTGGGCGCCGTGCCGCCAGCGCTCGCCGCCCTCGCGTCTCCCGCGCACGGTCGCAGCGGCGGCGTGCTGCGGCTCGGGCCCGACGGGCGCGTCACGCTCTCGCTCTCCCGCGTCGCGCCGATCGATCTCGGAGAGCCCGCCGAGGCCGAGGTCGTGCTGCTGCGGCGCGCGATGCTGCGCGAGGCCGAGGCGCTCGCCGCGACCGCACCGAGCGTGCCCAAGGACGCGGGCGACAAGGCGCGCGAGGTGCTGTTCGGCACACCACGCACGCTGAGCGATCCGTCGTCTCGCAAGGTGCTCGAGGCGTTCGGCATCGCCTCGGCGCCGCACCGGCTCGCCGACACCGCGGCGCG
>CAZUZY010000097.1:0-22329 GCA_964624885.1 uncultured Polyangiales bacterium | reverse complement strand
GGCCGCGGCTGCCGACGCGCCCCCGCAGGTGTTCTCCGCCCTCGAGCCCGACCTCGATCTCGAGCAGTACGCCTCGCTCTGCGCCGAGCTCCACGCCGGCGTCCACGAAGAGGAGGAGGTCTTCGCGCGCTACGGTCTCGCCGATCGGGAGGCGCGCGAGGCAACCGCGGCTTCCTTCCAGAAGCGCTTCGCCGAAGACCCGCTGTCCCTCGAGCGCTACCGCTCGCTCTACCACCTCGCCACGCTCGTCTACCGGAGGCACGAATGACCGGTTTCGCCGACGCCCTGCACCTCGCGAGCAAGGTGTTCGCGGACGCCCAGGTGGTCCGCGTCGAGCTCGACGAGGCCTGCAACCGGCTGCCCACGGCACGCGTGCAGGTGCTCTCGTCCGACCCCGACATCGACCTCGAGGCGGCCCTCTTCACGTCGGCCGCCGTCACCTTCGACGACGATCTCGGCAGCGAGCCGCGGGTGTTCGAGGGTCTGGTCCGCAGCCTTCGTTACGCCGGCCCCACCAGCGGCCGCCACCGCTACGAGCTCGAGCTCGCCACGTTCGCGTTCCCGCTCACGCTGCGGCGCGGGCACCGCATCTTCCAGAAGCAGTCGACCCAGCAGATCGTGCAGCAGCTGCTCGACGAGGCCGGCGTCGAGGCCGAGCGCGTGCAGTACCGCCTGTCGGGCCGCTACGAGCAGCACGGCGAGATCGTGCAGTTCGGCGAGACGGAGTGGGCCTTCGTCGAACGGCTGCTCGCGGACGAGGGCATCACCTACTGGTTCGACGCGGACGACGACGGCAAGTCGGTGCTCGTGCTCGGCGACTCCCCGAACGCGCACGCACCGATCGCCGAGCCCACCGTCGTCTCGCTGGTGGACTCCGGCGGCGGGGCGATGACCGCGCTGCCGCACCTCTCGGAGCTCGAGGTCGTCGAGGAGCTGGCCCACGACGTGACCCACGTCCGCGAGTACGACGTGCGAAAGCCCGACCAACTGCTCGAGGGCCACGCCGGCAGCGGGCTCTTCGAGTGGTTCGAGTTCCCGGTCAAGGTGCAGACGCCCGCCGCGGCCAAGCGTCGCGCCGAGGTGCGACTCGACCAGCTGCGGAACCTGCAGCGGCACGCGCTCGGCAAGAGCGTTTGCTCCCGGCTGCGGCCCGGTCGCGTGTTCCTGCTCAGCGGAGCGCACGGCGGCGACGAGGCGATCGACGGCGAGTGGCTCGTCGTGGCCGTGACCCACCTCGTGACCCGGGCGACGGCAGAGAGCGTCGACACCGAGCCGTACACGTCCTCGGTGACGCTCGTGCCCCACGGCAAGCGGGCGTTCCGCCCCGCACCGACGACGACCCGCCCGATCCTCGAGGGCTTCGAGACCGCGCGGACCACGGGCCCGTCGGGGGAGGAGATCCACGTCGACGACCTCGGCGCGGTGAAGGTGAAGTTCCACTGGGATCGGACGCCGATCGAGGACGACCGGTCCTCGCCCTGGGTGCGCGCCGTGCAGTTCGGGACGGCCGCCTCGATGCTCCTCCCCCGCGTCGGGTGGGAGGTCCCCGTCGGCTACCTGCACGGCGATCCTTCCCGACCGTTCGTGGTCGGCCGCGTGTACAACCCGACGACGCCGGTGCCCTACGGGTTGCCCGGCGCAGCGGCGACCGCGACCCTCAAGTCGGCGACGAGCCCCGGCGGCGGCTCGGCGAACGAGGTGTCGATGTCCGACGACGCGGGCAAGCAGGCGCTCGCCATCACCGCCTCGCGCGACCAGACCGTGGCCGCGGGGGGCGACTACGTCCGCAAGGTCGGCGTCGACGAGAACCACGACGTCGGCATCGCGTTCGAGTCGAACATCCTCGGGAGCCTGACCAACAGCATCGGCGCCGCCGCCTCCCTGAGCACCGAGAGCGAGCACCGCCTCTCGAGCAAGACCTTGATGGCGTTCACCTTCGGCGCCGTCGACCTCCTCTCGACCAAGGGCTTCCGCAAGGTGATGGTCACGGGCGCCATCGGCGAGGCGGTCGGCGGAGCACACATCATCCAGTCGAACCAGGAGAACCTCATGGTGACCGGGGTCTTCCGGCGGGACGTCTCGGGCCGCTCGCTGGTCGCGGCGGGCCTCGCCTTCGGCGAGACGGTGACCGGCTGGCGCAAGCTCGCCGTGGGGGGATCGTGCACGATCCAGGGTCTCCTCGGGGTGTCCGAGGAGAGCAAGGCGGTCGCCAAGGTCCGCACCGGCACCGGGCGCGAGACCGCGGGCACCGACGTGGTGCACAAGGCGGCGAGCGCCGTGTTCGACGTCTCGGGTGCGCTCTCCCTGCACACCAGCGGGAAGCTGCTCCTCGCCGGCCCGAAGATCACCTTGAAAGGCACCTCCATCACCATCGACGGCGGGACCAAGCTCGAGATCGGAGGCGGCAAGGTGCAGTCGTCGAACAAGGTGAAGATCAAAGCCACCATCAAGCGCAAGCAAGCGTCGAAGACGGGGGAATGATGAACCACCTCTCCTCCGTCGAGCTGACCTTCGAGGGGCAGCCGGGCCGCGCGCAGGTGTCGAGCGTGCGCGGCACCGAGGGCCTGCACGAGGTGCCGCGCTACGAGGTCACCTTCCGCTTCGAGGGCACCCACCCGCCGGCACTCGACACCGGGGCGCTCATCGGCGGCGCCGCGAGCCTACGCCTCGCCCATCCCCACGGCCACCGCACGATCCACGGCATCGTTCGCTCCCTCACGGTGTTCTTCGACCACGTCGAGCTCTGCCTCGAGCCTCGCCTCACGTTGCTGGGCGACACCACCGACCACCAGACCTTCCTCGGCGAGGACGCCGTGAGCATCGTGCGCGCGCTGTCCACCGAGCACGGGGTCGACCTCCGGAGCACGGTCTCGCGCACGCTCGAGAAGCAGGACCAGCGGGTGCAGATCTACGAGACAGACCTCGAGTTCCTGTCGCACACCCTGGCCCAAGAGGGTGTCTTCTTCTTCGTCTCTCAAGGCGACGACAAGGACGAGGTCTTGCTCTGCGACGAGCCGAGCGCCTACCCGGATCTCCCCGGTGGCCCCATCCGCTACGCCGACGACCAGCACCTGACCGGTGGCGACGAGCTGGTCTCCGATCTCTCGCTCGAGAAGACCGCCGTCGTGGACCAGGTGACCCTGCGCGACTGGAACTTCGAGAAGCCGGCGGTCGGCCTCGAGGTCGAGCACAAGGCCGGCGACCGCGGCATCGAGCACTACGAGTGGCCCGCTGGACACCGCACCAAGGCCGAGGGCAAGACCCTCGCTCGCCTGCGGCTCGAGGAGGCGCGCTGTCGCAAGACGGTGCTCCGGGGGGTCAGCAACTCCTCGCGCCTCGCCGTCGGCCACGTCCTCACCATCGAGGACGCGCCGCGCGCCGATCTCGCGGGTCGCTTCCTGCTCGTCGAGCTGACCCACGACCTCCGCCCGCGCAAGGCGAAGAAGAGCCGTCTCGCCGACTCGGATCACGTCGTTGCGTTCACTGCGATCCCCGCCGACGTCCCGTTCCGTCCGGCCCGCGCGCCGCGACCGTCGATGGGCGGTGTCGAGACCGCGGTGGTCACCGGTCCTTCGGGGCAGGAGATCCACACGGACGAGCACGCGCGCACCAAGGTGCGTTTCCGCCACGAGCGAAGGCGCAAGGCGGACGACACGAGCTCGCACTGGGCGCGCACCATGCAGCCCCCCACCTCCGGTGGCGCGATGGTGCCGCGCGTGGGCTGGGAGGTGCTCCTCACCACGTTCGACGGCGCGGGCGACGCCCCGCTCCTGCTCGGGCGCCTCGCCAACGGGGTGCACGTGCCACCGGAGAAGCTCCCCGGCGGCAGCGTCGTGAGCGCCTTCGGCACGGCGACCACGCCAGGGGGTGGCTCCGGCAACCTCCTCAAGATCGACGACACGGCGGGCGCCGAGCGGGTCCACCTGGTCGCCTCGCGCGATCTCACCAGCACCACCGCGAACGATCACGCCACCTTCGTCACCGGTCACGAGAAGGTGAACATCGGCTCGAACCTCACGAGCTCCATCGGCGCGCGCACCGCCATCAGCGTCACCGGGCCGATCGTGTGGAACACCCAGGCGACCCACACGACGTCGGTGCAGAGCAACCAGAAGGTCGTGGCCCCCGCCCTCAACGAGCTGGTGGTCGCCGCGCGCATGATCAACGTGCTCGGCGACCACAAGATCACCGCGCTCGGTGGCTACGTCCGCCGCGTCGCCGGGGTCAAGGTCGTGCTGCCCATCGAGTCGCAGAGCGAGACCGTCAACGGTGGGCGATTCGTGAAGATCGGTGCCGGCAGCACCATCGTCGCCGGCACGGGCGTGAGCGTGACCGTGCACATGGCCGACACGGAGACCATCGACGGAAGCCGCAGCATCGCGGGCAAGACCTACTCGTTCAAGGCCAAGACCTTCGAGCACACCTTCGTCGGCAGCTGGAGCCGGACCGCCGCGGGCGATCTGACCGACGAGACCACCGCCGGCAGCCTGATCTACCGCGCGAGCAGCGGCGCCAAGCTCAACGGCTCGGAGGGCACGGTGGTGAACGCCGACGACCAGATCGTGCTCGAGGCGCGTGGCGCGAAGATCACCATCACGCCCGACAAGATCACCATCGACGCCAAGTGGTTGTCCAAGGAGGACATCCTCGACGGCGACATCCAGTACGAGGGCTAGCCGATGGAAGTCACCCTCACCCTCGAAGGTTCGGCCCCGCTCGACGTGGTCGCTCTACACACCCGCGAACGGCTGGGCGAGACGAGCGTGTTCGAGCTCGAGTGCTTCACCATGGCACCCCCGCGCCTCGCCGACCTCGTGGGCAGAGGCGCGGCGATCGTGCTCGAGGGCGCGCCCAGCGCCCGCACGCTGCTCGGCACGGTCACCCGCGCCTCGATGATCGCGAGCTCCCACGGGGGCCCTGGCCGGCGCATGCGCCTGGTCGTCTCGTCCGTGACCGCCCACCTCGCGCTTCGTCGACGCAGCAAGACGTTCCAGCGGCTCACGGTGGCGAACATCATCAAGGAGGTGCTCCTCTCCGCGGGCATCCCCGCCGATCGCGTCGACGTGTCGCGCGCGGGCAAGGGGAAGGAGCGGCGCTGGGTGGTCCAGTACGACGAGACCGACCTCGCGTTCGTGCGGCGACTCTGCGAGGAGGAGGGCCTCTTCTTCCGCTTCGAGGAGCGCGACGGCCACGAGACCTTCGTGCTCGACGAAGGCGGTGTCGAGCCCCCGCCCATCGCGCCCGACACCCTCTCTCTCGTCGACGAGCACAGCTCCCTCGGCAGTGAGCCGGTCGCGGTGCGTCTCTCGCAGGGCCGCAACCTCCGGGCCGGCAAGGTGCACGTGCAGTCCTACGATCACGAGAGCCCGAAGCTCGAGCTCGCCGCCGACAAGACCGCCGGCCACGCGCGGGAGAAGGCCCTGGAGCGTCTCTTCGCCTCGCCGCCGCGGACCCCGAAGGGCGAGGAGGCCGCGCGCGCGGAGCGGCTCCTCGAGGCGGTGCGCACGGACGCCGAGACGCTGCACCTGACCACCAACCACCTCGGCATCGCCCCCGGTCACGGGTTCCAGCTCGAGTCCGCGTCCGAGCTCCTGCCGACGCCGCCCTCCGGAACGCTGCTCGTCGTCGCGGTCGAGCATCACTTCCGCCGCGGCGAGGAGGCCCGCATCGTCGTCCTCGCGCGGAGCACGAAGACGCCCTATCGCCTGCCCCTCGTGACCCCCCGCCCCCGGGCGCCGGGGCTCCAGTCCGCCATCGTCACCGGCCCCCCCGGCGAGGAGATCCACGTCGACGAGCTCGGCCGGGTCACGCTGCACTTCTTGTGGGATCGCGAGGGTAAGACCGATCAGGGCAGCAGCCCGGCGTTTCGCGTCGCGCAGGCGAACACGCCCGGATCGCTGATCCACCCGCGCATCGGCTGGGAGGTCGTCACCGCGTTCGAAGGGGGTGACCCGGAGCGACCCGTGGTCCTCGGGCGCACCTACAACGGCAAGTTCGGTCCGCCCGCGGCACTCCCCGCCAACAAGACGATGACGTCGTGGAGCAGCGTGAGCTCGCCCGGCGGCAAGGTGCGGAGCGGCGTCACCTTCGACGACGCCGGCGGCCGTCAGCACCTCGCGATCGCGAGCCACCACCTCCACTTCGAGGCCGCGCGCGACCACACGCGCAACGTGAAGAAGAACGAGAGCCACAAGGTCGACGGCAACTCCTCTCTTCGGGTCGGCGGCAACTTCCTGATGGCCTCGGTCGGCGCGCTCGACATGAGCGCCAAGGGGCCGATCACCATCACGGTCGGGGCTCTGCACAAGACCACCATCGCCGGCACGCAGTACGTCCGACTCGGGGTCTACGGCAGCGAGGTCGGGGGCGTGCTGCTCGAGAAGATCGGCAACCCGGTGGAGGGCTTCAAGGCCCTCGGGCGTGCGGCGATCCTCGCGATCCCCGGCGTGGTCGGTGGCGTGCTCGGCACCTCGGCCAGCGCGGGCCTCAAGATGCTGGGCCTCGCGAGCCAGGCGATCGGGGTGGCCACCGGCTTCGCGGCGGGCACGGACAAGGCGCTGGCGAGCGGCGGGTACCAGAACCGCGCGTTCGCCGCGATCGGCCTCGGCGCCGCGCCGGCCCCGACCAGTGGCGCGCAGCTCCCTCCGCCCCCGACCGACGCCCTGCACAGCCAGGGCAACTACGTCGCGGCCGCCACGGGCACCGTGTCCAGCGGCGTCAGCGTGGCCGCGCTGTTCGGCGTCAACGCGCCTCCGGGGATCGGAGCCGGTCTCGCCGGCATCTCCGCGGTCAGCGGGTCGATCGCGCAGGGCGTCGGGGTGATGGACGACTTGAACGAGATGGACGCCGCGCAGGGGGATGCGCAGTCGGGCGGCGGCGCGGCGACGAGCGCGAGCAACGCGGCGGGGCCGGTCCTCGGCGGGACCGGCAAGCGCGACACCGGCGTCATGGGCGGCATGTACGAGCGCATCGGTCCGCTCTACTCGGTGACGACGCCGGGGCCCGTCAGCCTCTCCGTCGCGGGCTACTCGCGGACCACGATCGGCGGCTCGCTGACCCTCCGCACCGCCATGAAGTACGGCTGCTCGGCGCGCACCAGCCTCACGATCGTGGTGCTGGGCTCGCAGACCATCCGGGCCCCCAAGACCGTCACGCGGGAGGCCACGGCGAGGATGAAGATGACCTCCCTCGGGGACGCCAGCGCACGCGCGCGGGGGGCGATGTACGTCCTCGGCAAGGCGGGCCTCGGCCTGATCTCGAAGGCCCCGCTCACCATCAAGGGCAGCGACGTGACCTTCGTGGTCGGTGGCTCGAAGCTCACCATCCAGAGCAGCGGCATCTCGGTCGTCACCTCCGACCTCGTCATCAACAAGGAGTCGGTCGTCGACAAGGTGGCGTCGCACACATGAGCGTCGTCGTCGGCGCGGAGCTCGTGACCCCCCGCGGCTCGACGCTCGCGGAGAACGTGTTCTTCCTGCGGGCGGGGGTGCGCACGACCTCGCCCTCGCCGTTCGTCGACGCGGAGGGTGAGCCGCTCCGCGTGCAGTTCTGCCCCTGGCTCGGCGTCGCCCTGCCGGTCGCCGAGCGGCTCTCGCGGCTGGTCTCGGCCGCGTTGGAGGGGGTCTCGTCTGCGCTGCCCGGCGACGACCGCGCGGTCGCGCTCCATCTGGTGCTCGACGAGCGCGTCGGAGCCGACGTCGTCAGCGCGCTCGAGGGGCTCGCCCGCGCGACCGTCGCACCACGCACGCTGCGGCCGGCGGTGATCCACCGCGGGGCGGCGGGGGCGTTCGCCGCGCTCGCGGCGATCGACGGCGAGCTCGGCGAGGGTGCGATCGGAGCCGCCGTCCTCGTGGCGGTCGACTCGTACTTCGACGAGGCCCGCCTGGCGGAGGCCTTGCTGGTCCCCTCGCCCTGGGCGCGACGGGCCCCCTCCCCCTCGGAGGGCGTCGCGGCGCTGATCCTGACCGATCGTGACACGGCGCGCGCGGAGAGGTGCACGGTGCTCGCGGAGGTGCTGCACAGCGCGACCACCGTCGGCGAGCCGGGCGACGACAACGATCTCCCCGTCGACGGGTGGGCGACCACCGCGCTGCTGCACATGGTCGCCCAGCAGACCGCGCCGATCGTCGCGGCGTTCGGGCAGAGCGCCGTCGACGCGCTGCGCACGCAGGAGTGGATGTACTCGGCGGCGCGCACCAAGGAGCGCTTCTCGGCCTACTACCAGAAGCTGTGCCTCGAGAGCGCGGTCGGCTTGCTGGGCGCAGCGGCGGGCGCCGCCAGCCTCGCGTTCCTGGTCGGGGTCGCTCGCCACGAGGCCTTCGACGTCCCCTCGGGAGAGGCCGGCAACGTCCTCGCCTGGGCCCTCTCGTCCGACCGCACGCGCGGGCTCGCGCTGCTCGCGGTCCCCGACGCCGCGTTCCGCGACGCCGCCCTCGGTGGAGGGTTCGATGGCGCGTGACCAGATCGCCGACGCGCTCGCGGCGATGGCCGCCCTCGCGCTGGCGATGCCCGCCGCGCGAGACGCGCTCGCGGCGGTGACCGCGTCGCTCGAGCGTGATCGTCGGGTGGATCTCGCGCGACCGCTGTTCCGCCCCGTGCTCGACCTGCACCACCGCGCGTTGCTCGAACAACCACGCACCACCGCGCACGCCGTCCTGTCCGCCTGGGAGACCTTGCTCGAGCCCGCCTCGCGCGAGGAGCTGCGCTTCCTCGTGGAGAGCCCCGCGACGACTCCGGCGCCCGTGGCCACCGTGCAGCGACGCGCGCCGCAGGTCAGCCCGATGCCCTGGTCCCTCGACGCCTCTCTCCCGCTGGCGGACGAGCTCGGATCGGAAGACACGATCGAGGAGCGACCCGAGGAGACTGCGGTCGCGCCGGCAGCGCACCCGTCGGGCATCGCGCGCAAGCCCGGGCCGCCTCCGATGCCGCTCGCCACGTTCCGCGCGCGGGTGCTCGAGGAGCTCGTCGATCGCGTGGCCATGCTCGCGAACCACCGCGCGACGCTGCCCGTCTCCGAGCTCGCGTCGCGCGACGCCCAGCTGCGGGCCCAGCTCGACGCGTTCCAGGTGCTCGGCCCCGCGCGCGGCACGATGCTCCTCGACCTGCACGCGCGCACGCTCGACGATCCCGACCCGCAGCGCCCCCTCGCCTTCGTGCTCCTGCTCGGGACCCTCGCGGGCAGCGACGCGCTCGCCGCGATCGAGCAGGTGATCCGGGCGCTGCCGAACCACGGCCCCCGTGGCCTGCGCGCCCTCCGCGCCGCGGGCGAAGGCCTGTTCCTCTCCCCCCATCCCGGCGGGATCGTCGCCGCCCAGCGCTTCGCCCGCGCCGACCGTGCCGTGCTCCGTGGCGCCGCCCTCGAGTGCCTGCTCCGCACCGCTGCGCCTTCGATCGACGACCTCGCCGACGCCCTGGTCGACCCCGAGCCCGTCGTCGTCGCGACCGCGGTCCGCGCGCTCTGTCACGTGCCCGAGATACAGAAGGTGCCGGAGATCGCGGTGCGCCTGCTCGATCACCCCGACCCCGAGGTGGCCTTCCAGGCGGCGCGGACGACGACCCTGTTCGGCCTCGACGAGGCCCGCTTCCGGCTCCGGTCGGGGGCGGGACTGGCCCGCACCCTCGGCGAACGCGCGGTGACGATCCTGGCGCTGACCGGCGAGCTCTCCGACCGAGAGGCCGTCGAGGCGATCGTCCGCCGGCTCGAGCCGACCCCTTCGCTGCTCGCGTCGCTGGGGCGCTTCGGCAACCCTCGCGTGTCCGCGTTCTTGCTCCACTACCTCGCGCGCGAGGAGCTCCGCGACGCCGCCCACGACGCCCTCGTCACGCTGTTCGGGCGGCTGGTCGAGGGCGAGGCCGCGTTCGACCCCTCGCGTTGGCGCGCCGCGATCCGGGGGCTCTCTCCCGACCCGGACGTCCGGCTCCGCCGGGGCCGGCCGCACTCGCCCGCCGTGGTCGCCGCGGAGATCCGGTCGCGCGCGCTCGACCGCGCCGAGACGGCGTTGCGACTCGACGAGCTGATGGTCGAGGTCGGCAGGTTCTTCCCGAGCGATGTCACGGGGTGGGCACCGTCGGTGGAGCAAGTGATCGAGATGGCCACGGGCAAACAGGGGCAAGAGGTTTGAAATGCCGAACAAGGTCGTCAAGAAGCGTCGAAACACCAAGGCCGTCGAGCTCGGACCGGGGCTGCACGCGGCGACCCTCGAGCTGCAGGTGGCCTCGCCGTCGGGCGGCTACCGGGCGCGCCTGCCGGACGGCCGCGTGGTGGTGGCGCACCCCTCGCCGAGCGTCACCGCGCGGCTCCTCGACGACTGCCTCCGGGCCCGCCGGGTGGTGCTGCTCGCCGAGGGTCCGAACGGTCCCCAGATCCTGGGTGCGCTGCAGACCGACGTCGGCGCGCGCTCGGATTCCCGCGAGAACGTGGCTCTCGAGGGCCGCACGCTCGACCTCTCGGCGAAGGACCGCATCACGCTGACGGTCGGCGAGACGCGGCTCACCCTCGAGAAAGACGGCGCAGTGCGCTGGGTCGGCGAGCGCATGACCCTCGACATGGGCGCGCTGGTCCAGATCCTCTCCGCCAACGTCCGGCTGCCCTGAGGAGCACGTCATGGCCACCACCCTCGGCGGAAAGAAGATCGTCACCAAGGCGAGCGGGCACAAGGCGGCGTGCATCCCGGCGGTGAGCCTGTTCCCACCCCAGCCGGCGCCCGTGCCGACCCCGATCCCGTTCATCGTCGAGTCGTCGAAGGCCAAGAAGTTCTCCAAGAAGTGCCTCAAGATCAACGACGCCGAGGTCGTGGTCAAAGGCACGATCTTCGACGTGGAGAGCCCCGGGAACACCGGCTCTCAATCGACGGGCGCCGACCTCATCTCTCACGTCGAGGTCAAGGAGGCGACCGCCGACGAGGGCGACGGTCGTGTGCAGATCGACAGTCAGCCGGTCGCGACCACCACCCACCGCGTCCGCGCCAACATGCCCACCGGCGTCTCGTCGATGCACCAGGCCAACGGCTTCTGGATCGAGGGGGGTGGGCTCGGGATGGGACCCTCCACCAAGACGGGGCGCGGCTCCAAATCCGGCTCCGCGAGCGACCCGAACGACGCCCTCTCGCTCAGCGATCCGGTGGCGGTCTCGAGCGGCGTCGTGGTCGATCGCACGCGGGACCTGTCTTTGATCGGGCCCATCGCCTTCGGGCTCGATCGCCGCTACTCGTCGGCCGCGGCGCGCCGCGTTGGTCTCCTCGGCAGCGGCGGTTTCCGGCTGTCGGTCGAGACGTTCGTGCGCGTCGACCCGGAGAACCCTGCGGTCTGCGAGTACCAGGCCCCCGACGGCCGCCAGATATGGTTCGACGCCCTCGGCGACGGCGAGCAGTCGTTTCACCGGCGCGAGCGCCTTCGCCTCGAGCGAGACGGCAACGGCTACACGCTGCACGCGCTCGACGAGCGACAGAGCCGGCTCTTCACGCCGACGAAGAAGGGTGGCCCGGCCCTGCTCCGCGAGATCCGCGACGGCTACGGCAACACCGTGCGGTTCGAGTACCAGGAGGGCCTGCTGGTCCGCGTGATCGGCGCCGCCGGGCGCACCCTCCGGTTCTCCCACGAGCACGGCCGGGTGACGCGCGTGGAGCTGCTCGGCGCCGACGAGGTCTTCGCCGCGGTCGGCTACGCCTACGGTTCGCTCGGCGAGCTGGTGGCCGTCACCGATCCCCTCGGCTACGTCGAGCGCTACGCGTACGACGGCGAGGGGCGGCTCACGGAGAAGACCCTGCGTACCGGGCTCCGCATGCACTACCAGTACGGCGAGGGCGGCCGCTGCGTGCAGGCGCGCGGAGACGGTGGGCTGCACGAGGTCTCGTTCGAGTACGACCTCGCGGCCCGCACGACCACCGCGTCCGGCACGGTGTCGCGCCGCTACACCTGGGACGAGGACGGCTTCGTCGTCCGCGAGGAGACGCTCGCCGGCCTCGTGCTGAGCGAGACCGAGTTCGACGAGGACCACCACCCGACCGTCGTGCGCTCGGCCGGCGGCGTGGAGGTGCGCTACGCCTACGACGCGGGCGGCAACCTCGTCGAGGCGGTCGATCCGAACGGCAACGTCACGCGCTTTCGCTACGAGCAAGACGTCCTGCGCGAGCGGATCGATCTCGCGAGCGACGACGCGCGACCGCCGATGAAGACGCGGTTCGGCTACGACGGGAGCCTCTCGCTCTGCCTCGTCCGGTACCCGTCCGGCGTGAATCGGGCGTTCACGCGCGACGCCCAGGGCCGGGTCGTCCTCGACTCGCTCGACGGCATGGCCCTGACCGAGCTCGTGTACGACGAGCACGGCAACGTGGTGCGCGAGACGAGCCTCGCGGGCGCGACGACGGAGCGCGAGTACGACGCGCTCGGCCGCACGGTGTTCAGCCGCGACGGCTTCGGCAACTGGGTCCGCACCGAGTACGACGCGCGCTCGCAGCCCGTGCGCCTCGAGCAGAACGGGCTCGAGTGCCGGCTCGCCTTCACGCCGGACGGGCTCCTCTCGGCCTACGAGGACGACCTCGGACGGCGCACCCGGATCGAGTACGCGGGCACGGGGGTACCCGTGCGCCTCGAGGGCGTCGACGGGCAGGTGACGACGTTCGAGTACGACCAGGCCGAGCGCATCCGCAAGGTCGAGAACCCGCTGCACGAGACCTGGGAATACGTCTACGACCGCGTCGGCCGGGTGGTCGAGGTCAAGACCTTCGACGAGCGCCGTCTGCGCTACGCCTACGACGACGCCGGCCGCGTCGCGCGCATCACCCACCCCGACGGCGGGATCCGCGAGTTCGTCTACGACCCACTGGGCTTCCCGGTCGAGGACCGCACCGACGACACCACCGTGGTCTTCGAGCGCGACGCGCGCGGCTTCGTACAGGTCGCGCGGGCGACCGACGCGGCCTCGGTCGTGACCGAGGTGGTGTTCGAGCGCGACGCCCTCGGGCGGGTGGTGGTCGAGCGGCAAGGCGAGCACACCCTGCGTTACGCCTGGGATTCACTCGGCCGCGTGGTCGCGCGCACGCTGCCCGACGGCGCGACGACCCGGTACGTGTACGACGCCACCTGCGCGCTCGCCGACGTGCACCACGGTGAGCAGCGCGTGTCCCTGCAGCGCGACACGGCGGGCAACCTGGTCCGACTGCACCTGCACGGCGCTGGCGTGGACGTCATGCGGCGCTACTCCGCCGAGCTGCAGCTCGAGCACGAACGCGTGACCCACCGGCGCGCCGACGGCCACTACACCGATCTGGTGAGCCGCGCGTACGGCTACGACGCCCTCCACCGCCCCGCGAGCGTGCGCGACGAGCGCTGGGGCAGCGAGCGGTTCGCCTACGACACCATTGGACGGCTCCTCGGCGTCGAGGGAGACGCCGTCACCGCGCACCTCTCCCACGACCCCACGGGGTCGATCCTGGCCTTCGCGCTCGGGGCTGCGGCGTCGAGGCACGAGGTGGCCACCGGCAACGTGCTCCGCGCGGATGGTTCGGCGCGCTACGAGACCGACGAGCGCAACCGCCGCGTGCGCAAGATCGAGCCCGGCGACCGGGTCACCACCTACGAGTGGGACGGCCGCGACCGGCTCCGGAGCGCCCTCCTGCCCGACGGGACACGGGTCCTCTACACCTACGACGCGCTCGGGCGCCGGACCAAGAAGGTGGTCGTCGGGCCCATCGACGACGAGCTCGTGCAGCGCGCGCTCGCGGGCGAGACCGTGGACGCGGCGATGGACGTCACCGAGACCGTGTGGGACGGCAACGCGCTCGCCATGGAGATCCACGGCGACGGCCGGCGCCGGGCCTTCGTCCAGCACGCGGCCTCGCTGCTGCCTCTCCTCCAGATCGAGGACGACCGCAGCTACCTCTACGTGACCGACCCGCTCGGCGTGCCGCGCGAGCTCGTGCGTGACGACGGGGTGCTCTCGTGGTCCGGGGTCCAGGCGCCCTACGGCGCGCGCCTGCAGGAGGAGGGGGAGTCGGACCTGGCGCCGCCCTTCCGCCTGCACGGACACGTCTACGACGAGGATCTCGGATTGTGCTCGACGCTGCACCGCTGGTTCGACCCCGTGGTCGGCCGATTCCTCACCCCCGATCCGCTGGGCATCGCCGGGGGAGAAAACGTGTTTGCGTTCAACGGATCGCCGACCACCCACGTCGATCCGCTCGGTCTGCAGTGTTACGTCCTCTCCGACCCGATGGCGGCGACGTTCACCAACGGGCAGTACAAGGTGGTGGTGGTCCAGCAAGACACCGTGATGCACCGCGCCGGCACGCAGTCCCGCCCCGGCGGCGCCTTCTACGACTACCGCCCCGCCGGTTCGGTGCAAGAGGTCCGGCGCGATCAGGCCGTCCTGCCCCAGTGGCCCAACAACCCCGACGGCAGCCGCGGCGGCCTCTCGCCCGTCGACTACAGCCATCGCGCGACGGTCACGGCGGGCACGGTCACCTACGTCGGCCCGATCGCGCCGCAGCGCCCGATCGACGCCTCCGGCAACAGCGTCCCCCTGTACAATCCCAGCAACGACCCCCACCCGGGTGGCGGCAATCAGGTCTTCATTCCCTGGTCCGTGCCCCGCGACGGCCAGGGCGGCACCGGCGCCGCCGGCAACATCGTCACCGACCCGAGCCAGCCCGGCGCACCGCTGCCGAACGGGATCATCGTCCCGTGACGCGCGTCGTCGGCCGGGACGATCTGGCCGAGACCGAGGTCGTCGTCTCGCTGGAGGCGCCGACCACCCGACCCGACGTGCTCTACGGCGCCGCCCGGAGCCTGGCCTACGAGGCCGACCTCGCCTCGCTGGGAGGCGTCCGGGTCGCGCACGATCCGCCGGCGTTCGTGGGGCTCGGAGGCGTCTCCCACGCGCTCGATCCGCGCGCCGTCTTCGCCGCGGTCGGCTCGGGGTTCTCGAACGTCCGCGCCACGATCGAGCAGGGGCTCGGCGAGCGCCGCGCCCACGCGGTGCTCGTCCCCGAGGTCGTCGGCCGCGCGGAGACGGAGCGCTACGCCTACGTGGACAAGCGGTTGTCTCGAACGACGCCCCGCAGACTGGCGGGAGCTGGAGTCTTCGTCGTCGAGCTCGCCCGCGATGGGCGCGGCGACCGCTGCCTCCTCGCCCGCGGGCCGCTCGTCGGTGCCCCGCTCGCCGAGCTGGTCCCGGCAATGCTCGGCGCTCGGCCCGAGGGCGACGCGCCCGCCGAGGACTTCACCTGCGACTTCGACGTTCGCTGGAGCACGCGCAACGCCGCGGCCGGGGGCGTCGACGTCACGGTGCGGGTCGCCCTCACCATCGATCGCGAGACGGTGACCGCGATCTCGGAGTCCTCGGTCGTCGCGCGCGTCCCCGCCGCGCACGGTGCCGCACCCGCCGTGGCGGCCCACGAGCCCTGCGCGGTGCTGGTCGTCACCGAGCGCGACGCCGTCTACCTCGCCGCACGCTTCCTGCGGGGCGAGCTCCTGGGCCGGCCATAGCGCTTCGCCTGCGGGGGCATCCATCGGGGCCATCACGACCCCCACCGGCACCCCAGCCGCGGGTCACTCGTAGGCCTGGGTCGAGAACACGCTCCACCAGATGCCGGCCGGATCCTTCGGCGGGATCTCCACCGCGACCCAGTACTTCCCCACCTTGCGGAGATCGGCGTGCGCGCCCCCCGCGACCTTGTAGCCGCCCTCGTGCTTCTCGAGCGCGTACTTCGCCTTCTTGGGCAGGCCGTCCAGGTAGCCGCGCAGCCCCGCGTTGGGATCGAGGGTGACCTTCTTGCCGGCGAAGGCGTCGAACAGCAGGTCGGTGAGGCGCTGCACCTCCTTCTGCTCCGACGCCGAGTCGGGCTTCACCTGGGCGATGAAGGCTGCGGAGTCGTCGCCGTCGTTCTTGAACGCCGCGCTCGAGAGGTGGAGGTGCTTCTCGAAGGTCTCGGCGCTCGCGCCCTTGGTCTGCACGAACGTGGTGACGCCGAGGAGGGTCCCCGTGTCCGGGAGCTTGGCGCGCGTCGCCTTGGCGAACCCCTTGGCCGCGGTGCACCACGGCTCGAGAGGCGAGTCGCCGCAGGCGATCTTCTTGGCGATGGCGAGGTGGTCCTTCGCGAACGGGTCCACCTCGGCGGTCCCCCCCTCGTCGTCACCCTTGCCCTTGTCGTCCTTCGTCTTCTTCTTCGACGAGCCCTCTTCGTCCTTGTTGCCCTTGTCGGAGGCCTCCTTCGACGGGCAGCCGGGGAGCGCGAGCGCGAGGACCGAGGCGAGCAGCCATTTCATCGGACCGAAGCTAGCGCACTGTGGCTCCGCCCGGGAGCAGCGCGTGCACCCGCGGGACGGCGACGGCATCGTTCAGCTCCATGCAGCCCGCCCTCGAACCCCGCCTGCCACCGGGCCCGCCGGTCCGTCGCGGCCTGCGCGACGCGATCCCGTTCTTCGTGGGCTTCGCGCGCGACCCGCTCGGGTTCGTGGGCGGCCGCTTCTCCACCTACGGCGACCTCTACTTCGTACCGAGCCAGCGCCCGGGCGAGCCCGGACTCTACGTGCTGCGCCACCCCGACCACCTCCACGCGGTGCTCGTGACCCACGCCGCGAAGATGCGCAAGGAGCACAGCGCCTTCGAGCAGCTGTCCCGCGTCGTCGGCGACGGGTTGCTCACGACCGACGGCGAGGTCTGGCGCCGGCAGCGGCGGCTCTTGCAACCGGCGTTCGCACAGGCCCGGCTCGCCACCTACGCCGAGACCATGACCCGCGAGGCGGCCCGCGTGCGCAGCGGCCTCTCCGACGGCCAGTCTCTCGATCTGAGCCGCGCGATGATGGAGCTCACGCTGGGGGTGGTCTGTCAGACGCTCTTCAGCCACGACGCCTCCCGCGACACCGACGACGTCTCGCGGGCGATGGTCGCGCTGCAGGACACCGCGTCTCGCCCGGACTTCTTGCCCCGATGGCTCCCGACCCCGGGGCGGCGGCGCTTCCGTCGCGCGGTCGAGTCGATCGACCGCATCGTCTACCGCATGATCCGCGAGCGCCGCGCCGTGGCCCCCGAGTCCGCGCCGCCCGATCTCCTGCAGTCGATGCTGGCCGCGGTCGACTCCGAGGGCGACGGTGGCGGCCTCGACGAGCGCGAGATGCGCGACCAGCTCGTCACCCTGTTCCTCGCCGGGCACGAGACCACCTCGCACGCGCTCACCTGGACGTTCTACCTGCTGTCGCAGAACCCCGCCGCGGAGCGCGCCCTCCACGAGGAGCTCGACCGCGTGCTCGGCCGGGGGCGCGAAGCGCGCCTGCCCACGCTCGAGGACCTCCCGAAGCTCCCGTACACGGAGATGGTCCTCAAGGAATCGATGCGGATCTACCCGCCCGTCTACCTGCTTGCGCGCCGCGCGGCCGAGGACGTGGAGATCGGCGGCTACGTGATCCCGAAGGGGAGCGAGCTCGTGCTGTGGATCTACCTGACCCACCACGACGCGCGCTGGTTCCCCGAGCCCGAGGTGTTCCGGCCCGAGCGCTTCACGCCGGCGGCCGAGGCCGAGCTGCCGAAGAACGCCTACGTGCCGTTCGGCGCCGGGCCCCGGGCCTGCATCGGCAAGACGTTCGCCATGATCGAGGCGCGGCTCCTGCTCGCCACGCTGGCCCAGTCGTTCCGGCTCGAGCACGCGCCGGGGCACCGGGTCGCGATGAACCCACGCGTGACGCTGAACCCCAAGCACGGGATGAAGATGGTGGCGCGGGCGCGGTGATTCCCTAGCACTTGTCAATAGTTACAGATTGTTCGGCTCCTGCGGTCGATCCGCCGCGCGGTCGTTCGACGTCGTGGTGGAGGTGGCCCGTCGCTGCCTCGCCGCCACACCGAACCCGAGAGACCCCGCCATGGAGAACGTGCTTTCCCCCGCCACCGACCACACCTCGCGCGCGCCGATCTGGATCGGTCGGGTCCTCACCGGCCTCGTCGTCACGTTCCTGTTCTTCGACGCGTTCGGCAAGCTCGTGCCTCTCGCCGTGGTGGTGGAGGCCTGCCAGAAGATGGGCCTCGCCTACGAGACGGTGCGCGCAATCGGCGCGGTGCTCGCCGTGTCGACGGTGCTCCACCTGATCCCGCGCACCCGGCTCCTCGGCGCCCTCCTGCTCACCGCGTTCCTCGGCGGCGCCACGGCGATCCACGTGTACGTCCGCACGCCCCTCTGGTTCCCGGTCCTGATGGGCGTCCTCCTCTGGGCCGGCTACGTGCTGCGCGAGCCGCGGCTGCGGGCGCTGCTCTGAAGGCCTCGGTGGGATCGTAGGTGTGCGGGCAACTCCGTCACTTCACCAACGCCGCCGAGCACAGGCACACGTTCGGTGCGTCGGAGGAGCACGAGCACCCCACGCCGCACGCGAGGACCCCGCATGGCTCCTTCTGCTCGGCCTCGGCCAGCGTCACGCAAGCCATCCCGTCGGCGCGTTGGACACACGCTGTCTGGCAGCGCAGCTCCTTGGGATGGAGGACGTCTCCGTCTGTGCATCCGCTCTCGGTCGCGGTCGGTGGAGGAGGTCGGGCCGGTGTGCAGGCGGCGAGGAGGGCGACCAGGGGGAGCAGCAGACGCATGGGAGCGATGGACCCGGCTCCACCGGCAAACCTTGGCGCCGCCCCATCGGCCGGCCGTGGCGCCCCGCCTACCCCGAGAGCTCGTCGAACAGGCGGAGGGCCGGCTACGTGCTGCGGGAGCCGCGGCTGCGGGCGCTGCTCTGAACGAGTCGACTCGCTGGGCCGAGCTCGGGCTCAGAGGATGCCGGCCGGGACCAGCACCTTGTCGATCACGTGGATCACGCCGTTGCTGTTCGGCAGGTCGGTGAGCACCACGTTGGCCGCGGTGGCCGTGGTGTCACCGATCGTGACCTTGCCGCCCGCCACCGTCAGCTTGAGCTTCGAGCCCTCGAGGGTGGTGACGTCGCCCGTCGTGACATCCTTGCCGTACGCGACGGCCCCGAGCACGTGGTACTTGAGCACCTTGGCGAGCTTCGCCTTGTCGGCGAGCAGGCCGGCGAACACGGTGTCGCCGAGCTTGGTCTTGAGGTCGGCGAACGCCTTGTCGGTCGGGGCGAACACCGTGAAGGTCCCCGGGCCACTCAAGGTCGGAGCGAGGTCGGCGGCGGTGACCGCGGTGACCAGGGTGGAGAACTTGGTCGTGCCGTCGTCGTAGCCCACCGCGGTGTCGACGATGGTCGGCAAGAGCACTGCGTCGAGCACGTGGACGAGCCCGTTCGAGGCACCGATGTCCGCGGTGGTCACGGTGGCGCCACCGTTGATCACGACCTTGCCCGAGGTCCCGTCGACCGAGAGCTTGGCGCCGAGGACGGTGCTCGGCGTGGACTTCTTGCCGAGCACGTCCGCAGCCTTCACCGAGCCGGCGAGCACGTGGTACTTCAGGATCAGCGCGAGCTCGGTCTTGTAGGGCGCGGTCGTCAGCTGGGTGAGCAAGAAGTCGGGGACGCTCTTCTTGAACGCGGCGTCGTCCGGGGCGAACACGGTGAACGGTCCGGCCCCGCGCAGGGTGGACTCGAGGCCGGCAGCCTGGACCGCGGCGACGAGCGTCTTGAACGTGCCAGCGCCGACGGCGGTGTCGACGATGTCCTTGGCCGCGGTCGTGTCACCCCCCGTGTCGGTCGGCGAGCCCGTGTCGGTCGGCGTCGCGCCGGTGTCGGTCGGCGTCGTGCCGGTGTCGGCCGTCGTGGCGGGCGCGGGGTCGTCGCTGCCGCAGCCGGCGAGGGCGAGCGGGACGGCGACGAAGAGGGCGAGGGCGCTGCGCGAAGAAAGGGTCATGAGAGCCTCCGTGGGTGATGGCCGCGTGGCGGCTCCTTCACAGATGGCGGGTGGGGCCCAGACGTCACAGCATTTGTCTCATCTTTGTCTATTGTTTGTGCAAGCTCTGCTTTGGCCTACGTTGTTCGCTATATCGAACACAGCTCCTTCATCTCGAATGCCGCGCGGTGCGGTCGACCGAGCCCGCTGCGTCACACGCTCCGCCTACGCCGAGAGCTCGTCGAACAGGCGGAGCCCCGCGCCGATCGTGCCGGCCACGCTCGGAAAACCCGCCGTGGCGTTCACGAGCCACAGGTTGTCGAGCGCCCGCCGGGGCCGCCGACCGAGGCCGATGTTCGCGGGCGTCAGCGCCGAGCCGTACGAGTTGCCCCGCGGCGCGAAGCAGTAGCGCTCGTTCGTCGCCGGGGTGCCGGTCACGCGCATCACGAGGTGATCGCGCAGCCGCGGCACGAGCTCGGCCTGGAGGAGCTCGAGGATCGTGTCGCGGATCCGCTTCTTCTCCCGGTGGTAGGCGGGCCGGTCCCTCCGCCGCAGGTCCGCGAAGCGATCGTAGTCGCACGAGGTCGCCACCTCGAGGATCTGGTCGCCCGCGGGGCAGAGCCCGGGCTCGCCGCTGTGCAGCGTCGGCGTCGAGAGGAACAGCCAGGGATCCGAGAGATCATGGCGCAGGCCCTGGTCGTCGTAGACGCGGTTCAGATCCGCGTGAGGGTAGCGCCAGACGTTGTGCGAGCCGAAGCCGTGCTCCCGCAGATCGAGCCCGCGCACGCCGAGGTACATCGTGAACGTCCCGGCCGAGTACTCGTAGTCGAGCAGGCGCGGGTCGCGGAGCGATCCGCCCGCGAGCTCGCGCGTGCGGCGGGGGTCGACGTTCGAGACGTACCGGTCGGCGGTGAAGCGCTGGCCGTTCCTGGTGGTCACGCCGACCACCCGGTCGCCTTCGGTGTGGATGCGGTCGACCTCGTGCTCGAACAGGATCGAGCACCCCGGGCGACGTCGGATCGCATCGGCGATCGACTCGACGAAGTGGAAGTAGTGGTGGCGCGGGTAGTAGGCGCCGCGATCGTAGTTGGCGACCAGCGCCACGTGCAGCAGCAGCGACACGTCGCGGGGCGGCAGGAGGTAGTCGCCGCACTGCCCCGCGAGGACGGCGCGCAGGAGCATCGGCATCCCGACCTGGTCGTAGAGGTCGTCGAGCGTCCAGCGCTGGTAGCGGAGGAGGTGGCGGCAGCGGTAGGCCGCGGGCAGGAGCGCGAGCGAGAACCGCTCGGGCAAGCCGTCGAGGCGATCGAGCTCGTCGGCGATCGTCTGCACGACGTCGAAGTAGGCGCGGATCGGCCGCGCGGCCGCGGGGTAGCGCCGCATCAACCGGTCCCGGCTCTTGGCGAGGCCGTTGGGGATCCGGTGGCGCTGCCCCGCGACGACCACGTGGTCGAAGCCCTCCGGATCGAGCCGCACGAAGGGCACCTGCTCGACGAGGCCGAGCCGGTCGAGCAGCCGGTGGATGGTCTCGCCCTCGCCGCAGCCAAAGACGTAGTGGACCTGCGCGCAGAAGCGGTAGTCGCGCATCCGGAACGTGTGCGCGTAGCCACCCGGGACGTCGTGCGCCTCGAGCACGAGCACCCTTCGACCCGCGTTCGCGAGGAGCGCCGCGACGGTCAAGCCGCCCATGCCGCTGCCGATGACGAGGTCGTCGTAGTGGGTCACGCGGCCATGGTTGCACGGTCGGGCGCGTGGCGGACGCGGTCCGCCCTTGCCCCAGCGCCTCCGCGCGCGTCTCATGGCGCCGTGCGTCCCTCCCGCGACGTAGACCCGAGCCACGCCGGATACCTGCGCGCGCGCCCCGCGCAGTACACCGGCTTCGAGCGGCGTTCGCTGCACCTCCCCATGCGGGACGGCGTCCGCATCGCCGTCGACGTGTGCCTGCCCGTGGGCGCGCGCGGGCGGCTGCCGACGATCGTGCGCCAGACGCGCTACCTGCGGCGCTTCGCGGTGCACCCCCTGCTGCGACCGCTGCTGCCCGCCGCCACGCTCGATCCGATGAACGCGCCCATGCGCGCGCTCTTCACCTCGCGCGGCTACGCGTGGGTCGACGTCGACGTCCGTGGCTCGGGGGCCTCGTTCGGCGAGCGCCCCTGCCCCTGGTGGCTCGACGGCGAGGTCGCCGACGGGCGCGAGATCGTCGAGTGGATCGTGCGCCAGCCGTGGTCCAACGGGCGCGTCGGCTCGACCGGGGTCTCGTACGAGGGCACGACCGCCGAGTTCCTCGCCACGGTGGGGCACCCGGCCGTGCGCGCCGTCGCCCCACGCTTCTCGCTGTTCGACGTCTACACCGACGTGGCCTTCCCGGGCGGTCTGCACAACGCGTACTTCACCCACGCCTGGGAGACGGCGAACGCCGCGCTGGACCGCAACGAGCCGGGCGTGATGGTGGCGCTGATCTATGCGCTCCAGGCCTACGGCGCGTTCGACCCGGCCCTCGTGCGCCGGCTCGATCACCCGGCCCTGCGCGCCGCGGTCGCGCGCGTCGTGACGGCGGGCCTCGCCGGCGT